>CAJMEU010000008.1 GCA_905212515.1 uncultured Oscillospiraceae bacterium | reverse complement strand
AATCCGCCACCAGGTTTTTGATGAGGCGTTCCACCTGCCTGTTCTTGGTGCGTCCTTCGCAGTCCGCAATGTACTTCAATTTTTCCGATAGCTCTTCTTCTATCCGCACGGTGAATGTCTGGTACATTTGTCTGACCTTCCATATCTGTTTTTTTATTATTCGACTTATTAAAATCGTTCGGATTTTCAGTATAAATTAATTTAGAATTTGTTGTGTACGATATATCATAGATTTTGAATTATTTTCTGAAAAAATAAAAAGCCCGGAAAATCCGGGCCTTTCTACAGAGAGGATAAAGGGGGGCTTGGGGGCGACGCCCCCATTAGAAATCCCGTTCGCGGCCCACGGAACGTGGAGCGAACGTATGGCCAATTTGCTGTTAGAGAGCGTGCCGCGAACGCCACTTTGTTTGCCGTAGGGGTTTGGGGGCCTCGGAGCACCGGCGTTAAAAAAATTCATGGCTTCTTATTTCGAATGCCATGAATTTTTAGCCGGTGCGGAAGCCCCCGACGCTCTTTGCTACTTTCTCAACGCTGAGAAAGTAGAAACCCACCGTAAAAATAAACGTAAAATCAAGGCGCGTACCCGGCCGCCGCCAGCAGCCCCGCCCCGGGCGTCATCCTTGGCAGTCCAGCCCCAAAGCCCGCCGCCCCTTACCCTAAAGCGGCGGGGAACACCCCCCGCCCGCCGTAGCGGGCCGCCTCGCCCAGCTCCAGTTCAATGCGCATCAGGCGGTTGTATTTGGCCACCCGCTCGCTGCGGCTGGGCGCGCCGGTCTTGATCTGCCCGGCGTTCAGCGCCACGGCCAGGTCGGCGATGGTGGTGTCCTCCGTCTCGCCCGAACGGTGGGACAAAATGGCCCCGTACCCCGCGCTCTTGGCCAGGCGCACGGCGTCCATGGTCTCGGAAAGCGTGCCGATCTGATTGGGCTTTACCAGCAGGGCGTTGCCGCAGCCAAGGTCGATGCCGCGGGCCAGGCGCCGGGTGTTGGTCACGAACAGGTCGTCGCCCACCAGCTGCACCTTGTTGCCCAGGGCGCGGGTCAGCACCTGCCAGCCGTCCCAGTCCTCCTCGTCCAGGCCGTCCTCGATGGAGCGCACCGGATACTTCCCGCACAGGGCTTCCCAGTGGGCCGCCAGCTCCTGTGCGGTATAGCTCCGGCCGGATTTGGGCAGCTTGTAGCGGCCTGCCTCGCCGCTTTTCCACTCGCTGGCCGCCGCGTCCAGCGCCAGCATGAAGTCCTCCCCGGGCCGGTAGCCCGCGGCCTCGATGGCCTGCAGCAGCAGCTCCAGCGCCGCCTCGTCGCCCTCCAGGTCCGGGGCGAAGCCGCCCTCGTCGCCCACGGCCGTCACCAGGCCCCGGGCTTGCAGCAGGCCGCGCAGCGCGGCGAACACCTCGGCGCACCAGCGCACGGCCTCGTGGAAGCTGGGCGCGCCCACGGGCAGGATCATGAATTCCTGCACGTCCAGGTTGTTGGCCGCGTGGGCGCCGCCGTTCAGCACGTTCATCATGGGCACGGGCAGCACGCAGGCGGCCGCGCCACCCACGAAGCGGTACAGCGGCAGCCCCAGCGCGGCGGCCGCGGTCTTGGCGGCGGCCAGGGACACGGCCAGCAGGGCGTTGGCCCCCAGGCGCGATTTATCCGCCGTGCCGTCCAGCCGCAGCATGGCCGCGTCCAGGTTCCGCGTGTCGGCGGCGTCCAGGCCCCGCAGGGCGGCGCACAGCTCGCCGTTCACATGGCCCACGGCCCTGCGCACGCCTTTGCCGCCGAAGCGGCCCGCGTCGCCGTCGCGCAGTTCCAGTGCCTCAAATTCCCCCGTGGACGCCCCGCTGGGCGCGCAGGCCGTGCCTTCGGCCCCGCAGCACAGGCGCACGCAGGCTTCCACCGTGGGGTTCCCGCGGGAGTCCAGCACCTCGCGGGCGGCAATGGTATCGATCAAAGTTTGTTTGTACATAACAGTTCCTTCCTTTGGCGGCCGGGCGCTGCCGGGCCGTTTTAGTCTTAGTGTTGCTGGCTTTCCTCCGCTTATGCGCTTTTTGCGCCCGGGGCCGTATAATCCCGCGCCCGGGCGTCACAATGGGAATAGGGAAGAGGCGGCAAAAGCCGCCCTTCAGGAAAGGAGAACCCCTATGATCAACCCCCGAAAAGTGGCCGTCATCGGCTGCGGCTTCGTGGGCGCCTCCTGCGCCTTCAGCCTGATGCAGCGCGGCCTGTTTTCCGAACTGGTGCTGCTGGACGCCAACACGGCCAAAGCCGAGGGCGAAGCCATGGACCTCAGCCACGGCCTGCCCTATACCGCCGCCATGGACATCTATGCGGGCACCTACGACGATATCGCGGACAGCGCGCTGATCGTGCTCACGGCCGGCGCCAACCAAAAGCCGGGCGAGACCCGGCTGGACCTCATCGGCAAAAACGTATCCATCCTGAAAAATATCCTGCCCCAGATCACCTCCCGCAATTTCGAAGGCGTGCTGCTGATCGTCTCGAACCCGGTGGACGTGCTCACCTATGCGGCGGTGCGCCTGACGGGGTACGCGCCCCACCGGGTCATCGGTTCGGGCACCGTGCTGGACACGGCCCGCCTGAAATACCTGCTGGGCCGCCATCTGGACGTGGACAGCCGCAGCGTCCACGCCGTCATCATCGGCGAGCACGGCGACACCGAGCTGGCCGTGTGGAGCGGCGCCAACGTCTCCGGCATCGACCTGGACCATTTCTGCGAGCTGCGGGGCCATTTCGACCACGCCGCCACGGCCCGCAAAATTTACGAGCAGGTGCGCGACAGCGCCTACGAGATCATCGAGCGCAAGGGCGCCACCTACTACGGCATCGCCATGGCCGTGGCCCGCATCGCCGAGTGCATCGTCAAGGACGAGCAGGCCGTGCTGCCCGTCTCCGTGGCCCTGGACGGCGAGTACGGCCTCCAGAGCCTGGCCCTCAGCATCCCGTCCGTGGTGGGCAAAAACGGCGTGGAAAAGGTGCTGGAGATCCCCCTGGACGGGGAGGAGGCCGGCGCCTCGCCCGCCTCCGCCGCCCAGTTAAGGCAAGGCATCGGCGCCGGGGCGCTGAAAGCAACAACGGGACACCCCAAAGCGCCCCGCCCTGTAGGGCGCGGGGCTTTGCGGTCAGGTCGCCTGTTTTTGCAGCACCAGCTCGGCCGCGTCGCGGGCGGGCATGGGCTGGAAGAAAAAGTAGCCCTGGATGCGGTCGCAGCCCATCCGGCGCAGCATCTGCACCTGGTCCTCCCGCTCGGCGCCCTCGCACAGCACGGTCACGCCCAACTGGTGGCCGAACTGGATCAGCCCCTCCACGATGCCGCGCCCCGCGTCGTCCACGGCGCAGTCCAACAGCCCCTTGTCCAGCTTCAGCAGGCTGATGGGATAGGTGTGCAGGTCCTGGAAAGAGGTGTACCCGCTGCCGAAATCGTCCAGCGCCAGCGCCAGGCCCCGGTCCAGCAGCCAGCGGATGTTTTCGTCCTCCTGCGCGGCCTTGTGGGACAGCGTGCCCTCGGTGATCTCCAGCACCAGCCGGGGCCATACGGCCCGGTGCCCGTCCAGGATGGCCGCGGCCCGCCGACAGAAGGCCGGGTCGGCCAGGGTCAGGCGGGACAGGTTGCAGGACACGATCATGTCCCCCAGCCCGGCGGCGGCCAGCTCCTCCAGGTAAACGCACACCGCCTCCATCACGTAGTAGTCCAGCTCGCCGATGGTGCCCTCGCGCTCCATCAGGCCGATGAACTGGCCGGGCGCCAGCAGGCCCCGCTCCGGGTGCTGCCAGCGGATCAGCGCCTCGCCGCCGATCACCCGGTCCGTGTGCAGGTCCACCACCGGGTGCAGATACAAAATGAACTGGCGCTTTTGCAAAGCCGCCCCGGTCTGATGCATGAACTGCCGCTCACGCGCGGCGCCGCGCAGCCATTCCTCGTCCCCGATCAGATAGGCCTTGTCCTGTTCCAGCGCCGCGACGGCGGCGTGCTGGGCGTTCAGCAGGGCCCCGCCGGGCGTGCGGTCCCCCTCCTGCAGGAAATAGGCGCCGGCCCAGGCCCGCAGGGGGTAATCCCGGGCGTGCTTTTCCGCAAAAGCGTCCAGGCGCGCCATGGCCAGCTCCAGCCAGCGCGCCAGCTCCTCCGGCCCGGAGGACACGCGGGCCACGGCAAAGGTGTCGTCGCCCACCCGCGCCAGGATATCGCCCTCCCGGCAGCCCTCCTCCAGGGCGTCGGCGGTATAGCGCAAGGCGAACTCCACCTCCCGGCCGTCCTGGAAGCGCCGCAATTGCGCCAGGTTGACGGTGAAGCACACCACGCAGTATAAAATGCGGTTTTGGTCGTTGACCAGCCGCGCGAAGCGCTCGTCGAAATACTGCCGGTTGCCCAAACCCGTGGCCGGGTCGGTCATGCGGTCTTCCTCCTGGCTGCGGCGGGCGCGCCGCAGGAGGAAAACCGCCGCGGCCAAGGCAATGCCCAGCGCCGCGGCCAGGCCGCCCAGGGCCCACAGCGGCCAGCGGGCGGCGGGCGCGCCCCCTTGGGCGCCGGCCGCCAGCGCCAGGCCGGCCAATTCCCCGGCGGGCAGGGCGGCGATGGCCGCCTCAATGGCGGCGCGCTGCTGCTGCCCCAATAAGCGCGTATAGCCAAGACGGATGTCCATGGGGCCGTCCTGCGTCTGCACCGTGAAGATCACCGGCCCCTCGTCCACGCCGGCCCCGTCCAGGGCCTCGTCGCCGGCCGTCAGGCCGGACACCAATTCCACCTGCAAATTCTGGGCCAGGGCCGCCCGCTGGTCGTCCGTGCCGGGGTGGATGTAGACGAATTTCAGGCCCGCCGCCTCGCCCACCTGCTCCAGCAGCGCGGGCAGCGCGCCCTCGTAGGCGCCGCTGTGCGCGTCGTAGTATTCGGCCGGGTACAGCGACGGGTTGCCCGCCACATACAGCACTTCACTGTCCGCGGCGAAGGCCGCGGGCGCGGCCAGCAGCGCGCACAGCGCCGCGGCCGCCAGGCCCAGCAGGGCCCGTTTGTGTCTCATGGCTGCACGCTCCTTTCGGGAAAACAGTGAAAAATGTTAGCAAATGTTAACTTACAAACCAGGAAAAAACAGCGAAAAAAGCTGCAAAAACAGTGAAAACAAAGCGGAAACAAGGTGAAAAAAGCGAAACAAACAGGCGCTTTTACTTGATATGCATCTTTTTGCGCTGGATGGACCCCCAGTCCAGCTTCTTTTTGCGGTAGCCGATGAAGGCCGTGGCCCGCACGAAGGCCAGCACGAAGCGCAGAAAGCCCACCTCCACAAAGCACAGCGCCACGGCCTTCAGCGCCTCCCGGGGGGTCACGCTCAAATCAATGGTCTGGATGCGGGCAAAAAAGGCCGTCAGCGAGAGGATGGAGCCAAACGCGCAGTAGATGAGGAAAAATAAGATCATGAACGGCACGTTGATGAGGTCGAAGGCGAAAGCCAGGGCGATGGTGACCACGCCGAACACCTCGATATAGGGCGACAGCAGCTCGTACAGCAAAAAGTACAGGTAGGAGATAAAGCTGACCGTGCCGAACTTGGGGTTGAAAAACAGGGCCCGGTGCTTCGACATGGACTGGAACAGCCCCAGGTGCCAGCGGCGGCGCTGCTGGCGCAGGTCCCGCAGGTGTTCGGGCGCCTGGCTCCAGCAGATGGCGTCGGAAGCGTATTTCACGCGGTAGGGGATGCCGTGCAGACGGCAGAACTCGTGCAGCTTCACCACCAACTCCATATCCTCGCCCAGGGTGTCGTGGTCGTAGCCGCCGGCCTGCACCACCGTATCCTTTTTGAACAGGCCGAAGGCGCCGGAGATGATGATGTTGCCGCCCAGCTTATCGAACAGGATGCGGGCGGCCAAAAACGAGCGGTCGTACTCCAGCACCTGCATGCTGGCCAACAGGCTGCGGGGCAGGCGGTACTGCTGCACGTGACCGTCCTTGATGGTCACGTCGTTGGCCGGGCGCACCGCGCCGCCCACGGCCACCACGTCGGCGTGCTCCAGCACGGGGCGCACGATCTTTTCCAGCGAGTCGTACTGCAGGGCCGAATCGGCGTCGATGCACAAAAAATAGGGGAAGCGGGCGGCGTTGATGCCCATGTTCAGCGCGTCCGCCTTGCCGCCGTTCTGCTTGCGGATCAGCGTGATGGACACGGCCCCGCCCTTGGCGCTGCCCTGGAACACGAATTCCTCGGGCTGGCAGGGGATGAGCCGCCGGATGGGCCGCACGATGGGGTGCAGGGAAAAGGCGTCGATCAGCTTTTGCGACGTGGCGTCGGTGGAGCCGTCGTCCACCACCACGATCTCGTAGGTGTTGTAGGCAAGGCACAGCAGGGAGCGCACCGTGGCCGCCACCGTCACCTCCTCGTTGTAGGCCGGCACCAGGATGGAGACGGGCACATAATAGCGGTCCTGCAGGGCGTTTTTCAGCTTCTCCTGCCGGCGGCGGGTATACAGTTCCGACGAGCCCACGGCCACGGCCAGCAGCAGGAAGGTGGAATACCCCACCAGATAGACCACAAAGAAAATGGCCACATAATCGTAAAACAGCTTGACGGCGTCGGTGGCTGTCATGTGGGCTTCACCTCCTTGGATGGGGCGCGGCGCTCTTCGAGGCGGTACAGCATCATCTCGCGGGCATAGCGGTCGCTGCCGTTCAGGATATCCACCAGCTCCAGATAGGGCACTTGCAGGTCGTTCAAGCTTTGCGAGGCGTTGAAGCGCACGTACCAGTTGGCGCTGTGCAGCGCCTGCTTCAGCACCGCCACCGTGGCCGGGCCGGGATAGCGGGCCAGGGCCGCGGCGGCGATGGCCGCGTAATTCCAGCGCAGCGGGTCGGGGTCGGCCAGCAAAGCGCGCAGCGCGCCGGCCGCGCCCTGGGGCGCAGTGTCCGCGTAGCGGCCCAGATAGCGGATGGCGCAGTAGCGCACTTCGTCGTCCCGCGCTTCATCCTGCAGCAGCGCCAGCATCTGCGGCCCGTAGCCGCCGGTGGACAGGCGCAGATAGTTCAGCACGGCCACCTGCAGTTCCACGTTCAATTCCCCCATCTGGGCCCACAGCAGCTGCGCCAGCGCGCCGTGGCTGCCGGTGAAGGTCAGCAGGCCGTCCGTCACCAGTTTGTTGTGGTGGAACAGGCCGGTGCGGCTCAGGGCGCGCAGGCCCCGGGCCACGGCATCGGCGTCGCCGGAGGCATACAGGGCCCGCAGGGCGTTTTCCCGGCAATACAGGTTTTTCCGCCCCAGCAGGGCGAAAAGGCCCTCCTGCAGCGCGCCGCAGGGCCGCCCGGCGCACACGCGGTATTTGGCCAGCACAAAGGCAAGGTAGGCAGCCTTCATCTCCTCCCCGCGCAGGCAGCGGGCCATCAGGCCCTCCCAAAGGGGCAGGCTGTCGGCCAGCAGGCGCGTTGCCCCTTGGGGGTGCTCCCGCACCAGCCAGGCCAGCGCCTCTTCAAAAGCCGCCAGGTGCTGCGCGCCGGCCAGCCGGCGGCACAGCCGCGCCAGGGCGGCGCCCTGGGGCATGCCGTCCGCCAGCCATCCGCACAGCATGGTCTCGTATTGGCCGCACAGGGCGTTTTGGCGCTTGTCCCGGTGGCGGAACAAATAGATGCACGCCACGTTGAACAGGATCATGGACAGGCAGATAAAGATATAGGCGTAGATCAGCACTTCCACGCTGAAAGCCAGGGGGACCATGGCGCGCCTCCTCGGTGTTTTTATTGCGGGGCAAAAAACTGATTTTGATGACGGTGGGCGGAGATGCGCAGACCGCAGCCAGTTGGGGCCCGCGGTCAGTCCGCCTGGCGCCACAGGGCCTGCATGGCGTAATAGGAGGGCTTCAGCCGCTCGTGCCAGGTGACGGTTTTGCCCCAGCCTTTCAGCGTGTAAGGCGCCATGGGGATGCGCGTTTCGCCCGTGCCCAGGCCCACGTACAGCTTGTCGATGGACAGGTTCTCCACGCCGTAGTGCTCGTAGTAATCGTCGTGGATCTGCATCTCCGAGGGGTTGGAAAAGTTCAGCAGCTGCCAGGGCAGTTTCAGCTCGATATAATCGCCGGCGAAGATGAAGTCCGCCAGGGAGTCGAAGTCCGGCGACGCGGGGTCGGCGTTGCCGTAGCGCAAAAGGCCCGTCTCGTAGGTCTCGCCGTTGATGTTCATGTTTTCCAGCGCCGGCAGCGAGGATTGCAGCGTCAGGGGCAAGTCGATCCCCGTGAAGCGGGGGGAATATTTTTCCGGCGGGTCGATATAGGGATCCAGGCCGTAAATCACGTCGCCGTACATGGCACGCACCACCTCGTACCGCTCCTGTACCAGGACGCGGCTGTCCTCCTTGCCGTCGATCACCACCAGAAAATCCGCGTCGCGCTCGAATTTCAAATTGTGGTTTTCGCAGTAGTTGCTGCCGCTTTTCGGGGTGGTGTCGATGGGCAGATACAGCGTCTGCCCGCCCTTGCCAAAGCCCTGGCGGTAGATCAGGAAATAGAGGAACCGCTCGTCGTATTTCATGGACAAAGCGGCGCCCTCCTCCGCCCAGACCACATCCTCCGGCCCCCATTCGGACAAATCGCCGTTCACATAGCACACGCTTTGTTCTTTGCCGGGGTCGAAGCTGAGCAGGCCGAAATACTGCTCGTTGGTTTGGTAATCGCTCCAGTAAGGGGTGTTGTTCAGGTCCACGGCGTGCATGGTGTTCCAGGTGCGCTTGAACCACTCGTCCTGCCAGGTGAACACGCAGCCGCCGGCGCAGCCCGCGTCCAGGATATCCCGCCAGCACCGGGCCAGGGCCTCGCCCTGCTGCGTCTCGGACATGTGGCCCTGGTTGCGGCGGGTGTTGAAATCGCGCTGGGCCATGCCGCGGCCGGTGGACACGCCGAATTCGCTGATGACCACCGGCATGGTGTGATGGCTCGTCAGCACGCGCAGATACGTGTAGTAGGTGTTGTACCGGCCGGAGGGGTCCTTGTAATCGCCGGCGATCCTCTCGGCCCACTCCGCCCAGATGCGCTGCTCCCGCGACAGGGCGCCGGGGCGTTTCAACAGGGCCTGGGCGCGCGCGTGGTAGATCGTCAGCCCCTTTTGCCGGCGCGTGTCCAGTTCCAGCAACAGGTTGGCGTAATCGGGATAATAAGGATACACGTGGTAAGAGGCGAAGCGCCCGGATTTGAATTTTGCGCTGGGCAGAATGTGCTCCGTGTCCACCTGGGCGCATTTGTCAAAAGAGGTGGCGATGGTGGCCGGATATTCGAACGGGTCGGTGGTGGGCCAGTTGGAGAAGGCGATCAGCCGCTGCTGGCCGTAGCGGTTCGTCTCGTACTCCACCGTTTTGTCGGCCACCTGGGCCAGCATGGCCTCGAAGGGGGTGGAGCCGGGGGCGGCGGAAAAATAAGCGCCCTCGTACACATTGCGCTGCGGGTACTTTTGGTCCGTGTAAGCCACGGTGACATCCTCCCATTCGACGCCCAGAATGTAGCCCAGCACCCAGGGGCTCACGTCCCGCCGGTAGCTGCCCGACCCCGTGCCGCGCCCCAGGGACAGCTTCTTGTTGCCGTGCAAAAGGTCCACCAGGGTGCGGCAATCCTCCAGAAAGGTGCCAAGGAACTCGTCGTCGTAGGCGTCCCGGTGGGAGTTTTGCACATAGTCGTTCACCCACACGCCGTGCAGCAGATACAGCGGGTCGGGGTTGTCCTTGTTGTATTGGTAAAAGGCCTCGTAAAAATCGTCTTGCAGAATGGTGTACACGCGGATGGTGTTGGCGCCCATGTCCTGGATTTGGCGGAACCAGCGCAGATAGGTCTCCTTGTCGATGGCGTAATCGGTGGCCCATTCGCCGGGCAGGCCCACGCCCAGGTTCACCCCTTGCACCACAAAGGGTTCCGGCCCGCCGCCGCTGTCCACATAGATGGTATCGCTGTCTGTGGTGGCCCACACCAGGGGGTCGCCGGCCTGGGGGGAGGGGAACACATACACGCCCAGGGTGTAATAGGCATAGTCCCAGGCAAGATAGGCCACCACCAGCACGGCGACGGCGATGATGAACTTTTTCACGGCCGCCCTCCTTTTTGTCTTGGCTCAGTGGTTGAATTTCTTGACCTTCGACTCGTGGCAGTACTGCTGCAAGACGCGGATGTTTTCATCCATCCAGGCGCCGCGCTGCCTGATAAAGGACTTGAGCTGCGCCACCGCCTGGGCGTGGCTGGCCGGGTTGCGGCTATCCGGGCTGAGCATGCGCCGCTGGGTGAAGGTATAGCCCCACTTTTCGAAATTGCGCTCCACCGCCGGGCCCAGGTAGGCCAAAGTTTCGTCGATGTACTGCTCCAGGTACCCGTCGCTCAAACAGGTGGCGCGCAGCTGGGCATAGCGGTCCAGCACGCGCTGTATAAAATATTCGTCCTTTGTCATCATGAAATACCAGATGTTGTCCTGCAATTCAAAACGGAACGGGTCCGTCACGGATTCGGTGTAATTGTCGCAGGAAGAGTTGAAATCCCAGATCACCATTTTGTACTTGCCGCCGATGTCCTTGTATACATAGGTGGACAGCCAGCCGGCGTCGTAGTTGCAGGTGAACTCGTTGAGGATGAAATAATCCACAAAGGACCCCACGTCGACCCAGTGCCAGAAGCCGTAGTCGTCCGTGTCGTAATCGTAGGAATACAGCGCTTTTTCAAAATCGGAAAACTCCTGGGCGATGGCGTCCGCCAGCTCCGGCGTCAGGTTCTTGTTCCCCGGGTACTTGATGTCCAGGTCCTGCAGGTTGCGCAGCGTGTATTGGGTGAAGGTGTCGATGTTTTTCAGCTCCGTGCTGCTGCCCCGGTCCAGCCGCAGCAGATAGCCGGTCTTGTTCAAACCGTCGATGGGCTTTGAAAGGTTCAGGCGGCAGTTCTCGCCGCTGTCCAGCGTCTCCGTCATCACATAAAGGCCCTGGTATTCGCCGTTCAAAAACACCTCGCAGAAGCGCACGTTGGGCGCGTAGTCCATGATCTCGCCGGCGATGTTGTACCACATGTAATTGCGCAGCAGGCTTTTGTCCAGATAGGGCCCGTGCAGCGCCCATTCGTGGTGGGCGTCCATGCCCATCACTTCGGCGTCGCGGTATTCGCCCTCGCCGTCCACAAAGCGCAGCAGGTAGCTTTTTTTGTCGAAATACCGCGAGGAGTTGCCCCGCACGCGGATGAGGCTGCGGGTCTCCAGCGCCGGCGCGTCGCCGGGATGGTTGTTGGCGCCCGCGTTGTCCACCACCGTCACCGCGATGTTGATGGTGTCGCTACCGTCGGCGGCCAGGGTCACCAGATCCGTGGGGCCGTTTTCCCCGCCGAGGATGGGCACGGGCACGCCGGGGATCTCGGCGCCCTCCGTCTGCAAAAACACCAGCGGCAGATGGGAGCAAAAGGCATCGTCCCCGTGATCCGCGCAGGCGGCGGGCACGGCGGCCTGCAAATGCTGGTGGTACCGGCGGGGGGCGTCGGCGTCCCGGCCGGCGGCCCAGACGCTCAGCGCGATCACCGCCGCGCACACCGCAAGGCCCAGCAATTTATACTTCAAAGCGCGCGCCTCCTCTCCCGCGGGCGGGCCGCCCAAAGGCGGCTTCAGCCGGTGATCTCGTCGTTCTGGCTCACCACGTTCACATATTCGACGCCGCCCAGGGCGTACAGGGCGTCGGTGACGGGGCCGTGCACCTTTTCCGCCCCCTCCAGGGTGCGGCGCGTCAGCTCGTAGATGAATTCCACGCTCTGCTCGGTGGTGTTCTTCACCCGCAGAAGGGCTTTGCGCTCGAAGTGGCTGAACACCAGCGCCTCGATCTTGCGCTCGCCCGCGCGGCCCGCGCGGATGATCAGCACCTGGCGGTTGTCGTTGCGCAGGCGGCCCAGCTCCAGCAGCACCAATAACACCACCGCGCTGCCCACGCTGGCCACCAGATAGTCGCCCGCGCCGCAGCAGATGCCCACGATGATGGTCCAGAAAATGTACGCCGTGTCGCGGGAATCCTTGATGGCCGTGCGGAAGCGCACGATGGACAGGGCGCCCACCATGCCCAGGGACATGGCGATGTTGTTGCCGATGACGGTCATCACCATGGCGGTCATCACCGTCAGGGACACCAGCGTCACGTTGAATTTTCGGCTGTAGTTGCTGCCCGCGTGGCTGAGCCAGTAGGAGATGTAGATCACCGCGCCCACGGCCGCGGCCACCAGCAGGCGCAGGATGATGTCCTGCGGCGTCAGGCCGCCGCTGCTTTCAAAAAGCTGCAAAAGATATTTTTTCACGGTCGTTCCTCCTCGATTCAGATCAATGCGTCAAAGCGCGCCGTAGACCGCGCTGCGTGAAAGGGCGTATTTGCTCACCGACAGGGTGCGCCGGTCCACCCCGGCCAGCAGGTCCTGGATGTAGCCCAGCAGAAAACCGTTGTACTTGACCTCCAGCACCACCTGCCAGGGGTCCAGCACCGGGTAGAGGCACAGCGCGGGGCTGAACAGGTCAAAGCAGCTCTCAGTGGCGCGCACCTCGCTGTCAAAGGTCAGGCGCGTCTCGTTTTCCCGGGCCACAAAGGCCAGGCGGCGGTATTCCACCAAGGCCCGGGGCCGGTAACAGCCGGCGCACAAAAGGCTGTAACACTCGGCGGCAAAGGGGTCGCCGAGGCCCAGCAGCGGGCGGTAGTCCCCCCGCCACAGGGCCTCGGCGTCGGCGCCGCACACCGGCAGCGAGCGCTTGCGCTGGTATTCGCCCTGCTTTTGCTTGAGCTCCAGTTTGGCCGTGCCGTCCCCCGGGCCGTAGCACCGCAGGCGGAGCTTGCGCCGAACCTCCACGCCGTCTATCTTTTCCCAAAAGTCCCCGTCATCCAGCGTGTCGAAATACAGCGAGCGGATGGCATATCCCGCCGGGCCGTTGTGCGGGTCCGCGCGCAGCACTTTTGCCAGTTTGCCGGCAAAAAGGCCCATCTCCTGGCGCGTCACCAGCAGCTTTTTTTCCTGGCGCAGCACGTCGTTCAAGGCGTCGCCCCCTTTAAAAATGAAAAGGCTGCAACTTCCCACGGAGGAAATCGCAGCCAGTCGATCATAACAAGCATCCTTGCGTTAGACACTGAGCTTTGCGCCTCCGCCTTTCGGCGGATTTGCCTTTTTATCTTTTTATAATATGCGCAATGAACTGTCCAAGTCCATCATAAGGGCAAAAATATTGTTTTGTCAAGAGGGAATCCGTTTTACAACGGAACTGTTTGCCATTTCGACGGCGAATTGCTATACTAAAGCCAAAGAAAGGGGGCGGGGATATGGCGGGGAGAAAAGCCCGGCGCGCCGTATGCGCGGCGCTGCTGGCGGCCCTGTGCGCCCTGGCGGGCTGCGGCGGGCAGACGCGGCCCCGCGGCCCCGGCCTGTTCAGCTGGAGCGCGGTGGAGGAGGGGCCCCAGCTGGACCGGATGGCCGCCGTGGTGCGGCAGCTGGGCATCGGGCAGGTGTACCAGGCCTTCTCTTCGGAGGAGTTGGCCGTCGGCGCGCCCCGCGCCCTGGTGGGACGCCTGCGCCAGGCGGGGGCGGAGACCTACCTGTGCGTCGGCCGGCCCGAGTGGGGCCTGGAGGAGGACGGCGCCGCGCTGTGCGCTTCCATTGAGGAGGCCGCGGCCTACAACCGGGCGGCGGGCAAAAAAGAGCGCCTGTCCGGCGTGCTGGTGGACGCCGAGCCCTACCTCACCGACGCCTGGGACGAGGATAAGGCCGACGTGATGCGCCGCTGGTGCGGCGCCCTTGTCAGCGCCCGCGCCTGCGCCGAGGAAAACGGCCTTTCGCTGATCGCCTGCCTGCCCCGCTGGCTGGATGCGGTGGACAAGGATATTTTGGAACAGATGATCGCCAAGGGCTGCGACGCCGTAGCCCTGATGAATTACGGCCGGTCGGACGAGGCGGCCGCCATGGAGGAGGAATGGGCCCTGGCCCGCCGATACGGGCGCGAAGTCGTCTGCATCATGGAGCTGGCCGCGCCGGGCCGGCACGACCTGACGGAGGAGCAAACTTACTGGGGCGAGGGCCTGGACGCCCTGCACGCCTCCTGGGAGGCGCTGCAAGGCCGATTCGGCGGGGAGGGCCTGCGCTTTGCCTATCACTATTATGGGCCCCTGTGCCGGCTGCTGGAGCAGGAGGGGGCATTGCCTTGAATTGTCTTTTGTGAAAAGACAAAGAAATTAAAAATTTTAAAATTCCCCCTTGCAATCCGCGCCCATTTATGATATCCTAAGCACTAATCAATCACCAAACAAGACGAAAGGCGCCAACGGAGACAAGCGGTTCGCCACGAACTCTCAGCGAGCAATGGACGGTGGAAGCATTGCAGGGACGGCGGACAGATGCGAATCACTCCCGAGCCGCGCGCTGAACGCCTCCGGGCCATTAAGCGTCGCCGTGTTCTTCACGTTACAGGAGAGCGGATTGTTGGATCCAGTGAGAGTGGGATAGTTTTTGGCTATCCTGAAGTCGGGTGGTACCACGCGTATCAAATGCGCGCCCCGAAAGCCGAGAGGCTTTCGGGGCGCTTTTTTTGTTTCAAAAGTGCGTGCGTTTTGCTTGGGATGGTAAAAGAAGGAGGAACCTTTATGCTGAACAGAGTAAACCGTTTTGCAGACAGCCTGAACCGCAATCTGGCCGTGTTGTGCCTGGCCGTGGCCGTATTGGCCCTGGCCTTTCCCGCGCCCATCGCGGCCATGGCGGGCAGCGTCAGCGTGGACCTGTCCGGCGTGCCCTTCCTGGGCGCACATTTTCCCGCCATGAGCCTGGTGAACATCCTGCTGGGCGTCATCATGCTGGGTATGGGCATGACGCTGAAGCCCGAAGATTTCCTGCTGATCCTCAAGCGCCCGCGGGACGTGTTTACAGGCGTGGCCGCCCAATACGTATGCATGGCCGGCTTTGGCTGGCTGTGCGCCCAGCTGCTGCAGCTCACCGGCGTGGGCGACCCGCGGCTGCGGGCCGAGATAGCCGTGGGCCTGGTGCTGCTGGGCTGTGTGCCCGGCGGCACGGCCAGCAACGTGATGACGTTTTTGGCCAAAGGCGACGTGGCCCTCAGCGTCACCCTCACCATGTGCACCACGCTGCTGGCGCCGCTGCTTACCCCTTCCCTGACGCTGCTTTTGGCCGGGCAGTGGATCCAGGTGGATTTTTGGAACATGGTGTTCAGTATCGTGCTGGTGGTGCTGCTGCCCATCCTGTTGGGCCTGGGCCTGCACGCGCTGGCGGGCCAGCGCGTGGAAAAGTACAAAAAGGTGCTGGTGCTGGTGTCCACCCTGTGCATCATGTGGGTGCTGGCTTTGTGTGTGGCCCCCAACCAAAGCCGCTTCACCCAGAACGGCCTGGCCCTGGTGGCCCTCACCACACTGGCGGTGCTGGCGCACCACGCGCTGGGCCTGGCGGCCGGCTGGCTGATCGGCGTGTTCACGGGCATGGATGAAGCCAAAGTGCGCGCCCTCAGCCTGGAGGTGGGCCTGCAGAACAGCGGCCTGTCCTGCACCCTGGCCAATACGGCTTTCGCGGGCACCATGGCCATCCTGCCCTGTGCCGTCGCCACGGTGGTGCATCAGGTGGTGGGCCCGGTGGTGGCCAACCTGTTTGCCGCGGGCCGCCTGCCCGTGCCCACCCGTAAAGCGGCCCCAGCCCCCGAAGCCCAGAGCCAAACGAGTTGAGCGCGCATGCATCCCGATTTTTTGAAATAATTGAAAAAATCCTCCGAGATTCTTGACAAAGCCGCCTTAGCGTGATAAAGTACGAAACAACAATCGAATCAAAAAACACGTGGATGAGGAAGAGTACGGCGCCCCCAGCGCACAGAGAACTGCCGGCAGGTGCGAGGCAGCGGCAAAGGGCGCCCGAACTGGCCTTGGAGTGGACCGGCCCAACCCCGCAGGGGCAGTAGGCCGGTACGGAAGCCGCCCGTTACGGCGGCAGGGCACAGGGCCGCGACGGCTCTTGCCCGTTGAGTGCGCTTTGCCGCAGGGCAAGGCGAACGAGAGTGGTATCGCGCGAAGTACAAGGCTTTTCGTCTCTCGGGAATTGGTTCCCGCGGGCGGAAAGCCTTTTGCGTTTTCGGCCCGGGCGCTTTCGCAAATTGATTGGATTGGATAAGGAGAAACAAACATGACAATGAATTACACCCTGTGCCTGCCCAGCTATTCCGTGGGCCCCGACTGTTACAAAGACATTCCCGCCGCGGCCGGCCGCCTGGGCAAGACCGCCGTGGCCGTGGGCGGAAAAACCGCCCTGGAAAAGGCCAAAGAGGCCATGCTGGCCGGCGTGGCCGGCTCGGACGTAACCATCACCGATTTCATCTGGTACGGAGGCAACTGCAACACCGAGAACATCGCCCGCCTGGAGGCCGACCCCCGCGTGCGCGCGGCCGATTTGGTGTTCGCCGTGGGCGGCGGACGCGCCGTGGACACCTGCAAGGTCTTTGCCGACCATCTGGGCAAACCGGTGTTCAGCTTTCCCACCATCGCCTCCAACTGCGCAGGCTGCACGGCCATCAGCGTGGTGTACAACCCGGACGATTCCCTGCACGGCTACTATTACCCCAAAACCCCGCCCGTGCACACCTTTATCCATACCGGCATCATCGCCGGGGCGCCGGAGGAATTTTTGTGGGCCGGCATCGGCGACGCCCTCAGCAAGGAGTGCGAGGTGAAGCTGGCCACCCGCGGGCTGGACCTGCCCCACACGCCCCTGATGGGCCAGGCGCTGGCCGGCTGCTGCACAAAGCCCCTGGTGGAGTTCGGCGCGCAGGCATTGGCCGACTGCCGCGCCGGCGTCCCCTCCCGGGCTTTGCAGGAGGTGGCGCTGGACATCATCATCAGTACGGGCCTTGTGTCCAATATGACCACCCACGAGACAGAGTACTATTATAACAGCAGCATCGCCCATGCGGTATACAATGGCTCCACGGTGGTGCCGGCCTGTGTGCGCGGCCACCGCCACGGCGAGGTGGTGGCTTTCGGCGTGCTGGTGCTGCTGACCTACGACGGCCAGCTGAAAGAGCGCGCCCGCCTGATGGCCTTCAACAAGAGCATCGGCCTGCCCGTCACCATGGCCGGGGCGGGCCTGTCCCTGGCCGACCTGCCCGCCCTGGCGGACAAGGCGTCCACCGTTACCGAGTGGACCTGCACGCCCTATCCCATGAACAAGGAAAAACTGATCCAGGCCATTGTGGACTGCGACAAAGCGGGCCGCGCCATGGCCTGAGACGACAAGGAGGCAAACCATGGAGATCAAGATCACCCTTACTCAAACGCCGAAACAGAAGCCCGACGAGGGCAACCTGGGCTTCGGCACGCGCTACACCGACCACATGTTCCTGATGGACTACACCGAGGGACAGGGCTGGCACGACGCGCGCATCGAGCCCTACCATCCCCTCAGCCTGGACCCGGCGGCTACCGTGTTGCACTATGCCCAGGAGAGCTTCGAGGGCATGAAGGCCTACCGCACGGATGACGGCCGCGTCACCCTGTTCCGCCCGGAGAAGAACGCCGAGCGGTTCCAGAGCACCAACCGCCGCATGTGCATCCCCGAGGTGCCGGTGGAGGATTTTGTGCAGGCCGTCAAAACGCTGGTCAGCATAGACCGGGATTGGGTGCCCTCGGCCCCGGACACCAGCCTGTACCTGCGCCCGTTCTGCATCGGCACCGAGGCGCAGCTGGGCGTCAAGGCCAGCGCCAGCTACCAGTTCCTCGTCATCGCCTCGCCCTCCGGCGCGTATTACGAGAGCGGCCTGGCCCCGGTGAAGATCTACGTGGAGGACGAGTACATCCGCGCGGCCCCCGGGCTGACGGGCTTCGTCAAATGCGGCGGCAATTACGCCGCCGCGCTGGCCGGCCAGGAAAAGGCCCACGCCCTGGGCTGCAGCCAGGTGCTGTGGCTGGACGGCGTCGAGCGCAAATATGTGGAGGAAGTGGGCAGCATGAACTGCTTCTTCAAAATTGACGGCGTGGTGCGCACGGCGCCCTGCAACGGCACGGTGCTGCCCGGCGTCACCCGCATGAGCTGCATCGAGCTGCTGCGCGGCTGGGGCTTCAGGGTGGACGACGAGACGCGCCTGTCCATCGGCGAGCTGATGGAGGCCGCCCACAGCGGCCGGCTGGAAGAGGTGTTCGGCACGGGCACGGCCGCCGTCATCAGCCCGGTGGGCCAGCTTTGCTACGGGGGGGACACGGTGTCCATCAACGGCAACGCCATCGGCCCGGTCACCCAGAAGCTGTACGACACGCTGACGGGCATCCAGTACGGCCGCCTGCCGGACGACCATAACTGGGTGGTCACGGTGTAAAGATACCCGATCTTATTCACTTCGCCCCGCAACCAACAGCGGCCCCTTGCGCCAACGCGCCTTGGGCCGCTGTTTTTATGCCCATTTTGCAGGTGTGCCCCATGTTTTCCCCAATTGCCCCTTCCCCTTTTGCGGAAAAGTGCTATAATCAGGTTGTTCCCTGCATGAAGATTGTGTTAAGACGCCGCCGGGGCGGCGCCTGTGAAATGAGGAAGAGAAGGTTATGGAGATCATCATCGTGGGCTGCGGCAAGGTGGGCCTGGCGCTGGCGCGCCAGCTCAGCGAGGAGGAACACAGCGTCACCGTCATCGACACCAGTGCGGAAAAGATCGCCGAGGGGACGGAGGAGCTGGACGTGATGGGCCTGGTGGGCAACGGCTCGTCCATCGGCGTGCTCACCGAGGCAGGCATGCAGGACGCGGACTTGCTGATCGCCGTCACCGGCCTGGACGAGCTGAACCTGCTGTGCTGCATGTTCGCCAAAAAGGCCGGCCACTGCCACGCCATCGCCCGGGTGCGCAACCCGGCTTACAGCCATGAGCTGGACTTCATCAAGGCCCAGCTGGGCATTTCTACTATCATCAACCCCGAATTGGCCGCCGCCGTGGAGATTTCGCATCTGCTGTGCTTTCCCGCGGCCACCAATATCGACACCTTTGCCGACGGCCGCGTGCGGCTGATCAAATTCTGCCTGGCCCCCGGGCATAACCTGGACGGCGTGCCCGTGCGGGACATCCCCGGCCGCATGAAGTGCGATATCCTGATGTGCGCGGTGGAGCGGGACGGCAGCGTCACCATTCCCGGCGGCGATTTCCGCCTGGCCAGCGGGGACGTGGTATCCTTTATCGCCTCCCCCGACAGCGGCGCGGATTTCTTCAAAAAGATCGGCCTGCCCACCCAGCCGGTGAAAAACGCCTTCATCGTGGGGGGCGGCACCATCGGCGTGTATCTGGCCATGCGCCTGCTGGCCGCGGGCATCCGCGTGCGCATCGTGGAGCTGAACGCGGCCCTCTGCGCCCAGCTGAACGAGCTGCTGCCCGGGGCCACGGTGATCCAGGGCGACGGCACCGACCGCCGCCTGCTGCTGGAAGAGGGCCTGCCCATGGCCGACGCCTTTGTGGCGCTTACCAATATGGACGAGGAAAACGTGCTGCTGACGCTGTTCGCCAAAAAGCACAGCAAGGCGAAGCTCGTCACCAAGGTGAACCGGCTGGAGTTCGATGATATCATCGACGGGCTGGAGCTGGGCAGCGTCATCTACCCCAAATATATGACCTGTGACTTCATCCTGCAATATGTGCGGGCCCTGCAGAACGAGGCCGGCAATAACCTGAAGACCCTTTACCGCATTCTGGACGACCGCGTCGAGGCGCTGGAGTTCACGGTGCAGGAGGAATCCCCCGTCACGGGCGTGCCGCTGCAGAAGCTTCCGCTGAAAAAGAACCTGCTGGTGTGCTGTATCACCCGGGGGGACAAGATCTTCATCCCCCGGGGCCACCACAGCATCCGCGTGGGCGACACGGTCATCGTCGTCACCCTGCATCAGGGCCTGCACGACCTGTGCGATATTTTGGAAGAGTGACGGAGGAACTTGCATGAACCGCTCCATGGTATCTTACCTGATCGGCTGGATCATCGGCTGCGAGGGGCTGCTGCTGGTGCTGCCGGTGGTGGTGGCCGCAGTGTACGGCGAGGGGGAGGGCTGGGCCTTTGTGGCAACCGCGGCCGGCTGCCTGGCCCTGGCCTTTTTGCTGTCCCACAAAAAGCCGCAAAACCGTGTGTTTTATTTAAAAGAGGGGTTTGTCACCACGGCCCTGGGGTGGGTGGCGCTCAGCGTCATCGGCGCGGTGCCCTTCTTGCTCACCGGGTCCATCAGCCATCCGGTGGACGCCCTGTTCGAGACCGTGTCCGGCTTCACCACCACCGGCGCCAGCATCCTGGCCGACGTGGAAGTCCTGTCCCACTGCGTCCTGTTTTGGCGCAGCTTCACCCACTGGATCGGCGGCATGGGCGTGCTGGTGTTTTTGCTCACGCTGCTGCCGCTTACCGGCGGTTCCCACATCAACCTGATGAAAGCCGAGAGCCCCGGCCCCCAGGTGGAGCGCCTGGTGCCCAAGGTGCGGTCCACGGCGAAAATTTTATACGGTATTTATCTGAGCCTCACCCTGCTGGAGGTGGGGCTTCTGCTGGCCGGCGGCATGTCGCTGTTCGACGCGCTCACCACCTCCTTCGGCACGGCGGGCACCGGCGGCTTCGGCATCAAGAACGACAGCATCGCCGGCTATTCCGTGTATCTGCAGTCGGTGGTCACGGTGTTCATGATCCTGTTCGGCGTCAACTTCAACTTTTACTTCTTTTTGCTCATGCGCAAATTGTCCCGCGCCCTGGCCATGGAGGAAGTGCGCGGCTACGTGGCCATCATCGCCGCCACCTCCGTGATCCTCACGCTGAACATCCGCCCGCTGTACCAAAGCCTGTCCCACTCCTTCCAGCAGGCGGCTTTCCAGGTGGGGTCCATCATCACCACCACCGGCTTTTCCACCACGGACTTCAACGTCTGGCCCTCGGCCTCCAAAACCATTTTGGTGATGCTGATGTTCGTGGGGGCCTGCGCGGGCAGCACGGGCGGCGGCATCAAGGTATCGCGCCTGATCATTTTGTTCAAAACCATCGGCAAAGAGCTGCACCAGTATCTGCACCCCCGTGGCGTGCGGCGCGTCTCCATGGACGGCAAGCCCGTCCCCCACGACGTGGTGCGCGCCATCAACGTGTTCATGATCGCCTATGTGCTGATCCTGGCCATCTCCACGCTGCTGATCGCCTTTGACGACCACGACTTTACCACCAACTTCACCGCCGTGGTGGCCACGCTGAACAACATCGGCCCGGGCCTGGAGATGGTGGGCCCCACGCAGAATTTTTCCATCTTCTCCTGCGAGGCCAAGCTGGTGCTGATTTTTGATATGCTGGCCGGGCGCCTCGAACTTTTTCCCCTGCTGCTGTTGTTCAAAAAGGAGACATGGGAACGCTTCTGATTGTGGTATTTTGGGTAAAACACCACAATATCTTGTTTTTGCTTGACAGCATCCCCTCAATGTGATATAAAGAGAACGAGCCATATGACTGACGGAAGTGGAGAGAAACCACAGGGAGTATGGTGGGTAAGAAAAATGCCGACCGTCTGGGCGCCGAAAGGTCCCGGACGGTCTTTTTTTATTGCTCTGCAATAAAAAGCTGATCTCTCTGGCCGCATGGCCGAAAAAACAGCCGCAGGCGATTTTTGGCCCGTTGCCGTCCGGAAGGAGAAAGGAGGATCGCCCTTGACCGGTTTGATCCATTCCATCGAAAGCATGGGCACCGTGGACGGCCCCGGCGTGCGCACGGTGGTGTTTTTGCAGGGCTGCGCCCTGCGCTGCCGCTACTGCCACAACCCGGACACCTGGGCCCGCGGCGGGGGAACGCCCACCGAAGCGGAGGAACTGGTGCGCCGCCTTGCGCGCTACAAGCCTTATTACGGCGCCGGGGGCGGCGTCACCTTCTCCGGCGGCGAGCCGCTGCTGCAGCCGGATTTCCTGGCCCAGGCCCTGCGCCTGTGCAAAGAACAGGGCATCCACACCTGCATCGACACGGCCGGCGCGGGCCTGGGCGATTACGAGGCGATCCTGCGGCATACGGACCTTGTGCTGTACGACGTGAAGCATCACAGCCCGGCGGGCTACCGGCAGGTGACGGGCGCCGCCATGGACGAGACCCGGCGCTTTTTGGCCGCCGCGGCCAAGGCGGGCACGCCGCTGTGGGTGCGCCACGTGGTGGTGCCCGGCCTCACGGACGGGGAGGAGCACCTGGCGGCCCTGGCAGACTATGTGCGCGGCCTGCCGGGCGTGCAGAAGGTGGAGCTGCTGGCCTACCACACCCTGGGCGTGCACAAGTACGAGGCGCTGGGCATCCCGTACCCCCTGGCGGGCACGCCGCCCATGGACGCGGTGCGCTGCGCCGCGCTGCAAACACGATTTTTTCCCGATGAAGAATAAGGAGGAGCGAGAGATGATGCAATTTCCGGAGTGGGAAGGTTTTAAGCCGGGCGACTGGCAGCGCGGGGTGGACGTGCGCTGCTTTATCCAGAAGAATTACACCCCTTACACGGGCGACGAGGCCTTCCTGGCCCCGCCCACGGCCCGCACCAAGGCTGTTTGGCAGGAATGTGAGGGCCTGCTGGCCGACGAGCAGGCCAAGGGCGGCGTGCTGGACGTGGAGACCCACCGCGTCTCCGGCATCGACAACTTCGCGCCCGGGTACATCGACAAAGAGAATGAGGTCATCGTGGGCCTGCAGACGGACGCGCCCTTAAAGCGCATCGTCAACCTGTATGGCGGCACCCGTATGGCAGAATGATCGCTGCAGTAATACGGCTACTAGCTGGACACGGAAATTAAGCGCCATTTCACCGAGTACCGCAAAACCCACAACCAGGGCGTGTTCGACGCCTACCCCAAGCGCGTGCGCACCGCCCGCCACGCGGGCCTGCTGACGGGCCTGCCCGACGCCTACGGCCGCGGCCGCATCATCGGCGATTACCGCCGCGTGGCCCTGTACGGCATCGACTGGCTGACGGCGCAGAAAAAGGCCGACCTGGACGCCCTGGACGGCCCCATGGATGAGGCGCGCATCCGCCTGCGCGAGGAAGTGAGCGAGCAGATCCGCGCCCTGGCGGCCATCAAATCCATGGCCGCCCGCTACGGCGTGGACCTGTCCCGCCCGGCGAAAAACGCCCGCGAGGCCGTCCAGGCCGTGTACATGGCCTACCTGGCCGGCATCAAGGAGAACAACGGCGCCGCCACCTCCCTGGGCCGCACCTCCACCTTCCTGGACGTGTACATCCAGCGGGACCTGGACAGCGGCCTGCTGGACGAGGCCGGCGCCCAGGAGCTGATCGACCAGTTCATCATCAAGCTGCGCCTGGTGCGCCATCTGCGCACGCCGGAGTACAACGAGCTGTTCGGCGGCGACCCCACCTGGGTCACCGAATCCATCGGCGGCATGGGCGAAAACGGCCGCACGCTGGTGACGAAGAACTCCTTCCGCTACCTGCACACGCTCACCAACCTGGGCACCGCGCCCGAGCCCAACCTCACCGTGCTGTGGAGCGGGCGCCTGCCCACCCCCTTCAAGGCTTACTGCGCCAAGGTGTCCATCCGCACGGACTCCATCCAGTACGAAAACGACGATATCATGCGCCCCATCTACGGCGACGATTACGGCATCGCCTGCTGTGTGTCCGCCATGGCCATCGGCAAGCAGATGCAGTTCTTCGGCGCCCGCTGCAACGTGGCCAAAAGCCTGTTGTACGCCATCAACGGCGGTGTGGACGAGCTGAAAGGGGAACCGGTGGTGCCGGGCATCCAGCCCCTCACCGGCGACGTGCTGGACTATGAGGAGGTGCGCGCCAATTACGACAAGGTGCTCACCTACGTGGCCGGCCTGTACGCCGACACCATGAACATCATCCACTATATGCACGACAAATACGCCTACGAGGCCAGCCAGATGGCCCTGCACGACACCCAGGTGGAGCGGCTGATGGCCTTCGGCATGGCGGGCCTGTCCGTGGCGGCCGACAGCCTTTCCGCCATCCGCTACGCCAAGGTCCGCCCGGTGCGCAACGAGCAGGGCATCGCCGTGGATTTCATCACCGAGGGCGATTTCCCCAAATACGGCAACGACGACGACCGGGCTGACGACGAGGCGGTGTACATCGCCCGCAAGCTCTCGGCGGAATTGAAAAAGCACCCCCTGTACCGGGACGCCAAGCACACCCTCAGCGCCCTCACCATCACCAGCAACGTGATGTACGGCAAAAAGACGGGCACCACGCCCGACGGCCGCAAGCTGGGCCAGCCCCTGGCGCCGGGCGCCAACCCCATGCACGGCCGGGACGAGACCCGCGCCCTGGCCTCGCAGAACTCCGGGGCCAAGATCCCCTACCGGGACGTGTGCCAGGACGGCGTGTCCAACACCTTCTCCATCGTGCCCCGCGCCCTGGGCGTGAACGAGGTGCAGCGCGTGCACAACCTGACGGCCATCCTGGACGGCTATTTCGCCCAGGGAGCCCATCACCTCAACGTCAATGTGCTGGACCGCTCGACCCTGGAGGACGCCATGGCCCATCCGGAAAAATACCCCACCCTGACCGTGCGCGTGTCCGGCTATGCGGTCAACTTCAACCGCCTGTCCCGCGAACAGCAGCTGGAGGTCATCAGCCGCACCTTCCACGACACCATCGCTTAAAAGAACAAAGCCCCGTCAACAGGCCGTTGACGGGGCTTTTGCACAGAAAAGGGCGGTTCATTCCGCCTGCATCCGCTTCAGCAGCGCCCCGCACAGCAGGGCCGCGGCCGCCAGAACGGCCGCCAGGGGCCACAGGTTGCCCGGGCGCAGGCCGCCGTCCGCCATGGCCAGGTAGCCCCAGGCCGCGGGCAGCAGCTTGCCCGCGGCGGCGAAAGCCCGGGGCAGCAGGTCGGCCGGGCACATGATGCCCGCCAGCATGATGGACGGCAGGAAGAACAGCTGGGAGATCATGGTGAGCTTCGCCTGCTTTTTCACCGCCAGCCCCAGCGCGCTGCCGATGCCCAGGGACGCGGCGATGAAAAGCGCCAGCGCGGCAAAATACCGCAGAGGTTGGGCCGGCGCCGCGGCGCCAAAGGCCAGGGGGGCCGCGATATAAATGATGCCGGACATCAGCAGCAAATGGACGAACGCGGACAAAAACATGGAGGCCAGCCCCAGGTACAGCGGCACGCCGTTGGCCTGGTACATCTTCTTGATGTCGCTTTGGTACACCTCCACCAGGGAGGGCGGCAGGCCGATCAGCGCGCCCATGGACACGCCCATCACCGTCATGGACTGGGTCAGCGTGTCTTTGGCCGCGGGGTTCACGGCGGTAAAAATGCCGCCCATGACGGCAAAAAACAAAAGGGGCACCACGTAGCAGGTGATCAGCAGCGCCTTGCTGCGGATATCCAGCCGCCACTGTAAAAAGACCCCATAGAAAAACGCGCTCATACGCCGGCCCCCTTTGCGATCTCCATAAAATGCTGCTCCAGCGAGCCGCGGTCGATCTTGATGTCCAGCACGGCCACGCCGCGGCGCTTGCAGCTTTCCAGCAGCGTCAGCAGGGTATCCCCCACGTCGTCCGTCACCAGCTGTTCTACGCCCTCTGCCGTGGTGACGCGCAGGGTGTAATGCTTGCCCATCTTGGCGCCCAGCTCCTCCACGGTGCCCAAAAAGGCGATCTGCCCCTGGTTCAAAATGGCGATGCGGTCGCACAGCTCCTCCACCTCCGCCATGTCGTGGCTGGCCAGGACGATGGTTTTCCCCAGGGCTTTCAGCCGGCGGATCTGCGCGTGCAGCGACAGCCTGCCCTCCACGTCCAGGCCCGCGGTGGGCTCATCCAAAAACAAGATCTCCGGGCCGCCGATGAGGGCCAGGGCCAGGTGCAGGCGACGTTTCTGCCCGGTGGACAGCGCGCCATACTGTTTGCCCGCCAATTGGTCGATCCCCAGGGCCGCGAGCATCTCCCCGTCGATGTTCGCCCGGTTCCATTTGGCGAACAGGCGCACGGCCTCCGCGCATTTGATGTGGGACGGCAGGGAGGCGGACTGCAGCTGGATGCCCATTTTACCGTGCACGGCCACGGCGCCGCCCTCGTGCCGGCGCAGCCCCTCGATGCACTCCAGGGCCGTGGTCTTGCCCGCGCCGTTCACCCCCAGCAGGGCGAAGATCTCGCCCCGTTCCACCTTGAAGGTCAGCCCGTGCAGCACCCTGTGCGCGCCATAGCTTTTCAGCAGCCCGTTTACTTCAATGGCCCCGCTCATGGGCGTCCCTCCTCAAAGGGGTCGATGCCCAGCTCGTCGAAATAGGCGCTGAGGGCCGGCCCGATATAGGCGTTGACCAGCGCCTGCGTCTGCTTCCATTCCCGGCCCGCGCCCGCGTCCCCGCCGCCGAACTGTCCGGCCTCCATCAAAGCGGGCAGCATGCTCATATCGCCGCCGGTAAACTCCAGGATCATGTCCCAAAACCGTTTGGCCGCCGCCTGGCCCGCCTCGCTTTGGGGCGGCACGCCGGCCTGCTGCAGCCCCAGCACCTCGCCGCACAGGCCGTTGAACCGCGCCAGGAAGGCCAGGCCGCTCTCCTTGTCAAAGCGGCCGCGGATGTGCTCCAGGGTCTGGTCGTCGAAATGTTTGATCAGCCAGTAAAAATCGTTTTTCATCTGCAGGTTGACGATGATGTCCGCGTACTTTTTAAAATTGACCGTCTGCATCTGCAGCACTTCCGCCCGCAGCATCTCCAGCTCCCGCAGGGACTCGGCCAGGGCGTCCATCTTGCCCCGGATCTCGGCGGCCTGCTGCGCCAGGGCCTGTGCCACCTGCGCGGGCGTGTCCAGGGCCGTCAGGCGGTTCTTGATGTCGTCCAGGGAAAACCCCAGGTGTTTCAGGGACAAGATCTGATGCAGTTTGATCACGTCTTTATCCGCGTACAGCCTGCGCCCGCCCTCGCTCTCCGCCGAGGGGGACAGCAGGCCCTCCCGGTCGTAATACTGCAGGGTGCGCACGGTGACGCCCATCTTTTTCGCCACCTCGCCCACGGTCATATAGCCCGGGGGGATCGTCCGTTCTGCCATTTTCATCACCTCCCCTCTATCATACTTCATGACGCGGCGTCACAAGCAAGCCTTTTGGCAAAAAAACAGGCCCGGAGAATTTTTTCTCCGGGCCTGTTTTTCTGTTGCGCTTACCAGGCGTGCCCGCCTCCGCCGCCGAAGCCTCCGCCGGCGAACCCGCCGCTGCTGACGCCGCCGGTGCTTGAGGACTGGGTGGAGGTGTAAGTTTCAGCCAGCGAATGCATGGATCGGCTGAACCCGTGGCACATGGCCCCGCACATCCAGTAAGGGGTGAACAGCATGTCCTCGCCGGGCGCGCCGTTCCACCAGGCCGGCGCGCCCAGGGTCATGGCCTCGAACCGTTTGGCCCAATGCTCGGCCAGGCCGAACACATAGGCGTAGGGCAGCAGCGCGTAGAAGGTCCCGGCCTCCTCGGCGGAAGCAGGCGCCTCCTCGGCCATATACCGGCGCAGCGCCAGCAGCTCGCCGGTCACCTGGGCGCCGTATTCGGTCTTGTACACAATGCGCGGCGCCATCAGGCAGGCGGCGGCCGCCAGGCACACCAGCCCCAGCACGGCCAAAGGCGGCACCAGCGCGCTGTGGGCGCACACAAGGCCCATGCCGCCGGCCAGGGCCACCATCGCCGCCATGCCTGCGGCAAAGCCGACGGACGCGCCCCGGCTGGCAAACAGCCGGCGTTCGCCGTACACCGAGGCCAGCACCGTCAGCAGAAGCAGGGCCAGCGCGCCCACCACGGCCCCGGCGATGCCCGCGCCCACCAGCATGCCGCCGCTGAACAGGACGGCCACCAGGTACAGCGCGCACACGGCCAGCGGCAGCAGGATGGCCTGTGCCGCCGTGCCTTTGCGGTCCAGCTGGCGCCCGCCCTGAAAGGTGGCGGCCAATTGCTGCTTGGCCTGCTGCATGGTCTCGAAAAATTCCGGTTTCCACTCGCCCATATCGCACACCGCGCTGTCGGGGAGGGGGAACAGCCCCTGCCAGAAGGTGCGCTGGTAATCCGGCGCCGCGGCGGGCAGCTCGCCCTTTTTGTGCAGCACCAGGATATCGCCCTTTTCGTCGGGCACGTTTTCCAACGTCACCAGCCCCTGCTGGGCGAATTGCAGGATCAGGGACACCAGGTCTGAATCGTCGGCCGAGCCGTCGATGATATACCCCACCTCCGCCGGCGAGATGCCGTCCGGCGGCGCCGTCACAAAGCCGGGGGCGGCCTTGGGCTGCTGCGTGGCAAAGGCCCGCGCCAGAATATACAGGCACAACGCCGCCGCCAGGCCCCCGAACACCCAGAAGGGCCAGGTCACGGGCAGGCGCGCGCCCACAAAATATCCCGCGGGCAGCTTGGCGTACACGCTCACGCCCTCGCCGGGGTGCAGGGGCCGCGTGGTGGCGCCGCGCACGCCGTTTTCATCCGCCGTCCACTCTATGCCCACGCGGTCGGCCGTGGCGCCCCAGGCGCCGCCCAGCACGGTCATGGTCTCCAGTCCCTCGGCGGGCAGGGGCTTGTCGAAGCCGATGGAAAAGGTCAGCTCTTCGATCTCCGCGTCCCAGTCCGGGCCGTTCAGGCTGTAGAACAGCTGGTCGTATGCGGGGATGCGGTCGTCGCCCATATCGTAATCGTATTCCAGCACGTACTGGGCGCTGGTCACCCATTCATCCTCGCTGCCCAGGCGGATGGCCCGGCTGCCGTTTTCGCTGCTCAGCTTGGCGGGCGCGCCGGTGGCGGTCACGTTGCCCACCTTGGCGCGGTAATACATGGTGCGCTCCTCGCCGTTCACCTCGCGCAGCATGGTCAACTTTTCGGGCAACACCCGCACGATGCCGTGCCGCGGCTCGTCAAAGGTGACGGTGATGGTCTCGGTCACGCTCATCACATTGTTCTCATGCAACTGGGTCTGCACGTCCATCTTGTCCACCCGGTAGCCGGCGTCGTCGGCCAGGGCCGGCGCGGCCAGGGCCAGGCACAGAGCCAGCGCCGCCAGGGTACACAGCAGTTTTTTCATCAAAGCACCTCTTTTTCTCTCTGGGAAAGAATATTAAATGTAGTATACCATTCTTTGCCCGCCTTGCAAAGAGGCAAAGAATCGGGTAATATAGTAACGTGCTGCCGGCGGCCCGCCGCACGGCGCTGATGATTTTATAAAAAAGGCGGAACGGATATGGCTTTGTTCAAGAAATATTTCTGGGTGTTCTTCGTCTCCATGGTGCCCATCGTGGAGCTGCGCGGCGCCATCCCCATCGGGGTGGTGGGCCAGCAGCTGCCGCTCGTCCCGGTGCTCATCACCGCCATCCTGGGCAATATGCTGCCCGTGCCCATTATTTTGCTGTTTGCCAAAAAGGTGCTGCTGTGGTGCACGGGGCTGCCGGGCAAGCTGGGCGGCCTGTTTGACTGGATCTATCAAAAGGGCATGAAGGCCGGCGACAAGATGCAGGAAAAGGCCGGCCGCAGCGTGTACGTGGGCCTGTTTTTGTTCGTGGCCATCCCGCTGCCGGGCACCGGCGCCTGGACGGGCAGCCTGGGCGCCACTTTGCTGGACCTGAAATTCTGGCCCAGCGTGCTGGCCGTCATGGCCGGCGTGGTCACGGCGGGGCTCATCATGCTGCTGCTCAGCACCTTGGGCGTCATGGCCATTTACTGACAAATTTTCCCGGGCTGTGCCCGGGAATTTTTTTCTGAAAATCTTGAAGAAAAGCCGTGCCCTGTGACGTTCTATGAATGCAGGGCAAACAAAACGTGCGGGTGCCCTGCGGCGGACCGTCTGTGTCTTTGCCCAAGTTCCCGCACGCACATTCCTGCGCCCCCGCCCGCACGGGGGCAGCAGGCTTTTAGGGAAGGAGGCATGGCATGGACCAGCGGGAATTCACCGGGCTTGTGGAACAGTATGAAAAGCTGGTCTATACCGTGTGTTACCAATTCGTGCACGACACCCAGCTGGCCGAGGACCTGGCGCAGGAGACGTTCCTCTCCGCCTATCTCCATCGGGACGATTGCCCGCCGGGCAGCTACAAGCCCTGGCTGGCACGCATCGCGGCCAACAAAGCCAAAGATTACCTGAAAAGCGCCTACCGCCGCAGGGTGATGCCGGACGACGGCGAGACGGGCCCTATGGTGAACCTGGCGGACGCCAGGGGCGCGCCCGAGGACATCGTGCTGCAGCAGGATGAAGTAGAGCGGGTGCGCGGGGCCATCCTGGCCCTGAAAGAGCCCTACGCCCAAGTGTCGATGCAATACTTCCTGGAGGAAAAATCCATTGACGAGATCGCAAAAAAACTGGGCCGCCCGCCCAAAACCGTACATACCCAACTGTACCGCGCAAAACAAATGCTGCAGGCAAAGCTGAAAGAAAGGGGAGAGCATGATGGCATCGTACCTCACTGAAAAAGAAAACAGCGGGTTTTTTGCCCTCGGCGGGGTCGGCCCCCTGCCCGGCCTCAGCCTTTCCGCCGACGAGCCGTGCCCGGCCGCGCGATCCTCAAAACAGGCCCCGCCCGCCGGCCCGAAGGCGCAGGGCTTCGCCCTGTTCCGCGATGACGGCCATCTCACGGACGAGGGCGTCCAGGCCATTATAAAAGGCACCCTGGACGAACTGCAAAGCCTGGAGGCGGCGGAGCACCTCAGCTTCTGCGACGACTGCCTGCTGCGCTATACGGCGCTGCTGGAGGACGACACCCTGCTGACGCCCCAAACGCCCATCGCGCCGCCGGTGCTCAGCCGCATCCGCAAAAAGGCGGTGCGCGTCCTCTTCAACAAATATACCACCGTGGCGGCCGCGGCCGCCGTCGCCCTGGTCGTCTGGGGCACGGGCGTGTTCGACGTCATCGCCGCACCGCCCAGCTACCAGCCGGCGGCCCGGCCCGCGCAGGACCCAAAACCCGCCACCACCATGGTGTCCCGCATGAACAGCTTCTTCCGCGGCGCAGGCGAGACCTTAAGCCAATCCATCGACAACGCGTTCAAGGCCCTGCGGATGAAACAGGCCGAACCGAACAAATAAAGGAGAATGATCATGGAACATAAAAACGGCATCCTCACCTTCCTCTTCGCCTGGTGCCCCGGCGCGGGCCAGATGTATCTGGGTTATATGAAGCGCGGCGCCAGCCTGCTGACGCTGTTCATCGCCATCATCGGCGTGGCGGCCTTCCTCAACATGGGCTATATCGGCGTGTTCGCGCTGGTGGTGTACATGTACTCCTTCTTCGATACGTTCAACGTGCGTAACGAGTCGCGGCTGCAGGCCGCCGCCAACCCGGACAGCTGGCTCATCGACCCGGCCGTCCTGCTGGGCGCCGACTGGAAGGGCCTGGCCGGCCGGTACCACCGCATTATCGGCATCGTGCTGGTGGGCCTGGGCGTCTATTCGCTGTACCGGAACTTTGTGGCGCCCATGCTGTACGGCCTCACCTACACCATCGAGGCCCTGTGGTGGCTGCGCAGCCTGCTGGACGGCCTGTCCACCGTGGTGGTGGCTGCCATCTTCATCGGCTTCGGCCTGTGGCTGCTGCGCGGGCCCAAGCAGGAGGACGGGCAGGACGATTATGTAGCTTTCAAGGGAGGGGACGGCCATGACTGACCAGGCAAACGTGCCCGAGCTTCGGCTGGACGACGGCCTGCCGGGGCCTGCCGTGGCGGGGGATGGGCCCAAGGCCCCGCAGGACCGCCCCGCGCCGGCCGCCCCGGGCGATGCGAAAGCCCCGCCGGCCCCGCCGCCCGCCCACGACGCGCCCGACGCCCTGTTCCAGGGCGTGCCCCGCGGGCCCGTGCCCCCGGTGGCGCGTGCCCCTGCGCCCAAACCGGCCCCCGCCCCGCCTCCCGCGCCCCAGCCCGCGCCGCCCAAGGTGCGCCGCGAGGGCACGATCACCATGGGCCTGGGCCAGGGGAACACGGGCGAGGCCTGGAAG
>CAJMEU010000007.1 GCA_905212515.1 uncultured Oscillospiraceae bacterium | reverse complement strand
ATTTGCCCGTGGGGTGGGGCGGGGGGCGGGCGCGTTCCCTTTGTGTTCCTCGTCGGCGGGGTTGCCCCCCGGGGCCGAAACCACCACCACCACGTCGTTGCCGGCGGCACGCGTGTTCGCCACGATACGCGCCACATTCATGATGCGCTCTCGGTCGCGCACGGAGCTGCCTCCAAACTTCTGTACGATCAATGCCATATGTACTCTCCCCTTTTCCCTCTGATTCCAACTGGATCCGCTGGCCTTACCCCTCTTCGGACTGCACCTGGGCGCCGGCGTTGTCAGCCTCCAGGCGGGTGACGGTGAACGCCGCCAGCTGGGCGTTCTGCTTCAGCGCCTCCTCGGCGCGGGCGAAAAACGGGCCGGCCTTTTCCGTCTCCACCACCGCCAGGATGGTGGGCCCGGCGCCGGAGATGAAGGCCGCCAAAGCCCCCAGGCTGCGGGCCAGCGCGCACACTGCCTCGCCCCCCGGGATCAGCGGCATGCGGTAGGGCTGGTGCAGGCAGTCCTTGGTGGCTACGGGCAGAAAATCATACCGCTCTTCGCAGAAAGCCACGGCCAGCAGCGCGGCCCGCGAAAGGTTGTACACCGCATCCTTGTGGGCCACTTTGCGCGGCAGGGCCGCCCGGGCCTTTTTCGTCAGCAGCCGGTAATTGGGGATGAACGCGGCGAAGGTGATGCTGTCCGCCACATCCCGCCGCAGGCTCCACACCCGGCCTTCGTCATAGGCCGACACCACGAACCCGCCCATCAGCGCCGGCGCCACGTTGTCGGGATGGCCTTCCAGCTTGGTGGCCAGCGTCAGCACGTCGTTGTCGCTGAGGGGCGCGCCCAGCAGGGCGTTGGCCCCTAAGATGCCCGCGGCGATGCACGCCGAGGAACTGCCCAGGCCCCGCGCCATGGGGATGGGGTTCTCCTGCACCAGCTCCAGCCCCTTGAAGGGCCTGCCGCACAGCTCGTACACGTGCTTGGCCGTGCGGTAGATCAGGTTGTTTTCCCCTGTCGGGATCCGGCTTCCGTCCGCCGAGGAGATGAACACATCGTCCGCCTCGGCCATGCGGGCCGTGTTGTACATCCCCAGGGCAAGCCCGCAGGAGTCAAAGCCGGCGCCCAGGTTGGCGCTGGTGGCCGGCACCTTTACCTTTATCATACGCAAGTGCCCCCTATTCTGCCAATAAACGCATGAAATTGCCTATTTTACAGCCGGAAAGACGCGTTTTCAGCTCGGTTTCCGTAAGGCCGCGCAGCACGAAGCCCTCCTTTGCCTGTTCGGCATCCGCGGGCGCGGCGCCCTCGGCCAGGCGCACGTACCAATCCGCCTTTTCCCCGCCTGCCCAGCTCTCGCCCGCGGGCAGGGGCGGCGTCTCGGTCCACCACAGGCTGTCGTGGATGGCCACGCCCTGGCGCAGTGCGTCGGCTACATCGGCCGCCACGGCGCTGGCCGTGGGCAGCTTGCCCGCCCCTTTGCCGTAAAACCACACGTCGCCCAGCATATCACAGCGCATCAGCACCGCGTTGTACACATCCCGCACGCCGGCCAGCTGGCTGCCCAGGGGCACCAGCATCGGCTCCACGCCCACGCTGGGGTGCAGCGGGTCCGCCTCGTTGTAGGCGGCCCGGGCGATCAGCTTCACCGTGCAGCCCAGGGCTGCGGCCGCCTGCATGTCGGCCACGGTCACGTCCCGGATACCCCGGGCGGGCACGTCCTGCGGGTGGAACTGACGGCCCCACATGATGGAGGCCAGGATGCTGATCTTGCGCTGCGCGTCGATGCCGTCCACATCCGCCGACGGGTCGATGGTCTCGGCATAGCCCAGGCTTTGGGCGATCTTCAGCGCCTGGTCAAAGGTCATGTCCTCCTCGGCCATTTTCGTCAGCATAAAGTTGGTGGTCCCGTTCACAATGCCCAGCACCTCGCTGATGATATTGCCGGACAGGCACTCGTGCATGGGCTTGATGACGGGCGTGCCGCCGCCCACGCTGGCCTCAAATAAAAAGCACACGCCATGCTCTTTGGCCGTGCGCAGCAGTTCACCGCCGTGGGTCGCCACCAGTTCCTTATTGGAGGTCACCACGTGGCGGCCGCTCTCCAGCGCGCTCTTCACATAAAAATAGGCCGGTTTCAGGCCGCCGATGGTCTCCACCACCACCCGCACCTCCGGGTCCTCCAGCACCACGTCAATGTTGTTCACAAACAGCTTTTCGTCCGGATGCCCGGAAAAATCCCGAATATCGCAGATGTACCCCACCTCCAGCGCCTGGCCGGCACGTTTTGCAAGGCGTTCCCCGTTCCGGCGCAGCACCGCCAAACCGCCGCTGCCCACAGTGCCAAAGCCCAAGATCGCCACTTTCGCCATTACGTCCTCCACCCTTCTCTTGTTTTTCATTCAGGAACAAATGTGTTTGGTTTTCGCAAAAACGGTAAAAAAGAGTGTCATTCCGGAAGGCGCTGCAAGGCGCACCCGCCTTCCAGAATGACAAAGCCCATTAGAATCAGTTTTCAAAGAGGCGGCCCTGAGGCCTCGCTGCGCCTCACGTCCACCTCCGTGCGCTGCTGGCGCAGACGGGCCAGCATTTTTTCCATGCTCATCTGCATGCCTTCAGAGCGGATGGACACAGCCACCTGCGCGGTGCCGTTCTCCGGCATGGATTGGTTGATGGTGACGATGGACGCCCCCGCCGCCGAGATCGCGGCAAGCAGGTTTTGCAGCGCACCCGTCTCGTCCAGCAGGGTGGCGTTGACGGTGAGGATCTCACGGCTGCTGTCGGCGTCAAAGATACAGTCTTTGTACTTGTAAAAGGCGCTTCGGGAAAGGCCGGCTTTTTTGACGGCCGCCGAGATATTCTTGGCCCCGCCCGAGGCGAGCAGCTCTTTGGCTTTCACCACATGGAGAAAAACCTCCGGCAGCACGTCAGCCTGCACCATCAAAAAACGTTTTTCCATGGTACCCTCGCTTTCTCTTCCAATCTATGCGGGTCCGGCCCGCCTTGTCTTTATGTTATCATAACATGTTCCTCCCATAAATACAAGCTCTTTTCACCCACTTCGCAGGATTTCGCCAATTTTAGACCTTTTTCGCAATAACTCTTAAAAATATCCTTTATATGGAAACAGTTTTGTCCTTTTCACGCGCACATGATTGGCACGGTCCTCAGTTCGTATCCGTGTATCCCCGCTCTTCCCTGTCCAAACAAACAGCGGACGGCGCACAGCGCTGTAAGCAAGTAACGCAAATCCGCCCTTATATGAAAAAAAAATCCGGCGGGCGGCCCCGTTGGAAGGGCCGCCCGCTGGATCGCTTGATCGTTATAAATGCCGTGCCGCTCAGTGTATGCCAGAGCACACCTTGCGCGTCTCGCTCTTTTTATAATAGCCTCTCAGCGAGGAGCAGCCCGCGCCGGGGATATCGCCCGTGACGGGGCAGTAATATCCCGGTTCCACGCTGTCGGGCATCTCCCACACCTTTTCGGGATACACGTCCGTATTGGCCTCGTAGTCGGCCTGCATGATCTGTGTCCACGCCCGGGCCGAAGGGTGCTTGGTACGGCTGGGGTTGTAGGTGTTCATCATGTCCTCGTCCGTGTCATAGCCCCACCAGAACGCACTGCAGTAATAGGGGGTCAGCCCCACGAACCACACGTCCAGATTGTCGTTGGAGGTGCCCGTTTTGCCGATGGTGGAGCCGTCGCCCATGCCGCCCAGCTGCGGATACAGGCCGCGGGCCGTGCCGCCGCTGTCGTGCAGAACGCCCCACAGCAGCCGGTTCATCACATAAGCGGTATCCTCGCCGATGGCCTGCACCGTGTACACTTCCTTTTTCAGGATCACGTTGCCGCGGTAATCCTCCACCGTGGTATAGCTGTGCAGGTTGGTAAAGGTGCCGCCGCTGCCGTACATCATATAGGCGCCGGCCAATTCATAGGGGCTCATGCCCTTGCTCATGGCGCCCAGCACCATGGGGGCCAGGTTCTTGTCGTCCGGGTCCACCAGGGTGGAAATATTCAGCGTCTGCGTGGCAAAATCGAACATCTCCGCCGGCGTCACCAACTGGCCCACACGCACGGCCACCGTGTTCAGAGACTGTTTGACGGCCTCGTACACACTGGTCATATTGCCCGAGCCCGGGCCTCCGTAGTTCTTGGGCCATTCGCGCTCCTGCCCATTCTTATCCTTGATGGTCATGACGGCTGCGGCGGGGAAGGTGCGCGCGATATCGGCGTAGTCGTTCTCGATGGCCAAGTGATAGGCCGCCACGCCCTTCATTGTGGAGCCCACCTGACGGACGCCGTCCATGGCGCGGTTGAGCACGCGGTCCTTCTCCTTGCTGCCCAGGCCGCCCACCACGGCGCACAGTTCGCCGTCGTAATTGATGGACACGCCGGCCGCCTGGGTGCGCAGGTCTATGGGCTCCGGCTCCGTGCCGTCGGCGTTCAGCTTCACGGTGCCGTCATCATTTTTCGGCTGCCAGTCTTTGATCTCATAGGCGGGCCAGAAGCCGTTCTCGCTGGTGTCCTTAAACACGTTTTCCATTTCCTGCTGCAGATGGGGGACCACCGTGGAGTAAATGCGCAGGCCGCGGGTGAAGATGGCCTCGCTGGCCTTCTTCTCGGTCCAGTCGTCCTCGTTCCACGGGTTGGCATTGTAGATGTCCTCGGTCAGCTCATCCAGCAAGGCGTCGGTGAACCAGCTGTTTTTGGACTGGGTGGCCGCCGTATCGTCTTTCTTCGCTTCCGACAGGGTCAGCGGTTCTGCCAGGGCCGCTTTGTAGGCGGCCTCGTCCGGGTTGCCGTTGGCGTCCACGATATAGCCCTGCTCGTACATATTGCTCAGCACCTTATTGCGGCGCACCAGGTGCTTTTCCGGGCTGGTGATGGGGCTGAATTCGGTGGGGTTCTTGGTGATGGCCGCGATGGACGCGCACTGGGCCAGCGTCAGCGGCTGTTTGCCCGCGGCCACGTTCATCTCGTCGCCGGCGTGCTTGTCAAAATAGCGGTTGGCGCCCACTTCCACGCCGCCGATGTTGCCCGTCAGATCCAGAGTGTTGAGATAGGCCTCCATGATCGTCTCTTTCGACCACTTGCTGTCCAGGCTCATGGCGCGGAAAATCTCGCGGAATTTGCGCAGATAGCCTTCGATGCCGTCCGCCGCGTCCTCGCCGGTCAGGTTCTTGATCAACTGCTGGTGGATGGACGAAGCGCCCTGCTTGCCGCCGCGCAGCCAGCTGCCGGTCAGCTTATTGTACACCTCGTTCAGCACGGCGAAGATGGTCCGCTTGAAGTTAACGCCGCTGCTGGTCCAGAATTCCCGGTCCTCGATGGCGACAAACGCATTCTGCAAATTCTTGCTGATGCCGCTGGGGTCCACATCCGGGGAGTAGTTGATGGTCGTCCAGATGCGGTTCTCTGTCGGGCTTTCCAGCTTCTGGTATTCCGGCCAGATCTCCTGCCCGTTCTCGTTGTAATCCTTGTAATACACGATGCTGGTGTAAGCCAGCTTCAGGTCGTCCAGGTTCAGCAGCGTGTCGTCGTCCTCCGTGGCTTTCACCACGTACATGCTCAGCATCACGCTGGCCACGCTCACAGCCATGATGCATAAACACATCATCACGGCCACGAAGCGCAGGAAGCCGAAGAAAATGCGCGCGGGCCAGCCGCGCTGCTTGCGCCCTTTGTTGTCGCGCGGCGCCTTGGCGCCGTTTTTGCCTTTGTTATTGATGGTAGGTCCCTCCATATCCATAGGGCGCAGCCGAAAAAGCCCCGGCTTTGCCCCGGCGTGTCCGCCCGTTTATTTCGCAGGTACGATCTCCAGCCAGTACCCGTCCGGGTCACTGATGAAATAGATGCCCATGGCGGGGTTCTCGTAACAGATACAGCCCATGGCCGCGTGCTTTTCATGCGCGGCGGCCAAATCATCCACGGCGAAGGCCAGGTGGATCTCATTGTCGCCCAGGTCGTAGGCCTCTGTGCGGTCCTTCAGCCAGGTCAGCTCCAGCAAATGGGGCGTGGCGCCGTCCGTCAGGTACACCAGGGTGAAATTCTCGGTCTCTTTCCGGCGGCTCTCCGCCAGGCCCAGGGCCTCTTTATAAAAGGCAAGGCTTTTGCCGAGGTCCAGTACATTGATGTTATTGTGGGCAAAAGTAAACTTCATAAAACGCTCCTTTTGCAAGAATTCATGGGTGTGCAAAGATTTGCCAACATATAAAATTATTATACCGTATCCCTCCCTTTATTGCAACAAAAAACCTGTGAAAAATCTGCCGCAGACGGTTGGGGTTTGTTTTTACGCGCGCGTTCGTGTATAATAAAGGTAGATTCTTTCGCATTTTGGGAGGGACATGCCGTGCAGGCCTTGGAATATCCGTTCGACGCCTCGGACATCCTACAGAGAAAACGCCGCATCCGCCGTGAATTATTGCAGCAGGATGGCCTCATCGACAAAAAAATTGCCATCGTCGGCGGTTCCACCGTGGGTGAGGTAAAAAATATCCTGGAGCTGTTTTTGCTGAACGCGGGCATCCGCCCCACCTTTTGGGAGGGCGGATACGGCCTGTATTTCGAGGATATCGTGTACGACGACGGGGCTCTGCGCGCCTTTGCGCCGGATCTTGTCTACGTGCACACCACGTTCCGCAACCTGGCGAACCTGCCCTGCCAGGCGGACAGCGCCGAAGCGGCCGAGGCGAAGTTTGCCGCCGAGGCCGCCCGCTGGGCCCATTTCTGGCAGGCGGCCCTGGGTTATGGATGCCCGGTGGTGCAGAATAATTTTGAGCAGCCGGACGTGCGCCTCATGGGCAATATGGACGCGGTGGACGCCCACGGCCTGGTGCGCTTCGGCCGCCGCATGAACGAGCAGCTGGCCCAGTTCGCCGCAGCCCACAAGGGCCTTTATGTGAACGATATCTGCTGGCTGTCCGCCCAGGAAGGGCTGGACAAATGGCATGATCCCCAAATGTGGTATGCCTACAAATACGCCTTGGCGCTGGATTGTGTGCCCGCGCTGTGCCACAGTGTGGCCGCCATTGCCAAAAGCGTTTTCGGCAAGAACAAAAAGGTGGTCGTCTGCGACCTGGACAACACCCTGCGGGGCGGCGTCATCGGCGACGACGGGCCCGAGGGCATCGAACGGGGCGAAGAGCCGCCCGCCGGACGCGCCCACACGGCCCTGCAGCAGTATTTGAAGGAGCTCTCCCACATGGGCGTGCTGCTGGGCGTATGCAGCAAAAACGAGGACGCCCTCGCGCGCGAGGGCTTTGCCCGGGCCGACAGCGTGCTGAAGGCGGAGGATTTCGTCTCCTTCAAGGCCAATTGGGAGCCCAAGCACCTGAACCTGGCCGCCGCGGCGAAGGAACTGAACCTGCTGCCGGACAGCTTCGTGTTCCTGGACGACAACCCCGCCGAGCGGGACATCGTGCGGCGGGAACTATCCGGCGTGGCCGTGCCCGAGCTGTCGGCGCCCGAGGGTTTTGTGCGCGCGCTGGACCGGGCGGGCTACTTCGAGGTGACGGGCCTTTCCGACGACGACCGCAAGCGCGGGGACATGTACCGCCAAAACGCCCTGCGCACCCAGGCACAGCAGGCCTTCGGCGATTACGCCGACTATCTGAAAAGCCTGGAGATGAAGGCCGTGATCCGCCCCTTCGACGCCCCGCATGTGGAGCGTCTGACCCAGCTGATCAACAAGACCAACCAGTTCAACCTGACCACCCGCCGCTACACGCAAAGCGAGGTGGAGGCGCTGGTCGGGGACAAGGGTTACATCACACTGTATGCGTCTTTGGCGGATAAATTCGGCGACAACGGCATCACCGCTGCGCTGATCGCCAAGCTGGAGGGCGATACCGCCGCCATCGAGCTGTGGGTGATGAGCTGCCGCGTGTTCAAGCGGGATCTGGAGAAGGCCGTGTTCGACCGGCTGGTGGCCCAATGCCGCGCCCTGGGCGTGGGGCGCATCACCGGGCGCTATCTGCCCACGGCAAAAAACTTGTTCTGCAAGGATTTTTATGCTACAATTGGCTTTGAACCAACCGGCGGCAGCGACGCCGGCGAAAAGGATTATGTGTTCACCGTACCGGCGGACTATGCGCCCCAGTGCACGGTGATCGACGTGCAGTGAGGAGAAACGTATGGATATGAATGAACTGATGGCCGCCATCCAGGCCATCTTCCGCGACAATTTTGACGACGATTCCCTTGTGCTTACGCGAGCCACCACGGCCGAGGACATTGAGGATTGGGACAGCCTGGAGCAGATCAACCTGCTGACGGCCATGGAAAAGCAGTTTGGCCTGAAGTTCACCCTGGATGATGTGCGGGGCCTTGAAAATGTGGGCGACATGGCGGACCTGATCCTGCGGCTGAAAGCGTAACAGAACCAAGGCGGCCCGCGGCCGCCTTCAGCGTGTCGAAAAAGTCCGGCTCAGCCGGACTTTCCCGCCCCGCTGAGCCGTTCGGAGCGCCTACGGCGCTCCTCAGCGCGCACGGCGCGAGTGATTCCGATCACGAAAGGGGGCTCGCCGCCCCCCTTTCGAGCTTTCCCCCGGCGCGCACACAACGCTTATTTTACTTTTTTGACAGTCTCAAGGCGGCCGCGGCCGCCTTTCTTTGCCTTTGGAGGGATGCCCGATGAACCACTATACCCTGGCACAGCTTGCGCCCGGCGCGGCCGAGCGCTTCACCCACACCGTCACCGAGGAGGACATGGACCTGTTTTACCGCCTGACCGGCGACGACAGCCCCATCCACCGGGACGAAGCTTACGCCGCCGGGCGCGGCTACCCCGGCCGGGTGGTGTACGGGATGCTGGGCGCGGGCCTTGTGTCCACGCTGGCCGGCGTCTATCTGCCCGGCGAGCACTGCCTTCTGCACAGCGTGGAGTGCAAATTCGCCAAACCCGTGTTCGTGGGCGACGCCCTGACCGTGGAGGGCAAGGTGGCCGAGGTGAACGACACCTTCCGCGAGATCACCGTGAAATTCTCCATCACCAACGCCGCCGGGCAGAAGGTGACCCGGGGCATCTACAAGGCCGGTCTGGCCAAATGAACGCTGAAAGGAGCGGGACTATGGGCAATATCTACCTCATCACCGGCGCCACGTCCGACGTTGGCTGCGCGCTGATTGACCGGCTGTACCAAGAGGGCGACATTTTCATCGCCCAGGGCTGCGGAGACCTGCAGCACCTGGCCCCTCTGTGCCAAAAATATCCCGGCGCCATCCGGACTTACGATGTCAACCTGGCCGATTACGACAACGTGGGCACCTTCATTGGGGACGTACAGCGCCGCTACGGCGCGCCCACCCATCTGGTGCACCTGCCCGCCCTGCGGGTGGTGAACACGAAATTCAGGAATTTCGACGAGGGCCGCTTTATGCTGGACTTCAACCTGCAGGTGCGCAGTGCCATCGCCCTGTGCAAAGCCTTTGTGCCCGCCATGGCCAAGGCCAAAAAGGGCCGGGTGCTGTTCATGCTGACAAGCTATGTGCTGGGCCTGCCGCCCAAAAACACGGCGGCCTACGTCACGGCCAAAAGCGCGCTGGCCGGCCTTGCCAAAAGCCTGGCCGCCGACTACGCGCCCAGCGGCGTGACCGTGAACTGCGTGGCCCCCTATATGATGGAGACCAAATTCCTGGCCGACACCAGCGACCTGGTGGTGCAGATGAGCGCCGAAGCCAACCCCATGAAGCGCAACGCCCGGGTGGAGGACGTGGTGCCCGCCATGGCCTTTTTGCTGGGCGAGGACGCCGGCTTTATCACCGGCGTCACTCTGCCCGTCACGGGAGGTGCCGCGCTGTGAAAAACACCGCCCCCATCGCCTGCCGCCTGGCCCGCCCCGACGAGCGGCCCGCCCTCACCGCCTTTTTGGACCAGCACTGGGGCAGCCAGCACCCGCTGATCCATTGGGACGATTTTTTCAACTATTATTATGTGGCCGAAAACGGCGCCTTGCAGTTTGCCATCGCCGAACAGGACGGGCAGACCGTGGCCGTGGCCGGCTATATCCGCGCCAACCGCGCGGCCAGCCCGGACATTTGGGTGTCCATCTGGTGCGCCAAAAAGGGCTGCAACGGCGCCGGGCTGGAACTGATGGCCGCCCTGCCCCGCCTGACGGGCGCCCGGCTGATGGCCTGCAACAACATCCGGCCCGAGACCATGGCCTTTTACACCTTCCTGGGCTACACCGCCGCCCGCCTGCCCCATTATTACCGCCTGGCGGACAAGGACGTGTACGCCGTGACCCGGGTGGAGCAAAAGGTCATCCTTCCCCTGGCGCCGGGCCCGGCCCTGGCCCCGGTGGCCGGAGACGAAGAGCTGGCCCGCGTGTTTCGCGCGCCGCAGGGCGTCACGCCGGCCAAGGACCTGTGGTACCTTTCCCGCCGGTACTTCCACTTTCCCGGCCAGCAGTACGATGTGTGGCATCTGGACGGCCGGCTGCTGGTCACCCGCACCGTGCCCCTGAACGGCACCGCCGTGCTGCGCGTGGTGGACTACGTCGGAAGGCCGGAGGAGTTCCATTTGATGGGCCCGGGCATCGCCCGGTTGATGGAGGAGGCGGATGCCGAGTACGCCGAGTGCTACTGCGCCGGCGTCCCCGCCGCAGAGATGGCCGCCGCCGGCTTTGCCGAGCGGGACGAAGCATGCCCCAACATCATCCCCAACTACCTGACGCCGCCCCTGTATGAAAACACGGAATACTGTTATTTTACCAGCGACCCGGACGGGTTTATGCTCTTCAAGGCCGACGGCGATCAGGACCGGCCCAACATCACCCACGCCTGGTGGCAGCAGGCGCCCTGACCCCTCACAAAACAGACGGCCCCCTCAAACGCGCGTTTGAGGGGGCCGTTTCGTTTTGTCTCATTCGTAGCGCAGCGCGTCGATGGGGTTCATCCTGGCGCCTTTGTTGGCCGGGTACCAGCCGAAAAACACGCCGATGAAGGTGGAGAAGCCAAAGGCCACCAACACGCTGAGGGGCGAGGCCGTGGCCGGATAGCCCATGAAATGGGAGGCCGCATTGCCCAAGGCGATCCCCAGCACAATGCCCATCACGCCGCCGATGAGGCAGAGGATGATACTCTCCACGATGAACTGCAGGCGGATGGCCCGGGGCGGCGCGCCCAGCGCCTTGCGCACGCCGATCTCGCGGGTGCGCTCGGTCACGGACACCATCATGATATTCATCACGCCGATGCCGCCCACCAGCAGGCTGATGGCCGCCACCACCCCCATGGCCAGGGAGATCTGCTGGGTCAAGCTGTCGTCCGCCGCAGAGGAGTCGGGCGGGGTGATGCGCACCTCGTAGTCCCGCGCGTGATAACTGGCGTCAAAGTAATCCTCCAGCTTCTGCTGGAACGCGTCGCGGTCCACCAGGTCCGTGCCGGCCACGGTCATGCTGCCCACGCCCGGCTCCCCCTTCAGCTGCGCGGCCAGCGTCAGCGGGCAGAAGGAGGTGCTGCGCCCCAAAAGGGCGTCCAGGTCCAGCGAGCCGCCCGCGCCGTCCAGCCCGGCCGATTTGATCTGCTGGCGCTCGTACACGCCCACCACGGTGAAGGTCAGGGTCTTGACAGGCTTTTTCAGCGTCAGGTCAAACTGCTGGCCCAGGGCCGCCTCGGCGTCGCCAAAGTGGCTTTCGGCAAAGCTTTTGGCCACTACGGCCACCTTGCGCTGGCGGCCGCTGTCCTCGTCGTTCAGCCAGCGGCCGGCCGTCAGCTGCACCGGCCCCTGCCAGTCCGGCACGTTGAGGAAGCTGACGTTGGCCCCCACCAGCGTCATGTCGTTGGTGGTATGGTCCACGGTGACGCTGCCCGAGCCCACGCCCAATTGGCAGGCAAGGCCCTTCAGGTCCCCGCCCAGGGCCTGCTCCAGGCTGTCCAGATCCGAGGGTTTGAAATAGGCCTCCTCCGGCTTGACGGCGTTCTTGTCGGCGTTTTCATCCTCCTGGGGCTGGACGGAGAGCTTATCCGTATCCATCTGCCCTTTTTCTTCGATACTCACAGTGAAATTGTTGGCGCCCAGCAGGGCCTGGTTGCGCTTCATGGCCACGTTCATCGCCTGGGCGATGGTCATGATCATGATCACCGAGCCGATGCCGATGATGATGCCCAGCATCGTCAGAATGCTGCGCATCTTGTTGGCGCGGATGCTGCGCAGCGCCAGCTTAATATTGTCGCGCACCGCGGCCCGCCCCCTTTCTGTCGCCGATGACACGGCCGTCCTTGATGGTCACCACCCGCTCGCACTCCTCGGCCAGGCCGGGGCTGTGGGTGATGAAAAGGATGGTCTTGCCCTGTTCGTCGTGCAGCTTGTGGAAGATATCCATCACCAGGTGGCCCGTCTCCGAGTCCAGCGCGCCCGTGGGCTCGTCGGCCAGGATCAGGGTGGGGTCGTTGGCCATGGCCCGCGCGATGGACACGCGCTGCTGCTGCCCGCCGGACATCTCGCTGGGCATGTGGCCCGCCCGCTCGTCCATGTCCACCAGCTTCAGCAGCTCCATGGCGCGCTTGGTGCGCTGTTTGGGCGGCACCTTGGCGTACATCATGGGCAGTTCCAGGTTTTGGCAGGCCGTGGTCCGCGGGATCTGGTTGTACTGTTGGAATAGGAAGCCGATGTATTTGCAGCGCAGCGCCGAGAGCTTGGTCTCGTCCGCGGTGGTGATGTCGGTCCCGTCGATGAACACCTTGCCCCGCGTGGGCTTATCCAGCGCGCCGATGGAGTTCATCAGCGTGGATTTGCCCGAGCCGGACTGTCCCACAATGGCCACGAATTCCCCCTTGTAGATTTTCAGGTTGATGCCGTGCAGCACCTCCAGCTCGTGGTCCGTGCCCTCATAGAAGGTGCGCACCACGTCCCTGCATTCCACCAGTACGTCCGTGCGCCCGGTCACGCTGGGCAGCGGCTGCTTGATCTCCTGGCCCAGCGTCTCGCTTTGGCCCTGCCAGCCGTCCGGGCCCGCCTGGGCCGGGGGCTGAGGCGCAGCGTCCGTTTGGGCGGCGGGACGCGCCGCTTTATTCTCCTGTTCCATGCTTCACCTCAAAACTGCGGCATGGCGCACACTTGCAGCTCGCCCGTCAGGCCGTCGCCGGTCACCTGGGTGTAGTAGTCGTTGGACACACCCGTCGTCACCGTGATATTCTGCGTCTGGCCGGTGGCCTCGTCGTACACGCTGATGTAGCTGTTGCCGTCCCCGTCCATGCCGATGCTGTCCGTGGGCACGTAGAAGCAGTCCTCGGCCTGGGCCAGGATGATGCGCATTTTGCCCGTCATGCCCACGCGCAGGGCCGGGTCCGGGCTTGTCAGCTTCACCGTCACGGTGAAGTCGCCGCTGGCGTCGGCGGCCGTGGGGCTCACCACCGTCACCACCGCGTCCATCACAGCCTCGCCCGTGGCGTCGGTGGTCACCTGGGCGGGCATGCCCACGGTCACCAGCGTGGCGTCGTATTCGTTCAGCAGGCCGGACATCTGCATCTCCTGGGAAGCCGAGATGCTGAACAGCGCCTCGGTGGTGGAGGCGGCGGCGTTCTGCGCCGCCTTGCTGGCCACCACCGTGCCGGCAATGGGCGCGGTGACGGCGCTTTTGGCAATGGTGTCCTCCAAATTTTTCACTTTCAGCTTGGCCGCGTCCACGGCGGCGGTGTTGTTCTTTGCGTCCTCCACCGAACGCCCCGCCGACTGTACGCCCCGCGTCAGGCTTTGCAGCGTGCCGCCGTTTTGAGAGTCCTGCAACTCCTGCTGCAGCTGGGGCACGGTTTTGGTGATGTCAAAATACATCCCCGCGTAAGCATAAGTAGCGGGGCCGGCTGCCGCGGCCGCCACCGGCGTTTTCGCCGCCAGTACGGCCTGATATTTGGCCTGCCAGGCCGCCTCGGCCGCCGCAAACTGCGCCGCCGGCGCCTCGGCCGCGGCCCGCGCCTGGGCTTCCTGCGAAAGGGCCGCGTCCAGCGCCGCCTGGGCCGCCGCCGCCTGCTGCTGCAGCGCGTCCCGCTCAGCTGTCAGGCCGGCCGTGTCCTGGCCCGCCGCCGCGGCGGCGTCCAGCTCGGCCTGCTTGGCTGCCAGGGCCGCCTGGGCGCCTGTCAGCGCCGACGAGGCGCCGACGGAGGCATTGGCCTTTGCCGTTACCTCCGCGTCCGCTGCGTCCTTGGCCGCCTGGGCCGCCAGATAGGCCGACGCCTCAGGGCTGCCGCCGGCCTCCGCGTCCGTCAGGGCGCGGGCGTGCTCGCCCTCCCACTGCAGGCGCGCGGCCTGGCGGTTGGCGAACTCCCGGTTCTCGCGGTCCAGCTCATACTGGGCGAAGGCCGCGTCGTCCCGGGCGCGTTTCAGTGAGGTCTCGTAATTCTGCTGCGCCTGTGCCTGGTCCTTGCGCGCCTGCACCAGCTGGTCGTTCAATTGGGTGGTGTCCAGCGTGCACAGCACCTGGCCCTCCGTCACCTGGTCGCCCACTTTGGCGCGCACTTCCAGGATCGGGGCGGATACCGGGGTGCCCACATCCACCTGCTCGGCGCTGGACAAGGTGCCCAGCGTGGTGATCAGGTTCTGCAGCGTCCCGCTGCCGATGGGCGCCGTATCGGGCGCATCGTCCCCCTCCGGCGCATCCTTGCCCTGGCAGCCCGCCAACAGGCACAGGGCCAGCACCAGGGCCGCGGCCTTTTTCGATCGTGTTTTCATACCGTTCTCTCCTCACTTTTGCCCTTTCCGCGCCATGCCGTCCGCCAATTTTCACGCATGTTCGCGGAATCTTTATCTTTTATTATTTTATCATAGGGCTCCATTGTCACGAGGCCGCGTTCGGTAAAATCCGCGCATATTTGGTATAAATCGGCAAAAATCCCCAGCCGCTGTGCGGCCGGGGATTTTCCCACAAATTTCAGATTTACGCCACCGCCCTGCGCAGGCGCACGCGCAGGCTGGTGCAGGCCCGGCACAGGGCCCAGAAGATGAAGCTGGCCAGCGCCACCAGGCCCGCCAGCACGCCCCACGCCTGGCCGGGCAGGGCCACCAGGTCCAGCCAGGGGCCGGCCACCAGCAGTGTCAGGGCGTAGGCGACGCTCATCACGATCATCACCGCACGGCGCAAGGGGGTATAGGGGCGGCACACCGTGGCCAGGCCCAGCAGGCCCGTGTAGGCCACGGACAGCACGCACAGCGTGCTCAGCTGTGCCGTGGACAGGCCCAGCCATACCGCAGCGCCCATGCTGGCCAGGATGCAGGCCGTGCAGGCCAGCCCCCCGGGCAAAGCCGCCAGCAGCACCGTGCGCAGGAAATGGCCCTTGGCCTGGTTGTACGTGGGCTCGAAGGTGAGGAAAAAGGCCGGCGCGCCGATGCAGAAGAAGCTGAACAGCGACACCTGCATGGGCTGGAAGGGATAAGGCATGGCCACAAACAGCAGGCACAGCGAAATGAGGAAGGAATAAATGTTTTTCACCAAAAACAGCGAGGCCGCGCGCTGGATGTTGTTGATGACGCGCCGCCCCTCGTTCACGATGCGGGGCATGGTGGAAAAATCGTTGTTCAGCAGCACCAGCTGGGCCACCTGACGGGCCGCGGGGCTGCCCGCCGCCATGGCGATGGAGCAGTCGGCGTCCTTGAGCGCCAGCACGTCGTTCACGCCGTCGCCCGTCATGGCCACCGTGTGGCCCTTGCTTTGCAGCGCGTGCACCAAAATGCGCTTCTGCCCCGGCGTCATGCGGCCGAACACCGTATACTGCTCTGCGGCCGCGCGCAGGGCGGCCTCTCCCTGCAGGGCGGTGCCGTCCACATACCGCTCGGCCCCCGGCACGCCGGCCCGGCGGGCGATCTCGGCCACGCTGGCAGCGCTGTCGCCGCTGATGACTTTCACCTCCACGCCCTGCTTGCCGAAAAAGGCCAGCGTCTCGCGGGCGTCGGGGCGCAGGGTGTCCTCCAGCAGGAAAAATCCCAGCGGGGTGGGGTCTTCCACGGCCCCGTCCGGCTTTTCCTCGCAGGCAGCCAGCACCAGGGCGCGCAGGCCGCGGCCCAGCGGCTCTTCCAAACGCTCCAGCAAGGGGTGCCCCTGGCCCAGCACGATGTCGGGCGCGCCCATCACATACCACAGGCCGTCGGCGCCCTTGCGGGCGCTGAACTTGCGGGCCGAGGAAAAGGGCACCGCGTCGCCGTCAAAACGGAAACCCGGCTGCACATCCGCCAGGGCGGTGCGCAGGGCAGCCGCGGTGGCATTGTCCTCCTCCGCGTCGCCGGCCCGCACAAAGGCGGCGCCCAGGGCGCGCAGTTCCTGTGCCGTGCAGGCGCCGGTGGGCAGCAGGCCGGAAAGCTCCATCTCGCCGGTGGTCAGCGTGCCGGTCTTGTCCAGGCACAGCACGTCCACGCGGGCCAGGCTCTCGATGCAGGACAGTTCCCGCGCCAGCGTGCGGCGCTTGGCCAGGGCCAGCACGCCCACGGCCAGGGCCACGCTCGTCAGCAGATACAGCCCCTCGGGCACCATGCCCACCACGGCGGCCACCGTGCTGGTGACGGCATATTCCAGGCCCGTGTGCAGCACCAGGTATTGGCGCAGGAACATGGCGATGCCCAGCGGCACCAGGCAGATACCGATCCACTTCACCAGTTTGTCCAGGCTGCGCATCATCTCCGAGCGGTGCTTTTTCGGCTGCCGGGCCTCCCTGGCCAGCCGCGCGGCATAGGACGCCTCACCCACGCGGGTCAGGCGGGCGGTGCAGCTGCCGGCGGCGATGAAACTGCCGGACAGCAGGTCCTCCCCCGGGCCCTTGGCCACGGCGTCGGCCTCGCCGGTCAGCAGCGCTTCATTCACCTCGGGGCTGCCGGCGCACACCTGGGCGTCCGCCGGCACCTGTCCGCCGGCGCGCAGCCGCACGATGTCGCCCTGCACCAGCTCCCGGGCCGGCAGCAGCACCTCGGCGCCATCGCGCAGGGTGCTCACCGGCGCTTCTTCCAGCACGCTCACCTTTTCCAAGGCGTGCTTTACGCGGATCTCCTGTACGATGCCGATCAGCGTGTTCAGCGCGATCACGGTGATAAACAGCATCTCCACATAAGCGCCCACGGCTGCCAGGCAGCCGGCCAGCACACAGAACAGCAGGTTGAAGGGCGTGAACAGGTTGTCGCTGATGATGCGTGCGTTGCTTTTGCACAGCGCGTCCGGCGTTTGATTGGCCAAACCGGCCTCGGCGCGGCGCGCCGCCTCGGCATTGGACAGGCCCAAGGCCGGGTCGGCGTCTTCCAGCGCGATTTGGGGCGCGTTTTTGGTGTGTTTTTTCATGCTAACAGCTCCTTCTGCTGATAAAACGAGTTCAAACACACAATGTTTTCGCTTCAAAACGCAAGAATTTCGAAAGATTTCGCATGAAAATCCTATAAAAACGCATCAAAAAAGCAGTGCTTTTCAGCACTGCTTCCCTTGTTTTTCCCCGTTGCCGGCCCGGAAGTCCGCTCTAGCCCGCGGCTTCCGCGGTTTCCCCGCTGCCTATGCCCAGGTCCCCGCACGCCGCGGCCAGGGCGTTCATCTGCCCGCGCAGGTCGGCCGCCGCCAGGCGGCGCGCTTCCTTGCCCGTGGCCGGGGCGCCCTGCTCATCGGTGCAGTACACCGGCCGGCCCGCCACCACCTCTTTGCGCGCCGCGCTGCAGTGCAGGGGCACAAAGGCCACGTGGCGGCCCGTTTTGGCATAGCAGTATTTTTCCAGCATCAAAAAGCCCAAATAGGTCTCGCCGATGGCCGCCCCGTCGTCCGAATAGGCCACGTCCGGGCAGATGACCAGGCTTTCGCCCGCGGCCAACAGGTCCACGGACTGGCGCATGGTGTCCCGGATGCCCAGGCCGCCCCGCAGCACGGGCACGGCGCCCACGCCTTTCATCAGCGCCGGGATGGTGAGGCTGAGGAACCCCGCCGCCAGATAAGCCAGCGGTTTGGGCCAGCCGAAGCGCTGGGTAAAGGTGTACTCATAATACTGTTTGAAACAGCTTTCCCGGTGGGTGAACACGGACAGCGCCCACACGTGCACCTCCTCGTCCAGACAGGCGGTGGCGTGGATGGGGCCGAACATGTTCTGATGATGCACCACGTACACGCAGGGCCCCCCAAGCGGCTGCACGTCGCTGTGCCAGCGGCCCAAGGCAAAACGGACCGCCTTTTTTGCCGCGCGGCCGAAGCCGTTCCAGGCGGGCAGGTCCGGCGCGGGCGGCGCGCCCTCTTTTTTCGCCGGCGCGGCAAACACCCAGCGCAGCTGCACCTCGTAGCTCAGCGCGGCCAGCAGCAGGTCCACCAGCAGCTTTGCCGGCATCTCGTCCATGCCGGTCCACGCGCACAGGCCGAAGGTCAGGCCGATGCTGGCCGCCAGCTGTACGGTCCACAGGCAGTAATATTTCCACAGGGTGCCCGCCACGGCCTTGTTCTGGGCCGTGGGCAGGCGCCGGTTGCAGGCGTAGTTGAGCAGGGACGACACCGCGCGGGCGATGATGGCCGAGACGAGCACACGCAGGCCCAGCGGCAGGCCCGTGAAGGCCAGCTTGACCAGCAGGCAGTACACGAACACGTCCGTCACGGCCGACAGGCCCGCCGCGGCGCCGTACTGGCACACGCCGGACAGCACCCGCACCAGGATGCGCGCCGAATCGGCCACCGTGCGGTAGTGGCTGCCGGCGTTGTTGTCGAAATAAATGGTCTGGATGGGCACGACGGTGTATTCCACCACATTCTGCCGCGCCCAGATCAGCATGTTCAGTTCATATTCATACCGCTGGCCCGGCAGGCGGGCCATGGCGTCCAGCAAAGGCCCCGGGATGCCCCGCAGGCCCGTTTGGGTGTCCTTGAGGTCGATACCGTAAAAAACGCGCATGGCGCCGCTTGTAACGCGGTTGCCCAGCGCGCTGCGCCCGGGCGTTCCCTCGCCGAAGTCCCGGCAGCCCAGCACCAGCGTGCCGGGATGCTGTTCCACGGCGGCGCACACCTTGGCCACATCCTCCACCGTGTGCTGGCCGTCGCTGTCCGCCGTCACCACGGCCGGCGCCGGGCGGCCCTCCTTTTTCGCTTTGGCCAGCAAATGGGCAAAGGCGGTTTTCAGCGCCGCGCCTTTGCCCTTATTTTCATAGTGTGTCAGCAGCGTGCAGCCGGACACCTCCCGCACCGCCTCAAAGATCGGCCGGTAGTTGGGGCCGCTGCCGTCGTCCACCACCACTGTCTGCGTAAAGCCCGCTTCATAGAGGCTGCGCACATAACCCGGCAGACGGTCGTCCGGCTCATACGCCGGGATGACCACCACTGTTTTCACCCTGATTCCCCCTGTTCCCTGTTCCCTTTGTGATATATAACGACGCAAAGCCCATATTGCACTTCATTTTATCACATTCGGACTGCATTTCCTACCGATACATGGAGATTTTACATTCATAGGAATAAAAGCCCGCAGGGCATTTCCCTGCGGGCTCTGGCCGATCATGCTTATTTCTTTTTGGGCGCTTCGGGCCTTTTCGCCTCGGGGGCCGCTTTCACCGCCGGAGCGGCAGCTTTGGGCGCCGCGGCTTTCACCGCAGGCTCCGCCTTGGGCGCTGCGGCTTTTTCCGCCGGGGCGGCAGCCTTCTTCGCAGGCTCCGCCGCCTTTTTCGCCGCGGCCTTTTTGGCGGGCGCGGCGGCTTTTTTCACGGCCGGCTTCTTCTCGGCGGCCTTTTTCGCCGCGGGCTTTTTCTCCGCCTTGGGCGCGGCGGCTTTCTTCGGGGCAGCCGTCTTTTTCGCCGGGGCCTTTTTCTCTTTCACCGCGGTCAGCTTCCACACCTGGTTCTCGCCGTCCACGTCTTCCCAGATCTGCACGTGGGCGCCGTTCTCCGCGCTCATGTCCACGATATCCAGCACTTTGCCGGACAGCTTCGATTTGATTTTATACAGCCCTTTGCCGGCGGGCACCAGCTCCCACAGCTGATTGTCCTTGCCCAGGTAATCCCACTGATGCACCCAGGCGCCGTTGTCCGCGCCGGAGGCGATGACGTCCAGCACTTTGCCCGTCAGCTTATTCTCCAGCTTGTACAGGCCCTCGGCCACTTCCACGGCCACCCAGCGCTGGCTGTCCTCGCCGGCGTCGGCCCACAGCTGCGCCAACGCGCCGCTGTCATGGCTGAAATCGGCCACTTCCAGCACGCGGCCGTCCCGGGCCGCAATGGTCACACACGTATTCGAAACGATCTTCTCATTCATACTTTTTCTCCTCTTCATTTTCTACTGGGATAATACCATATTGATGCATAAAGTCAAGTTTTGCTGCGATTTTTCGGTATTTTAACCAAGTTTGTTTTAGCTTTCCTGCTTGCGAAACCTTCATTCCGCAACATCGATGGAAATTATTTACAAATTTACAACAAATTCTTTACCTGCCCGCCGAAATAAAAATACCCCGGGCGGGCAGCCCATGCCGCCCGCCCGGAGGAATTTTTGAGATGCCTTAGGCCAGATACTGCTCCATCGTCAGGCCGCTGGCCTGGATCAGGGGCGCCTGCTCGCTGCCCACATAGCGCCAGTGCCAGGGCTCGGGGTCAAAGCCTGTGAGGTCCTTGGTGCCCTCGGGATAGCGCTCGATAAAGCCATAACTGGCGGCGTGCTCCTTCAGCCACTGGTCCTCGGCGCTGGCGCGGTAAGCCGCGTCGTCATAGCTGGAAACCGAGCCGGTGAAAATATCCGCCGACAGGCCCAGGTTGTGCTCGGACGCGCCGGCCGGGCAATCGGTATAGCCGCCCTTATAGTTGGCGTCCTGCTTATCATAGGTGCGGTAGCCGGCCTTCAGCGTCAGCGTGTAGCCCGCCTCTTTCGCACCGGCGATCAGCTGGTTGAAGGCGTCGGCCGCGCGACTGTCCACAGGCACGCCGCCCACGTTCGTGGTGGTAACGGCGTCGGCCTCTTCTTTGGTCAGCGCATGGTCGCGGTTGACCAGCTTCATATACCATTCATCCCGCGGGATCGTCACCGCCGGCGCCACCGGGATGCTGTCCGCCGGCACGCTGTCGGCGGGCAGCGAGGTGCTGCCGTCGCCCGCGGGCAGGGACGCGCTGGAGGAGGAGGACGTGCTGGAAGGGGCGGGATCCTTGTGATCCTTATCTTTCAGGAAGAGGAAATACACCGCCACCAGCACCACCAGCAGCAGCAGGGCCGCGGCCACGAAGATCACGGTTTTCTTGTTGTTGCCGCCGCTTTTTTTCGCCGGGTAATCCTGCACGGTGCGGGTGCGGCGGGGTTTGGGCGGGTCGTCCTCGCCGTCCGGGTCGGCGTCGTAAAGGCTGCCGAAGATGTCCTCGGACGTGGGTTCCCCGCCGGCCGCGCGCTGCTCCAGTTCGCTGGTGTCGGGATAGTCGGACAGGTCAATGCCGCTGAGGGTGGCGTCGAAATCGTCGTCATCGTCGCCAAAAGACGCGGCGATGTTGGAGGCGATATCGCGGGCCGAGGGGGCCGGCTGCTCCTGCTTCGGGGGCTGGGGCTGCACCGCAGGCTCTCTGGGCACGGTGAAGCTGCCCGTCCCGTCCAGATCCAGGGAGGCGGTGTCGAACTGCACGGGCACAGGCTGCGCGCCCTGGGGCGCAGCCGGCGCGGCCGGCTCGGCAGGCTGGAACACCTTGGTGGCCGCTTCATCCGCTTCCGTGGAGGGGATATGATCCATCATGGCGCTTTCCAGGATGGGCTTCCATGCCGGCTCTTCAGCGGCGGGCTGGGCGGGCGCGGGCTGCTGGGCAGGCGCCGCGGGGGCCGCCGGCGCCTGGCGCGCGGCGTCGATGCGCGACAGCAGGGCGGCATGCCAGTCGATGGGTTTGGGCCCGCCCGCGCGGCGGGGCACCGGGTCGGGCACGAACGCGGCCTTGGGCGCGGGCGCGGCGGGGGCCGGCTGCTCGAACACGGGCACACTGGCCTCCTGGCGCGGCGCCTGGGGCGCGGGCGCGGGGGGCGCCTGCCACGCCGGCTCGGCCGCGGGGGCTTCCGGCTGTGCGGGGGCCGCCTGCGGCACGGGCACCTCCACCGCAGGCTGCTGCGGGGCAAACGTCTCTTCAAACAGGCCCGTCGGCGCGGCCGCCAGGGGCTGTACATCCAAATCGTCCCCGGGCAGCTGCACCGGCTGCTGGGCAGGCAGCTGCACCGCGGGCTCCTCCTGCTCTTCCTGGGCTTTCGCGCGGGGGGCGCGGGGAGGCTCTTCCTCCTCCAGTTCCCCGGCGAACAGGCTTTGGAACACGGCCTTGCCGATCTCTTTCTCGCGCGCCTTGGGCGCCTCGGCCACAGGCAGCGGCACCTCGGGCGCCGCGGGCTGTGCGGCCCTTGGGACGGGCTGCTGCACCGGGGGCTGTTCACCGCCCAGATCGAACAACTGGGTCACGCCCGGGGCGTCCGTCTCCGGGCCGCCCACTTCGGGTTCTTCCTCGAACAGGTCCAGCTTCTGCATCCCTGCGAACGCATCTTCCCATTCCGGGCTGCGTTCCTGCCCGGTGGGGGTATTTGCCTGATTGTCAGGATTTTCGAACAAATCCATTTTAGGCACCAACAACACCGCCTTTTCTTTTTATGCTCAGGTTCCATTCAGCCTTATTTTCACATGGTTTTCCAATTTACAGCTTATTATATTTTACCGCAAAAGCGCTTAAGACGCAAGCATTTGGGCTTATTTTTAAATTTTTTGTGAAATCCCTTGCACTTTTTTACAGAAAGGGCTATACTAAATTAGCACTCAATTATCAAGAGTGCTAATACTTTACAGGAGGCCCCGGGTCATGGCGACAAAACAATTTAAAGCGGAGTCCAAGCGGCTCCTTGACTTGATGATCAATTCCATTTACACCCACAAAGAGATCTTCCTGCGCGAGCTGGTGAGCAACGCCAGCGACGCGGTGGACAAGCTGTACTTCCGCAGCCTGACGGACGACAGCGTCAAACTGAAAAAGAAGGATTTCAACATCCGCCTTGCGCTGGACAAAGACGCGCGCACCATCACCGTGTCTGACAACGGCATCGGCATGACGAAGGAGGAGCTGGAAAAGAATCTGGGCACCATCGCCCGCAGCGGCAGCTTCGACTTCAAGCAGGAAAACGAGAAGAACCCCTAGGTGGATATCATCGGCCAGTTTGGCGTGGGCTTTTACTCCGCCTTTATGGTGGCCGACAAGGTGACGGTGCTCAGCCGCGCCTACGGCAGCGACGAGGCCTGGAAGTGGGAGTCCCGGGGCGCCGAGGGCTACACCATCGCCCCCTGCCAGAAGGACACCGTGGGCACGGACATCATCCTGGTGGTGAAGCAGGACGCGGGCGACGAGCATTACAGTGAGTTCCTGGACGAGAACCGCCTGGTAGGCATCGTGCAGAAATATTCTGATTACATCCGCTGGCCCATCAAGATGCTGCGCACCAAGAGCCGCATGATCGAGGGCACGGACAAGGACGCCGAGGGCCATTACAAAGCGCCGGACTACGAGGAGTACACCGAGGACGAGACGCTGAACAGCATGGTGCCCATTTGGAAGCGAGACAAAAAGAAAGTGACGGACGAGGAGTACGCCGATTTTTACAAAAAGAAATTCGGCGACTGGGCCGACCCCGCCAAGGTGATCCAGTCCAAAACCGAGGGCACGGCCACTTACTCGGCGCTGCTGTTCATCCCCTCCCGCGCGCCGTACAACTACTATACAAAAGAGTATGAAAAGGGCCTGCAGCTTTATGCCAGCGGCGTGCTGATCATGGACAAGTGCGCCGACCTGCTGCCGGATTATTTCAGCTTTGTGAAGGGCCTGGTGGACAGCCAGGACCTGAGCCTGAACATCAGCCGCGAAATGCTGCAGCACGACAGCCAGCTGCGGCTGATCCGCACCACGTTGGAGCGCAAGATCAAAAACGAGCTGGCCGCCTGGATGAAGAACGACCGCGAGAAATACGACGAGTTCTTCAAGGCTTTCGGCCTGCAGCTGAAGGTGGGCTGCTACGCGGACTTCGGCGCCCACAAGGACGTTTTGCAGGACCTGCTTGTGTTCCACAGCGCCAGGGAGGACAAGCTGATCAGCCTGAAGGAATACGTGGACGCCATGGCCGAGGGCCAGCAGTATATCTACTACGCCGCCGGTGAGAGCGCCGAGAAGCTGGGCAAGCTGCCCACGGCCGAGCGCGTGCTGGACAAGGGCTTCGACATCCTGTACCTGACCGACGACGTGGACGAATTTGCCCTGCAGATGCTGCGCGTCTACGCGGAGAAGGAGTTCCGCAACATCAGCGGCGACGACCTGGGGCTGGAGAGCGACGAGGAGAAAGAGGAGCTGAAAAAGCAGAACGAGGAGCACAAGGACCTGTTCGACGCCATGAAGGAGACCTTGGGCGACAAGGTGGCCGGCGTGCAGCTGACCCAGCGCCTGAAAAGCCACCCCGTCTGCCTGACCAGCCAGGGCGCTTTGTCCATCGAGATGGAAAAGGTGCTGAACAGCATGCCTGCCCAGGAGGAAAAAGTGAGCAGCCGCAAAGTGCTGGAAGTGAACGGGGAACACCCGGTGTTCAAGGCCCTGACGGGCGCGCTGGCCGCGGGCGACAAGGAAAAGCTGGCCGATTACACCCAGCTTTTGTACGACCAGGCGCTGCTGATCGAAGGCCTGCCCCTGGAGGACCCGGTGGAATACGCCAATCTGGTGTGCAAGCTGATGCAGTAAGCGATAAATAAAAGGGACCCCTGCGAAGGCCATAGCCGGCCGGCGGGGGTCCCTTCCCTATTTGTTTTCCGCGGGCCTGCGGCCGCGCTTCACAGCGCGATCTCGTAAGTCTCTAGAAGCAGCTGCTTGCCCGAGGGCGTCTTCACCTCGTTGAAGCCCACGGGCCGGCCGCCAAACTTTTTCACCAGGGCGATACTGGCCGCGTTGCGCCGATCCACTTCGTACATGCAGGCGGCATAGCCCTGCTGTTTCAGCCAGCCCAACACGGCGCGCATCACCTCGGCGCCCAGGCCCTGGCCGTGGGCGTCCGCGCGCAGCCACAGGCCCAGTTCCGGCTTTTCCTCCTGCAGGCCAAACACCTCGGCAGCCCCCAGGAACGTGCCGTCCAAAGACAAAACAGCCAGTTCCAGCATCTTTCCCCGGGCCATATCCGCCAGGAAGCCATCCAGCAGGGCCTCGGCGTCCTCCAGGCTGGCGAAAGGGTCCGGATACTGATAACGCGTGATCTCCTCAGTCAGGTAAAGCGCATAGTCCTCCAGATAGCGCTTGTCGAACGCGCAGATGCGCAGCCGTTGGGTTTGCAGTTCTTCCATCCTGATCCCTCCATTGAGAATTTATGAATCTTTCCTGCGCAGGATCGTCACGGCCGCATAATGCAGCACCGCGAAGGCCTGGGGCGCCATTTCCTCCAGCATCGCCTTGTGCTCTTGCTCAAACCGGGCCGCCTGTTCCGGCGGCAGCGACGCCCCCACGGCCCGGCAGGCTTTGATGCGGCCGTTCCAGGTCTCGCGGGTGAAGGGCACGCGCAGGTCGAACACGTCGCTGGACTCCACAGCAAAAAAAGCGTCATAAACCGGCGGGACGGCGATGGGATGGCGCGTCTCTCCGCCACCCGTCCACTGAGGGCTGTAGCGCAGCATCAGCTCTTCGCTGCGCCGCGCAATGGCATCCTCTTCGGGCAGCCAGGCCATGTACAGCACCGCAAAGCGCCCGCCCGGCTTCAGCAGTTCCGCCACCCGGGGCGCCAGGACCGTGTGGTCAAAGTAGACAAAGCATTGGCAGGCCGTCACTGTGTCGAACGTGGCCGGCGGGAAATCCGCCTCCTCGGCCGGGCAGCACAAAAATTCGATGTCCATGCCCCCCGCCCGGGCCAATTGCCGCGCCTGGCCGATCTGCTGGGGCGAGGCATCCAAACCGGTGAAGGAGGCACCATAGGCATACAAATTGCGCGGCAGTACGCCGGTGCCCGTGCCGATATCCAGCACACGCTGGCCCGCCGTGCACAGGCCCCTATCCAGCAAATAATCGTAAAATTGCCGGGGATAAATATCCCGGTAGCGGGCGTAATCGCCGGAGGCGTTGCCCCAGTCGAAAGCCGCCCCGTGGTCGATGGTGTGTTTTTTCGCGCCGCACACTGCTTTCTCCGCCTCAAGAGAAGTAGCGGAAGATATACTGCATTTCCTGTGCGAAATACAGCAGGCCCCGCAGCAAGCCAAGGCCGATGCCCAGCAGCACCAATTGGACGCCTTTAAAGATGAGCAGTGCCCGGGCCAGGTTGCGCCGGGAGGGGGCCTCGCCGTGGTCGAAAGACCAGATCACCAGCAGCACCCAGCTGACGATGGGGATGAGGGACACCAGCAGCATCCCCACCGCCGTGCCCAGCGTGAGTTCCTGCGCAGGCTGGCCGCCCAGCGGCAACGCGCCGCGCGCATAAGCCGGCCCGTCGCCCTCCCCCTGCCGCCTGGGCTGCCGGGGGCCGCCCACGGGCTGATAATGGGGCGTCACCGGGGGCCGCGGGGCGCTTGGGCCGCCGTCCGGCCGCGGGGCGCTGCCGCCCAGCAATATGGTGTCGTTCAAAGGGTCCAGGGCGCCCGCCGTCGGCTGTGGGGGCCCTTCGGGCGTTTGGGGCTGCGCCGGTTCGCCCGCGGGCACGGCTTTCCCGCCCAGCACCGGCTCCTCGTCGTCGTTCAGCACCAGTTCGGGCTGCGGCGAAGGGGCGGCGTCCTGTGCGGCTGCCGGCAGGGCCTCTTGTTCCCCGTGCGGCATAAGCTCCGCAGGCTGAGGGGACGCGGCAGGGCCCATGCCCAGGTCCGTTACTTCCCGGCCGCACTGGGGGCACTCCCCCGCCCCTTCGGGCAGCGGCGCGCCGCAGTAAATGCAGTAATTGGCCATCTTCTTCCCCTCCTTAAAAGTACATGTACACCTGGCACGGGATCATGCCGTTGTACAGCTTGCGCCGGCGCTTGGCCTTGCGGCCGAAGTTTTGTTCGAACTGGGCGTCGGCGGTGATGATATAGGCCCCGCGCACCGGGTATTCCCGCAGGCGGCGGCCCAGGGTCTGCTCCAGCCTGGCCGCGCCGGCCAGATCGCCCAAGCGCTCGCCGTAGGGCGGGTTGGTAAACACCATGGCGCCGGGCTGCGGCGCGAAATCCGCCACGTCGGCCACGCTGAAACTGCACAGCTTTTCCACGCCGGCCTTTTTTGCGTTGGCCTGGGCCACAGCGATGGCGGCAGGATCGACGTCGCAGCCAACGCCCTGGAAGGTGCAGTCGCGCCGCACCTCATCCAGCGCCTTCTGCCGCTGGCGGCGCCATGCCTCGGCGGGGATGAACGCATACTGCTCGGCCGCGAAACGCCGGCGCAGGCCGGGCGCGATGTTGGCCGCCTTCAGGGCCGCTTCGATGATCAGCGTGCCGCTGCCGCAGAACGGGTCCTCGGCGCGGGTGTCCGGGTAAATGCGGCCCAGGTCGATCATGGCGGCAGCCAGCGTCTCTTTGATGGGCGCCAGTGTGGCGTTGCGGCGGTAGCCGCGTTTGTGCAGCCCGTCGCCGGAGGTGTCCAGCATGATCTCGGCCACATTTTTGCGGATGGAGAAGCGCACCTTGTACAGCGCGCCCGTCTCGGGCAGGAGGGCCGTTTTGTGGCCCCGCTTCAGCCGCTCCACCACGGCCTTTTTCACAATGCTTTGGCAGGCCGGCACGCTGGACAGCTGGCTGGACAAACTGGACCCCTTCACGGGAAACGCGCCGTCCGCCGGGATAAACTCCTCCCAGGGCACGGCCGAAACGGCGTCGAACAGCTCGTCGAATGTGGTGACGGCGGCCGTGGCCAACAGGATCAGCACGCGCTCGGCACAGCGGCTCCACAAATTGGCGGCAGCCAGCACATCCTCATTGCCGTCAAAGGCCACGCGGCCGTCCGTGACGGCCACATTCTGCGCACCCGCACGCTTGAAGTCAAAGGCGGCCGCGCTCTCGGTGCCGAAATAGCACGGGGCGATCATATGATAAGTCAAATTTTTCTTCCTCATTTCCCTGTAATAGCATCGGTGTACAGGGGTATTATATCACAAAAAAGGCGCTCCGTCGAGGCGGGCGCCTTTCTGCTTTTTGGGAGGAACAGCTTCCGGGGAAACTTCAGATATAGAGGCGGTGAAAGCAAAAGTGTGGATGAACAACCATCCCCTTAAGGTCAGAAGCTCACAGTTCCTGGGCTTCGCTTTATATCCATGTTGGAATCGCTTCCTCCCGTCCGGTCTTTTTGTTCGGTACCGTGGCGACGGAGAAAATATGGGGCAGGCACTGAAAGGGATCGAGACCATTTTCCTTGGCCGGTTCAATCAGGCGCAGATGGCAGCGCACTGATTTATTTGACGCCATTTTATATGTCATTTTCCTTGTAGCGGCGAAAACCGTGGCCCAGGATCTCACAGGCATCGTAGACGATGAGGAAAGCGTCCGGATCGACCATTTTCACCTGCTGTTTTACTGTCACGATTTGACGCTGTTTAAAGGCACACATGAAAACTTGCTTCTCTTCTCCGCTCCAGCCGCCTTTTCCGTTGAGAATGGTCACGCCCCGATCGAGCTGGTGGACCAAGCTGTCCAGCATAGGCCCTGGCCGCTCTGTGATAATATAGGCCACCTTGCCCCTGTCCGTGCCGTACAGCATTTTATCGATGAGGGTGGAGGACAGGTATAGGGCGATGATCCCGTACAGGGCACTGTCCAGCCGCCGGAAGGTCAGGGCCCCGATGGAGATAACCGCCAGATCCACTGCCAGCAGCAGCTTACCCATGGGCAGGTAACCAAACTTCAATTTCAGCAGTCGGGCAAGCAGGTCTGTGCCCCCAGTGGTTGCCCCCTGGTTCAGAACGATGCCGATGGTCATGCCAACGCAAACGCCCCCGAAGACAGCGGCCAGGGTGGGGTCCATGGGGGCGAAGGTGAAGAACGCGCCGACAATGTCTACGCTCAGGGAGGTAGCGGCCATGGCGTAGAGGGAGGTGGCCAGCAGCCGCCCCCCTAGGTATTTCCAGCCAAGCAGGAACAAGGGGATATTCAGAATGATGGCGGCGGTGCCGACAGGGATGGCGGGGATGATGGCGTGTATGACCTGACCAACGCCAGTGATCCCGCCCATGCTGATGTGGTTGGGCACATAGCACCAGTTAAAGCCGAAACCGAAAATGGCAGCCGCGACCGTGATATGGAGGTAGGGCTTGACCGCCCGATAGACCTTGTCGTTCTGCATGGTGTTTTCCTCCCAATGATACGTAGCCTCTTACTACGCCTATACTTTTCCTGCGAACCTGCCGGTCCGCCTTTTACGTTGCATCCAGCACATCCTGAGGCGTCATCCCTTCCGGGAAGGGGGAAACATATTTGCCTCCGGTCTTGGACATCAGTTCCGCCTTGGCTTGGCCCAGGATGTTCCCGGAATCATCCTCAAGCACCTTGATCCCAGCCAGCGCCAAGGTTTTTCCGGTGATCAAAATACTCTTGTGGGCAATAGACGATTTCCCTTGGGTCACGATCTGCCAGGAATGCCCCGGTGTGCCGATGGCAAAACAGGGCGTGCGGAGCTGAGCCGTGGGGATGACCTGGCTCACATCTCCCACGTCCGTAGAAGCGGACATATACTCATCCGTTTCAAAATAAGGGGTCACCCGGTCATAAATGGGATGTGTTTCATAGAAATGGGTCGCCTCCGCCTTGGACATGCCGGTTTCCCGGTGGTCGATGGCGCTATAGGAGGGCTTGATCACATCGCGGATCTGCTGGGCATAGGCGTAATCCTCGGCATCATACTGCGGCGCGCCCAATTCCTCCATAGCCTCACCCAGAACCTTGCTCAACACACGGTTAGGCACAAAGTCGGCAAAACATGCCTTTTCCTTACATTCCATCTGCGTGTCCGTCATCATGGCCGCACCCCGTGCTACGTTCTTGACGCGCTCAATCACTTCCAGGGCAGTCTGGAGTTTCTTGGCCCGGACGATATACTGGAGGGTAGCGCGGCTCTGCACCACGTTGGCTGCCGGCCCGCCTGCATCCAGATAGGCGTAATGGATGCGCACCTCCTCGGGAACGTGCTCGCGGAGATAGTTGACGCCCACATTCATCAGTTCACAGGCATCCAGGGCGCTTCGGCCCAGATGCGGAGCCGCGCCGGCGTGGGCTGCTTTTCCCGTGAAATGAAAGTTGATACTCAAAGCGGATAGGGCAGACAGCACCCAGGGGGCGTAGGCAATAGCCGGATGCCAGGTAAAGGCGGCGTCTACATCCTGGAACAGGCCATCCCGGACCATGAAACCCTTGCCGCAGCCGCCCTCCTCTGCAGGACAGCCGTAGTACCGGATGGTACCCTGCAGGCCGTGCTTCTTCATATAATCCTTGGCGGCCACCGCGGCGGCCAGAGCACCCACACCCAGAAGCTGATGGCCGCAGCCATGGCCGGGCGCCCCCTCCTGTACGGGATCGCGCTCCAGCTTATCCGCCTTCTGGCTCAGGCAAGGAAGGGCGTCATACTCACCCAGATAAGCAATGACTGGCTTGCCTTGGCCGAACTCGGCCAGAAAAGCAGTGGGCAGATCGGCCACCCCCTGGGTGACCTGAAAGCCCTCATTTTTCAAAATATCGATCAGTGCCGCAGCCGACTTGTGCTCTTGCAGGCCCAGCTCGGCGTATTCCCAAATTTGATCAGAAGTCTCAAAATAGAGATTTTTTCTGCTGTCTACGGAGCTTATGATTTCGTCTTTCGCGCTCATGGCGTGTTCTCCTTCCGTTCATGAATAAATGTACCCGGAGGTAAAAATCATTTAGAATAGGGGCGGCGCAGGCGCCGCCCCTAGTTTTGTTATCTGCGGTCCATGGTGGAATTTGTAGGCCGGGAGAATTGTGGAGCAATAAACGAGAAGCAATCACATCGTACAGAAGTTGGAAATACCGGGGCCGATGGGCAGACCCAGCAGGGCATAAATCACAAAGAAAATGATCCAGGCCACCAGGAAGCCAAAGGCATAGGGCACCAGCGTGGCAAAGTGGGTACCCATGCCGGCGTCCTTCTTATACTTCTGCATGAGCGCGATAATGAAGGGGATGTAAGGGGACATGGGGGAAATGGCGTTGGTGCAGCTGTCGCCAATGCGGTAGGCCAGCTGAGTGATCTCGGGAGAAAGGCCGATGGTCATCAGCATGGGGACGAATACAGGGGCGAACATGAACCACTTGGCAGTGGCAGAGAACATGAAGATGTTAACAAAAGCGCAAAAAATGATAAAGATGACCAGCAATAGGACCCAATGGACATTCAAATTGCTGAGGATCTCGGCGCCCCGCAGGGAAACAAAGCTGGCCAGATTGGTTTTTGCAAACCAATCCAGGAATTGGGCTGCCGTGAAGGCCACACAGATGAAGGATGCCTGGCCGGCAAAGGTCTTGTAAATCTGATTGAGCACGTCCTTCTCGGTTTTGAACACACCCGCGATGCGGCCATAGACCAGAGAGGGGACAAAGAGCAGGATGGCTACGAAGATGACCATCTGGTTCATCAGCAGGGAGCCATCGATCAGGCTTCCAGTGGTGGGGTTGCGCATGATGGAGTTTTCGGGGACGCAGACCGCCACCAGGCCGATGACCATTGCCAGCAGGGTCAGGTTCGCCCACTTAAAGGCCTTCTTTTCCTGCGGCGTCTCCTCAGCCTCCAGGGCCTTGATTTCACTCTCGTCAACACCGGCAGCGATAGGATCGTAGGGGCCGAGCATGGGCTCGACGACCCGCTTGGTAATGACGGTTCCGACGATGGCCATCATGAAGGTGGAGGCAATCATGAAGTAGCAGTTGGCGGTGATGGGGACCGTGTAACTGGGGTCCAGAATCCGGGCCGCCTGCTCGGTAGCGCCGCCCATCAGGGCGTCTATATTGGTCAGCATGACGTTGGCGGTCAGGCCGCAGTTAATGGCGGCGAAAGCCATCATCATACCGGCGATGGGGTGCTTCTTATAAGCCAGGAAAACCATGGCAGTTAAGGGCAGCAAAATCAGGGTGGCGGTGGCGTTGACGATGTTGCTGCAGACGCCGATGAAAATAATGGCAGGATAAATCAACTTGCTGGGCGTAACGCGTATAAAGCGCTTGATGACCAATGCCAGATAACCGGAGCCATCGGCCACAGAAATACCGAAGAACATCACCAAGGTAATGCCCAGGGCGGAGTAGTTGACGAACAGTTTGACCATGTTGTTCAGCATGTAGGTGATGCCCTCTCCGGTCAGAAGAGAAGTAACCTTGATGGTCTGCTCCTCCACGGCGCCGGAGGCGGCATTATACATCACTCCGGTGGCGCTCCAGCCGAAGAGGGAGCCGATGTGGGCGATAATCAGAACAGCAATGGCCAGAACCAGGAACAGGGTCATAGGCTCGGGCATCTTATTGCCTACCCGCTCTACGCCGCCCAGAAAGCGCATAAATGCGGATTTTTTCTTGACAGTAGTATTCTCCATTTTTCTCTGTCCGGCAGACATCGACAAGCAATCATACAGTGTCTGCCGATTTCCTCCTCTCAAAATATGAAGACTGTGTTGCGGCCGGTACTGCTGATTCCGGCCCGAATCTGTGCTGGGGCATGCAAATCTCGTTTATCTCTCCCGGTCTAATGGAACACTGGCTGGGGATTGTGGCCCCTTCCTCAGAGGCAGGGCCCTGCGCTTGTCAAGCCGCTGGGTTCTCCCGGTCAGGCCGGATGGCACTCCAGCCAGCGGATGGCGCCGTAGGCATAGGCGGCGGCGCCAACGGGGATTGCCTCCTCGTTGAAGACCACCTTGGGGTTATGGGCATCCACCGTGTAGCCCTCCTCGGGACAGCCGCAGCTTAGGCGGACAAAGACGCCGGGCACCCGCATCGTAAACTCGGCATAATCCTCAGATGCCATGCGGGGGGGCTGCACGCGAACCAGCTCTTCCCCCGTCAGCTCTTTCAGATAGCCCAGCATGGAGGTGGCCCCCTCCTCGTCACAGCTGACGGCGGGGAGTCCGGAGGAGTAGGTCGCGTTAGCCTCACCGCGCGGGGTCGTGGCGGCGCCGGCGGCCCCGTCCTCAATGCGACGCTTGATCATGCTGCGGACGTTGGGGTCGAAGGCGCGGATTGTGCCCTCCATAAAGCCGGTGCCGGGCAGCACGTTGGGGGCAGAGCCGGCCTCGATATGGCCCACAGTAATCACAGCCGGAGACTGCTGGGGCTTCTCTTGGGTGCAGATAGTCTGGAGCAGCGTGTGGATGTGGCACAGAATATTGACTACATTGACACCGGTCTGACGGCGGGGGGCATGGCAGCCCGTTCCGGTGACCTCGATGCGGAACAGATCCGTGCTGGCCAGGTTGGGGCCGGGGGCGCAGGTTAGGGTTCCGGTGGGGATTTCATTGGCCACCAAAGTATGTAAAGCCATGCAGGCATCCACATTGTCCAGTACGCCGGCCTCCACCATAGCCTTGGCCCCGGCGGCAACCTCCTCGCCAGGCTGAAAAACCAGTTTAATTCGGCCCTTGATCTCATTTTTATGGGCCATCAGTATCTTGGCTGCCCCCAATAAGGTGGCGGTGTGGATTTCGTGGCCACAGGTATGTGCGGCGTAGGGTTCCTGGCT
>CAJMEU010000006.1 GCA_905212515.1 uncultured Oscillospiraceae bacterium | reverse complement strand
CGCCGCCACCGCTTTAACAAATTTGTTTTTTTTACCGCTTTAAACAAACAAAATTTTTTAGGGGGCGGGAACCCCCCCGACGCTCTTTGGTACTTTCTCAACGCTGAGAAAGTACACCCCCCTACTCAGGCAAACGTAAAAACAGTGCGCGCACCCCGCCGGCAAAACCCCGCGCACTTTGGCGCTTTCGGAAAGTATGACCCAGCATTTTCTGCGGCGAACGGCCTTTGCCGTTCGCCGTTTCTATTTTGATGGAAAAGGAGCGTGGCCCGCGCATGTATAAAAAGATCCTCTGTGTGTTGGCGGCGCTGCTGCTGGCGCTGCCCGGCGTCTGCACGCTGCTGGGGGCCGAGGTCCCCGTCCGGCCCCTGGAGGGCGTGGGCGAAACGGCCCGCCCGTCCGTCAGCCTGGGCGCCTTGTGGGACGGCAGCTTCCAGCAAGGCTTTGACAAATGGTACGCGGGCGAGTTCGCGAACCACGACCTTTTGGTGCGCGCGTACAACCAGCTGCGCCTTTCGGTGTTCGGCCAGTCCAGCGACAGCGTGCTGGTGGGGCAAAACGGCCAGCTGTACGAGAAGCCCTATCTGGACGAGGCCCTGGCCAACACGGTGGAATGGCAGATGACGGACGAAGAGGTGGCGGCGCTGGCCGACGGCCTGCAGCGCTTGGCGGCGCTGTGCGCCCAAAAGGGCAAGGCCTTCGCGGTGGTGCTCTCGCCCAGCAAGGCCACGTTCCTGCGCGGGGACGCGCCGGCCTCCTCGGCCCGGGGGGCCCACTATTACAGCGAGGACCAGCGCCCCTACCATCGGGTGCGCCAGGCCCTGGCCCAGCGGGGCGTGCCCTGCGTGGACGGCCGCGCCCTGCTGGAGGGCGGCCGGGACTACCCGGTGTTCGTCGAGACGGGCATCCACTGGACCCACGCTGCCGCGGTGGAGGTGGTGCAGAACCTGTGCGCCGTGCTGGCGCAGCAGGGGACGGTGCTGCCCGTGCCCAGGGCCGAGAACGTCACCTTGTCCGGGGACATCTTCAACCCCACGGACGAAGACCTCTCGCGCCTGCAAAACGATTTTCAGCCCAGCGCCCGGGGCACCTATGTCCACTACACCCTGGCCGTGGACGAGCCCGCGGGGTGCGTGCGGCCCGCCATTTTGCTGCAAGGGGACAGCTTCACCAACACGCTGTACGACGTGATCAACGCCGCCGGCCTGGGCGGGCGCACCACCCAGCTTTTTTACCAGCATCGGATGTGGGACACCGCCGGCACTGACCAGACCCTCGACGGCCCTTGGGAAGAAGCGCTGGTGCAGCGCATCGCGGAGGCGGACGTGCTCGTGCTGCAAAGCAACGAGCAGCTGCTCAGCGTGTTCGGCAGGGACGCGGCACACACCGGCACGCCTTTTTACGAGGTCTGCGCCCAGGTGCTGGAAGCCCTGCCCGACGCGCCGGGGAAGGGGGCTGCCTGATGGTATTCAGCTCCGTCACCTTCATGTTCCTGTTCCTGCCCCTGACGCTGGCGGGCCATTACGCCCTGCCGGCGCGCTGGCGCAATGGCTGGCTGCTGGCGGCCAGCCTGGTGTTCTACGCCTGGGGCGAGCCCCGCTACGTCTTTTTGATGCTGGCCGGCATCCTGCTGAACTACCTGTTCGGCCTGGGGATCAGCCGCGCCGGGCAGGCGGGCCGGCCGGGGGCCAAAAAGGCCTGGCTGGCCCTGGCCGTGGGGTATAACCTGCTGGCGCTGTTCTTTTTCAAATACGCCCATTTCGCGGCCACCCTGGTGGACGGCGCGCTGGGCACCCATCTGGCGCAGATGGCCCTGCTGGGCCGCGTCGCCCTGCCCATCGGCATCTCATTTTTCACCTTCCAGATCCTCTCCTACGTCATCGACGTGTACCGGGGCAAGGTGGCCGTGCAGCGCGATCTGAGCAAACTGGCGCTGTACATCGCCCTCTTCCCCCAGCTGATCGCCGGCCCCATCGTGCGCTACGCGGACGTGGCCGCGCAGATCGACCGGCGCACCATCACCTTTGAAAAGGCCTACGGCGGCGTGCTGCGCTTTGCCCAGGGCTTTGTGAAAAAGGTGCTGCTGTCCAACACGGCGGCGGCCGTGGCCAATTATGTATTCGACGAGGCAGCGGGCCTGTACCCGGGCGGCCGGGCGCCGGCCATCCTGGCCTGGGCGGGCATCGCCGCCTACGCGCTGCAAATTTATTTCGATTTCTCCGGCTATTCCGACATGGCCATCGGCCTGGGCAAGCTGTTCGGCTTCGATTTCCTGGAAAACTTCGACCATCCCTATATTTCCCGCACCCTGCGGGAGTTCTGGCGCCGCTGGCACATCAGCCTGTCGGCCTGGTTCCGGGATTATGTGTATATCCCCCTGGGCGGCAGCCGGGCGGGCCGGGCGCGCACCTACCTCAATTTGTGCCTCGTGTTCTTCCTCACCGGCCTGTGGCACGGCGCGTCGCTGAACTTCGTGCTGTGGGGCCTGTGGCACGGCCTGTTTTTGGTGCTGGAGCGCACGCCCCTGCTGGGCTGGATGAAACGCGCCCCGCGCCCTGTGCAGCACGTTTATACGCTGGGGGTGGTGCTGGTGGGCTGGGTGCTCTTCCGCGCCGAAACCCTGCCCGCGGCCTTTGCCTATCTGGGCTGGATGTTCAGCCCCTCGGGCTGGAACCCCATCCATCTTCTGCAGATTATCACCGCCGAGCGGCTGTGCGCCCTCGCCGCCGGTGCCGTGCTGTGCACGCCCGTCTGCGCGGCGGCGGCGCGCCGCCTGGCCGCCCGCCCCGGGGCCAAGGCCCTGTGGGAGTGCGCGCTGATGGCCGCCTTCGCCCTGGCCCTGCTGTACCTGGTGTCGGGCGGCCTCAACCCGTTCATCTATTTCCGCTTCTGATCGTCCCCTTGCCGCTCCCGCGTGGGGAGCGAGGGTAGAAATTCTCGTGTTCATCGATTTTTTTGATTATTTCCGGTCGCTCCCCTCGCGGGGAGCGAGGGTAGAAATTCAATCACCCAGGAAAGCCAGGAGGAAAAACAGGTCGCTCCCCTCACGGGGAGCGAGGGTGGAAATTCTCCTACGCCATATGATCTTGGCTCTATCTCTGGTCGCTCTCCTTCACGGGGAGCGGGGATAAACATTTGAAAGAAGGTTTTGCCATGTCCATCGAACGCGCGCGGGCCTATCTGCGGGCCCGGGGGAAAGAGGATCGCGTCATCGAATTCACCGTGTCCAGCGCCACCGTGGAGCTGGCCGCCCAGGCTCTGGGCTGCCAGCCCGCCCATATCGTCAAAACCATGTCCTTCGATTGCGCGGGCAAAACCATCCTGGTGGCCGCGGCCGGCGACGTGAAGGTGAACAGCAGCAAGTACAAGCAGCGCTTCGGCGTCAAGGCCAAAATGCTGACGGCCGGCGAGGTGGAATCCCGGGTGGGCCACGGCGTGGGCGGCGTGTGCCCCTTCGGCGTGGAGCCGGGGGTGGAAGTCTATCTGGACGAGAGCCTGCGCCGCTTCGAAACCGTGTACCCCGCGGCCGGCAACGCGGCCAGCGCCGTGCGTCTTTCGCCGGACGAGCTGGCCTCCCTGCTGCCCGGCGCCCAGTGGGTGGACGTGTGCAAGGTGCCCGAACATGCGTGAGGGCCTTCTGGAAACGCAGCGCCTGCGCCTGCGGCCGCTGACGGACGACGACCTCCCCGCCCTGTGCGCCATTTTGCAGGACCCGGTGGCCATGCGCGCCTATGAACACGCCTTTTCCGACGAGGAAGCGCGGGAGTGGCTGGCGCGCCAGCAGCGCCGCCGGGCCCGGGACGGCCTGGGCCTGATGGCCGTGTGCCTGAAGGACACGGGCGAGATGGTGGGCCAGTGCGGCGTCACTTGGCAGGACACCACGGGCGCCACCCCCTTTGGCGATGAACCGGGCCCCGGCAGCCGCGTGCTGGAGGTGGGGTATCTGTTCCAGCGGGCCCATTGGCACAAGGGCTATGCGGCCGAGGCCGCCCGCGCCTGCCGGGACTGGGCCTTCAGCGCCCGCAACGCCCAGGCTGTGTACTCCATCATCCGCGAGGGGAACGACGCCTCCGTGCGGGTGGCCCTGCGCCAGGGCATGAAGCCGGCCGGCCGCCTGGTGAAGCATTACAGGGGCATCGATATGCCCCACACCATCTACCGCGTCACCCGCACCCAATGGCTGCGCCTGCGCGGCCAGGCGCCGGAGCTGTGGGATGTGTACGACAAAGCGGGCCGCCGCACGGGGCGGACGATCCCCCGGGGCAGCAAACTGGCCCCGGGGCAGTATTTCATGGCCGTGTCCGTCACCGTGCTCACGCCGGACGGCCAGGTGCTGCTCACCCGCCGCTCGCCGGAAAAACAGCCGGGGCCCAATCTGTGGGAAGTGAGCGGCGGCGCCGCGCTGGCCGGCGAGACCGCCGCCGAGGCCGCCTGCCGGGAGCTGTGCGAGGAAACGGGCCTGGTGGCCTTCCCGCGTCAGCTGCGCTTTTTGGGCACCGAGCGGCGCTACAACAGCTTTATGGAGCAATATCTGCTGCGGCGCCCCGTGGCCCTGGAGGGGCTGATGCTGCAGCCGGGCGAGACCTGCGGCGCCTGCCTGGTGCCGCTGGCGCGGGCGCTGGAACTGGCCCGGGGCGGCACGCTGGACGGCGCCGCCATGACACCGCCGGACGCCCGCCGCATGCTGGCCTGCGAAAACCAGCTGCGCGCGGCACTGGAAGAGCAGGCGCCCGCCGAGAACGCGGACGATGGAAAGAGGGATAGTTTATGATGGATTTTATCAAGGCCGCCCTGCCATTTGTGATCATAGGGGTCTGCCTGGCGATCATCTTTGCCCATTACCGCAAAAAGGGCCGGGAGGAAAAGGAAGAAAATTATTTGGTCGAGGGCATGTGCCTGGGCATGTGCCTTGGCGTCGCCCTTTCCTCCTCCCTGCACATGGATATGGGGATAGGGATCAGTTTGGGGATGCTGATCGGTGAAACGGCGGGGCTTTTGACCAAAAAGAAGAAATAAAAAGGCCCCTATTTGCGCCTGAGCGGCAATATCGGCATTGTTTTGGCTGCTTTTTCCCTTAAAAAACGATAAAAACCGCTCTTTTTCATTGAAAAAGAGCGGTTTTTCACTGTTGCCACGGCAACACTTTTTACGAATTGGAGGAGGCCGCGCCGGATGCGGACGCCGCGGCGGCTGTGCTGCCGGCGACGGCCGTGTTGGTGTCATCGATGGCGCTGTCGATGGCCAGCACCACGCACAGCACATGCAGCGCGTCCTCGTCCCGCTCCACGTGCACGTGATAGCAGTCGCCCAGGCTCAGCGCCTTGTGGTGGATCTGCGCCACCGGCGCGCCGTCCTGGGTGATCTCATAATTCAGGGACATGAAATGCCCCGTGATATCCCAGCCCAGCTGCTCGCAGACAAAATGGGTACCAAAGCCGAATTTCGAGCGCAGCTCCGCCACTTCCTCGCCGTGTTCTTCAAGGGCGAATTTGTGGGTCAGGCCGAATTTCTGCTGCAGCAGGCACAGCTCTTCACCGGCCAAATTCAGCACGTGCAGCTTGCGCCCCAGGCTGAACACCTCGCCCCGCACCTCGAACAGATCTTCGCCCGCCTCGTTCTGTACGTAGAAGTGCTCGCCCAGGCTCCAAACCTTTTGCCGTACGATCATGTCCATACTTTTCCATTCCTTTCTGTCGTTGCATCGAAAAAAATAAAAGCCCCAGTTTGCACTGGGGCCAGGGTCACTTGGGGGTATTCACACTTTTCAGCCAGATATCGGCGATTTCCAGCGCGCTCCACAGGCCGTACTTGTCGCCCTGCTTGACCATGCGCTCGATGGGGCTTTTGCTGGTATCGGTGCTCAGCAGCGTCACGTGGATGCGGTCGGCCATTTTCACGCCGTCCACGTCCTTCGTGGTCAGCACCTGCATGAACACCACATAGGGCTCGGCCAGATCGCCGTAGTAGATGTCGTTCTTGCAGCGCACCAGCGGGCGGCCCTTGTATTTCAGTTTCGGGGTAAAAGCCATGGGGAAGTCTCCTTTGCAATTATTCGTCCAGGTAATTTTTCAGCAGCGCCTGCAGCAGGTCGTCGCGGTCAATGCGGCGGATGTTGGCGCGGGCGCCCTGATACGTGGTGATATAGGGGGGGGCCTCGGACAGTATGTAACCCACAAGCGGGTTGATGGGATTATAGCCTTTTTCGTTCCGCGCGTGGTACACGTCCGTCAGAATGGCTTTGATCTCTTTGTCCCGGTCTTCATAGATCGAAAAAACGGCAGTAGGCTCACTCATCGAAAATCCCTCCCATAATAATTGTTACCATGTTCATTATAGCATAACGCACCTGCCTAAGCAAGAAAAGCTTTTGGGGCTTTCAGCACAGGGCGTACAGGGCTTTGCGGTCCAAAATGCGGATGCCCCCGCGGAACACCTCCAACAGGCCCTCCCTGGCCATCTGCTTCAGGGTGCGGGTCACGGCCTCGCGGGCGCTGCCGATATGGCGGGCCAGCTGTTCCTGCGTCACGTGGATCTCCTCGGCGCCCAGGCGGGCGGCCTCGTCCAGCAGATAGGCGGCCACCCGCTGTTCCAGGGTGGAGAACAGCAGCCGTTCCACCGCGCTCATCACGTCGGAAAAACGCTCGGCGGCGGCCTTGTACACATAACTTTCCACCTGGGGGTTTTCGCGCATCAGCGCGCCCAAAGCGCCCGAGGGCAGCTGCACCACGTCGCTGTCCTCCTCGGCGTCGATCTCCACGTCCCACTCCAGAGCCTGCAGCACGCACCCGGCGCTCAGCACGCACACCTCGCCCGCGCGCATCCAGGCAACGGTGGCCTCGCGCCCTTCCTCGGACAGCAAAAACGCCCGCAGCGCGCCGCGCCTGACCAGCAGCAGGCCCAGGCAGTCCCGCCCCAGGCTGTGCACCACGTCGCCGGCGTTGAAATGGACCTCGTGCAGCTGTGCCTCGGCGCGCTGGCGCTGTGCCTCGGTCAGCTGGGGCCAAAAGGGGAAAGAAGTCAGTTGTGCGCAGGGCATCGCAATCACCTCAGTTCCTATTATAACACATTTTTGCCGTTTGTAACATGGTCACGGAAAACAAACCGGGCCTGTGGTAAGATAAAGCCATCAAACAAAAGCCCCGCGAAGGAGGACGACAACATGGAAAAGAAAATCACCCAACAGAATTTTGACGCCGAGGTTTTGCAGGCCCAGACGCCGGTGCTGGTGGACTTTTGGGCGCCCTGGTGCGGCCCCTGCCGTATGCTGGCCCCGGCGGTGGAACAATTGGCGCAGGAGGCCGCCGGCCGCTATGCCGTGGGCAAGGTGAACGTGGACGAGGAACCGGGTCTGGCCCAGCGGTTCGGCGTGATGAGCATCCCCACCGTGCTGGTGTTCAAGGGCGGCCAGGCGGTGCAGAAGTCCGTGGGACTGGTGCCCAAACAGAGCCTGCAGCGCCTGCTGGACGCGGCGCTGTGAGCGGCGCGCAAAGAGGGGACGGGACGATGAAAAGGACAGCCTGGAAACGCTGGCTGCTGCCTTTGGCCCTGACGGCGCTGGGCGCGGCCGTGGGGTACTTGTATTACTGGAAAGTGGGCTGCGCCACCGGCGCCTGCCCCATCGCGGCCAGCCCCTGGCGGTCCATGCTGTACTGCGGGGCCATCGGGTTCCTGGCGTCCGTGGTGGTGACGCCGGAAAAGCGCAGGCAGACGGAGGAGGGCGAGACACGGTGAAGGTGCTGATCCACGTGGATGAAGAGGCCAAATGGGCGATGGCGCTGGGCAACGCGGCCAACCTGTTGGCGGAGTGCGCCCGCCGCCATACCCCTTGCGCGCTGGAACTGGTGGCGAACGGCGGCGCGGTGGGTGCGCTGGCACAGGGCAGCCCCCATGCCGAGGCGCTGGCCGCCCTGTTGGCACAGGGGGCGGTGGCCGCAGCCTGCGCCAATGCCCTGCGGAGCAGCGGCCTGACGCCGGAGCAGCTGCTGCCGGGCGTGACCGCAGTGCCCGCCGGTGTGTACGAACTGGCGGAAAAGCAGGCCCAGGGATATGCGTACCTCAAGCCCTGAACGGCCCCCTGAACGGCCGAGGGGGAGAAAAGAAAAACACCCGCCCGTGCGCTGCACGGGCGGGTGTTGTGCTGTTTGCCCCAGGGCGGAGGACTGTCCGGCGAGGGAGGCGCCAGGCATTTTTCAGCAGGGAAAGCTGCCGCAGCACGGCGCGGGCGCACCGGCACGCGCTGAAGATCGCGCGGCGGTCCATCACATAACAGCCCGCGGGAAAGGGCAGGGGCGGCAGCATAGCCGTCAGCATGAAGCCGCCGGCACAAGGGCGGTAAGGCGCATGGCCAGCCCCTGGCGGCGCATGCTGTACTGCGGGGCCGTCGGGTTCCCGGCGTCCGTGGCGGCGGCGCCGGAAAAGAAAAAGCCGGCGGCCCGATCGGGGCGGCGGACAGGGCGCGGGCGCGAACCCTGCGGTGAGGGCCGCGCGGCCTGTCAAGAAAGGCCAATCGCGCTGACTGCCCGCCGGCGCCGGGAACATTCTTTACAATTCCCCCAAAATTCTGTAAGATAAAAATTAAAGAGCGGGACGAAAAATGCTGCGCGTCCAACAGAAGGGAAACCGGCAGAGGAAAGGCGGGAATAAAGATGAAAAGGAAGATCGTGCTGCTGATCGCCGCTTGTGCGCTGTGCATGATGCCGGCAAGCGCCGCCGCGGAAGGGGCGGTGGGCGGCTTTTCCTGGGGGACCGCGTTGCTGACGGGCGGACGGCTGACGCTGGCCGGGCTCCTGGCCCAGCGGACGGCCGCCCAGGCGGATGGGCTCGCGTGCTCCACCGTCAGCGTCCTGGTGCCGGCGCGAGAGAAGGGCGGGACGGCGGCGCGGCTCCTTGGGGTACCCGATGAACCCGGCCACACCGGCTTTTTTTGCGTGCCCGGATACATCCTTTACACCACGACGCTGAACTACCGTGTGATCGAGCGCCAGGGCCAGCCGCGCCGGTACGACCTGATCTCCTTCCGGCTGGACCGCGAGGTGGAGACCATGGCGCCCTTCGAGCGGCTGTACAAGGCCGAGGCCCGGGTCAGCCAGGCGGGGGTCGCCGTGAAGGGCTCGTCCTCCGTGGTGCTGCCCGACCAGGTGGCGGACTATCCGGAAATCGAATACGGGGTGACCTATTCGGTGCCCGACGAGTGGGAGCTGGCGGCGCCCTTATCAGAGCAGGCGCCGGTGGGCGTGCTGTACCGGGTGCCCATCGACTGGGCGTTCCGGGAGGATTACGTATTGGAATATTTCCACTGCGCCACGTGAGGCGGGCGGGGCGGCGGCCAGGCCGCGCGCGTTGCCGATCCCCGTATACGAAAGCCCTTTGCGAAACACAAATAACAAAAAACAGGCGGCCGCCCTTTGCGAGGGGCGGATTGCCTGGTTTTTCTATTGCTCTTCGGCCGCGCGGCGGAATTATTCGGTGACGTAGACATTCCACCGCTCATTCAGGTCGGCGAACACGTCCGAGGGCCTTCGTCCCTCGGCCTGGGCAGACTGCAAGGAGGAAACAATCTCTGCCATACAGGCATCTTGCAGACGCGCCGCCGTAACCGCTTCGGCACAAGAAACAAGACTGTTTACAGAAGAGCCCGGCGAAGCGTCCGGCCCAAGGAGGTTGAGCATCCAGTCGGACAGGCAATCCGTGCGGATGGGTATGCTTGCGCGGGACAAGGGGAAGGTATCCAGGAGATTTTTGCCATCCGCCAAGCGATATTCTCCTCCGGCTTGCAGATAAGGCTTTAACAAAAGCAGCAAAAAATTCAACGCGCTTTGCGTATGCCGTGTGTTTCGCCGGATGCCCACGCCAATGTTCACACATGCGTTTAACGTGCCCTCCTCAGAATAAACGGGACAAAATACAGTGTCCACATCATGTTCTTCGCTGAAAAGGACAGCGGCTATCTGGCGGAAAAAATGGGAGGAAAAGCTGATTGCGTCACCGTTGATAAAAGATGGTAAGGAATCCGCCGAAACGCCCTGGCCGGGAACCAAAGCCAGCTTTGCAAAAAGAGGATTCGTCAAGGCCGCTTGCCGGCGTTCATAATCCAGCATGGGAGCGGCCATCATATCCCAATATCCGTCCGCCTGGACGTAATCGGCATTTAAGGCTTTTCCCTGCGCGGCGGCCCAAGAGGCCCATTCTCCGCAGCGCTCCAAGGCAAAAATCGGCGCGTCCGCCGGCAAGCGCGCCGCGGTTTCAGCGGTCAGCAGGATGGTGGGCGGTTTATAGTATAAGGGATATAAATAAAGCGAGTCCTCCACCATACCCGCCCTTAAAACCGCCTGTTGGTAATCGTCGGGATTCCAATCGTCCCGGGCCTCAAGCAAGGGGGCAAGGTCCAGAAAAATGCCCGCGCGCATGGATTTTTGCAAATCAGGAAATAAACTTTCTTCCGTCGTGACATCAAGCGTGTTCCATAGAAAAAGGTCCGGGCCTTTGCCCGCCATGATCTCCGTGCGCAGAGATAAAAGCCGGCTTTTCTGCTCCTCCGCACTGATATGGCTGGTTGGACCGGGAGAGAGATCGGTGAATTTCAGCGCCGTATCCGGATATTGGTCTTTGAAAACAGCGATGATCGTTTCCTGTGAAAAGCCGATGTTGGTGCAGACCCACAATGCATCCGTTTCTGATTCAGGGGCGCTGATCTGCGCGGAACAGGAGACGAGCACAAAGATCAAGCCGCACAGCAAGGCTGGCCATCGGTGGTGACTCAACGACATCAGCATCCCTCTCCGCTTTCTATTCTATAAGTAAGTGTTTACCAATAATAAATCGCACCAGTTTGCGGGCAGATCGTCCAATGAACAAGAAAGGGATTACCATAAGTTACATGGTAAGAACAAGAACCGCAATCATACGCATTGATCTGCCATGCCTCGCCCCAAGTTCCGATAAGTTGGCAATGAGGACAGGGACCGGTTCCAAGAGAGGAGGAAAGTTGTGTGTCGATCACGGAGAACAGGTGTCCATTGGAGCATTGAGGGCAGGGGATATAGCGTGGCTGGATGCCTTCGGCGAAAGCGGCGGTTGCGGTGAGGACGACCAGGGCGATAAGCAGACAGACGGCGATCAATTTCTTTTTCATTTTGGATTCTCCTTTCGTTTTTTAAACGATGGATTTCTAAACGGACCATATAAAACACCTCGCGCGCAGGTGTTTATAACATTTTGTGGGAAGACTTTCGACTTTTTTATCTATTTACAATATACATGAACTGGATGAAAAAAGATATCCGTAGAATAACTAAAAATTTATGTTAATATTTGTTCATGTTTAGTATTCGCGTGAAACATATAATACAGCCCTCCGGAAAGCCGGAAGGCTGTTGAAGGGCAAGATAAAAAAGCAAAAGAAGGCGGCGGGGTCTTAGCTGCGCAGTTCCACGCCGATCTCGGCCAAGCTTTTCAGCACCTTTTTCACGGCGCTCTCGGCCTCTTCGTCGGTCAGCGTGCGGTCCGGCGCGCGCAGAATCAGGTTGTAAGCCAGGCTCTTTTTACCGGCCTCGATGTGCTCGCCGGTGTAGACGTCGAACAGGGCCAGGCTCTCCAGGTTTTTGCCCGCGGCCCCGAGGATGCGGCCGGCGATGTCCGCGGCCGGCGTGGCTTCATCGGCCACCAGGGCCAGATCGCGGGTGATGGCCGGGTGCTTGGGCAGGGGATGGAACAGCGGCGTGGCGCCCCGGTGGGCGAACAGCACCTCCATATCCAGCTCGGCCGCCACCACGCGGGGCTTGACGCCGTAATTGGCCAGCACCGCGGGGTGCACCTCGCCGATGGCGCCCAGGCGTTCCTCGCCCACCCAGATATCCGCGCAGCGGCCCGGATGGTAGGCGGCGCCGGCGCTGTTGCGCACAAAGCGGACGTCCCGCACCTTGGCCGTGGCCAGCAGACCCTCCACCAGGCCCTTGAGGGCCAGATAGTCCCACCGGCTGCCGTAGGCGGCCAGCACCACGGTCTCGCGCTCGTCGGGCAGCACGTCCGGGCCGCCCTGGGGTAGGTAGACGGTGGCGTCCTCGAACACGGCGCATTCGGCCGCGCGGGCGTTGTAGTTGCGGGCGATGTTGTCCATCACGCTGGGTAGGGCCGTGGTGCGCATGATGGAGGTGTCCTCGCCCAAGGGGTTGGAGATGACCACCGCGTCCCGCAGCACATCGCCCGCGGGCAGGTTGATGGCGTCGAAGGCTTTGCGGCTGTAGAAGCTGAAGCTTTCGATCTCGTACAGGCCGTAGCCCACCAGGGTGTTCAGCATGGCCTCGCGGAAGGTCTGGCGCTGGGAGGGGCGGGCGCTGGCCACGCCCTGCATGATGGTGCTGGGCATCTTGTTGTAGCCCACGTAGCGGGCCACTTCCTCGGCGATGTCGCAGTCCCGCTCCATATCCCAGCGGCTGCTGGGGATGAGGACGTCGTCGCCGTCCATGGAAAAGCCCAGGGGCAGCAGGATGTCCACCATCTCCTGCCGGGAAAGCTGGGTGCCCAGCAGGCGGTTGACGGCGTCCGGCCGCAGGGGGATGCGGCGCTCCTCGCGCTTTTGCACCCACACGTCGGCCACGCCGTTCACCACGTCGCCCGCGTCCAGCAACTGCACCAGCTCCAGCGCGCGGTCCAGGCACAGGCGGCAGCCGTTGGGGTCCAGCCCTTTTTCATAGCGGCCCGAGGCCTCGGTGCGCAGGCCCAGCTTTTTGGCCGTGGTGCGCACGGAGGGGCCGTTGAACATGGCGCTTTCGAACACGATGGTGGTGGTGTCGTCGTACACGCCGGAGAACTCGCCGCCCATCACGCCGGCCACGGCGATGGGGCCTTTTTCGTCGGCGATGATCAGCATTTCCGGCGACAGGGCGCGCTGGACGCCGTCCAGCGTTTCGATGCCCTCGCCGGGCTTGGCGTTGCGCACGGTGATGCGGCCGCCGTTCACATACTTATAATCGAAGCAGTGCATGGGCTGGCCGTATTCCAGCATCACGTAGTTGGTGATGTCCACCAAGTTGTTGATGGGGCGCACGCCGCAAAGGCGCAGACGCTCGCGCAGCCAGCGGGGGCTGGGCTTCACGCGCACGTTTTCCACCACCGCACCCACGTAGCGGTAGCACAGGTCCTTGTTCTCGATGTCCACGGTGAGGAAATCCTTCACGTCGCCGTGGCCCGGCCGCACCTGGGGCACATGGTCCTGGAAGGGCACGCCGAAGGTGGCGGCCGTCTCGCGGCCCAGGCCCCGCACGGACAGGCAGTCCGGCCGGTTGGGGGTGATCTCGAAATCCACGCTGACATCGTCCAGCCCCAGGGCCTTACAGATGTCTGTGCCCGTGGGGAATTGGCCCTCGGGCTCGGCCGGGTCCAGCACCATGATGCCGTCCTCCACGGCGTTCGGGAAATCGTGTTTGGTCAGGCCCAGTTCGGACAGGCTGCACAGCATGCCGCAGGACTCGACGCCCCGCAGCTTGCCCTTTTTGATCTCCTTGCCGCCGGGCAGCAGGCTTTTGTGCAGGGCTGCGGGGACAAGGTCGCCCTCTTTCAAATTGTTCGCGCCGGTGACGATCTGCACCGGACCTTCGCTTTGACCGCCCACATCCACCTGGCACACCACCATATGGTCGGAATCCGGGTGGGGCGTGATGGACAAAATTTTGCCCACCACCACGTTTTTAATATGGTCGGCCTCGCTCTCGAAGGTCTCCACCTTGCTGCCGGACATGGTCATCCGGTCGGCGTACTCCTGCGGGGTACAGTGGATGTCGGCGAACTCCTTCGCCCAATTCAGTCCCATTTTCATCGTTCGTACCCTCCTTAAAATTGTTTCAGGAAACGCAGGTCGTTCTCGTACAAAAGGCGCATGTCGTCGATGCCGTAGCGCATCATGACGATGCGCTCGATGCCCGCGCCGAAGGCAAAGCCGGAGTAGACCTCCGGGTCGATGCCGCAGTTCTCCAGCACCTTGGGGTGCACCATGCCGCAGCCGAGGATCTCGATCCAGCCCTCGCCCTTGCACATGCTGCAGCCTGTGCCGCCGCATTTGAAGCAGCTCATGTCCATCTCGGCGGAAGGCTCGGTGTAGGGGAAGTGATGGGGGCGGAAGCGCACCTTGGTGCCCTCGCCGTACAGCTTCTGGATGAACATCTCCAGCGTGCCCTTCAGGTCGCTGAAGGTGATGCCTTTATCCACCACCAGGCCCTCGATCTGATGGAAGATGGGGCTGTGGGTGGCGTCCACCTCGTCCGAGCGGTACACGCGGCCCGGGCAGACGATGCGGATGGGCGGCTTCTGCCGCTCCATCACGCGGATCTGCATGGGGCTGGTCTGGGTGCGCAGCAGCACGTTTTCCGTGATGTAGAACGTGTCCTGCGTGTCCCGGGCAGGGTGGCTTTTGGGCATGTTCAGCATCTCGAAGTTGTAGTGGTCCAGCTCCACCTCCGGGCCGCTGACCACATCGAAGCCCATGCCCAGGAAAATTTCCTTCAGCTCGTTCAGCACCTGTTCGAACGGGTGGCGCTTGCCCTGGGCGGGCAGGGCGCCGGGCAGGGTGACGTCGATGGTCTCGGCGGACAGGCGCCGCGCCAGGGCCGCGTCCTCCAGCTCTTTGGTGCGGCGGGCGATATCGGCGGTGATGGCCTCGCGCACATCGTTGGCCAGGGCGCCGATGACGGGGCGCTCCTCGGCCGAGAGCTTGCCCATCTGCTTCAAAATGGCCGTCAGCTCGCCTTTCTTGCCCAAAAAGCGCACGCGCAGCTCGTCCACGGCGGCGGCGCTCTGCGCGTTGGCGATCAGCTCGTCGGCTGCGGCTTTGATCTGTTCCAATGCCTGTTTCACAATAGTTCCTCCTTCTTTTATGGGACGAAAAAAGGCTTCGCCCCTGCTTGTTCAGGGACGAAGCCGTAAAAAACTTACAAACTCCGCGGTACCACCCACGTTTTTGCCACAAAGAGCAAACACTCTCGCTTCCGCTAACGGGGAAAACCGTCCCGGCCTACAGAGATGCGCGTTCAGCCGGGCCGCTCGGAAGTGAACTTCGGCACGCGTTTCCCACAGGGCGCTTTCAGCCGGGGCGCCCTTCTCTGCAGTGGAAAAGCCTTTGCGTGCGTACTCTCTTCGTCACAGCGTTTCTGTGCGTATTATAGCGCGTTCCGGCGCGGATTGCAAGCCCTTTGTGCCGGGCTTTGCCCGGACTGCGCCCAGTTTAGCCGATATTGCGCCAATTTTGACGAAGAGGATGCTGTTGCTGTGTTGTCACGTGTGCTATAATGAAATTTATCGGGCAGAAGGGCGGAGGCCCGCGGCAAAGGAGGCAGGGGATGAAAAAGAATATCCTGATGCGCACCAATCTGATGATCTGCGCCGTCATCGTGGTGGGTTTCCTGCTGACGGCGGTGCTGAGCTACCGGGCCAATTACACGGCGTCGCTGCAAAATATCGAGCAGGTGTCCACCCTGACCAGCGAGGGCATTTATTATCAGATCGACACCACGCTGACCAAGCCTTTGAACATCTCCCTGACCATGGCCAACGACAGCCTGCTGCGCGAGGCCCTGCGGGAGGAGGCGAACGGCGGGGACGACCCGGCCAATCAGGAGCGGCTGCGCCGCTATCTGGCCTCTTACAAAGAAAAATACGGCTATGATTCCGTGTTCCTCGTCTCGGACGCGACGGGGCGCTACTACAATTTCAACGGGCTGGACAGGGTGCTTGAGCCCGACGACCCCGAGAACACCTGGTATTTCACGCTGCGGGACAAACCGGACGAATATTCCTTCATGGTGGACAACGACGAGGTGGTGGGCGCTGCGAACGCCATCACTGTTTTTGTGAACTGCAAGATCAAGGCGGACGACGGCGCCATGATGGGCATGGTGGGCGTGGGCGTGCGCGTGGGCAACCTGCAGGCCCTTTTGCAGGGCTATCAGGACCAGTTCGGCGTAAGCGCCTACCTCATCGACGAGGAGGGCACCATCCAGGTGTCCACCGACCACACCGGCTACGAGGGGGTGAACCTGTTCGAGCTGGACGGCCACACCGGCGCCTTTGCGCAGGAGATCCTGAACTGGCGGGAAAAGGAGACGGCCGACAGCTTCTGGGTGGAAGAGCCCTCCGGCGGGAAGAAACTGAATTATACCGTCACCCGCTACCTGCCCGAGCTGGGCTGGCACCTGGTGGTGGAGCGGGACACGAGCGCCTTTGTGGAGCAGCTCAACCGTCAACTGGCCCTGACCATACTGATCATCGCGCTGATCATCGCCGCCATCCTGTTTATCATCACCCGCGTCATCCGCAGTTTCAACCGGCAGATCGTGTCGCTTACGCAATCTGTCGAGCAGGAGCGCCACAGCATGTTCGAACGCGCCACCGAACAGCTGTTCGATAAGATCTACAGGCTGGATATCACCCACAACTGCCCGGCCGACCAGGCCACGGAAGAATATTTTGAAAGCCTGGGTGCCCCCCGCGGCACCCCCTACGACCAAGCCCTGCGCATCGTGGCGGAAAAACAGATCAAGGAGGAGTTCCGCCAGGGCTATATCGACACCTTCAGCCCGGAAAACGTGCGGCGGGCCTATGAGGAGGGCCGCGAGACCCTGCAGTATGATTTCCGGATCTCCACCGGCGGCGACTACTACTGGATGCGCATCACCGCGCGGCTGGTGAACTGGGGCGAGGACGGGGCCCTTTATATGCTTACCTACCGCCAGAACATCGACGCCGAGAAACGCCAGGAGGCCCGCATGCTGGAATTGGCGCAACGGGATGGGATGACGGGCCTGCTGAACAAGACGGCCATGGCCCGCCATGTGGAAGGGGCCCTGCGCCGGGCCGGCGCGCCGTTGTACGCCTTTTATATTTTCGATATCGACCGCTTCAAGCAGGCCAACGACCGCTTCGGCCACGCTTTCGGAGACGAGGTGATCGTCGCCTTCACCCAGACGCTGCGCCGGCATTTCCGCGAAGGCGACCTGCTGGGCCGTATCGGCGGGGATGAATTCGCGGCATTCGTGCCCGCGCCCAGCCGGGCCTGGGCGGTGGAAAAGGCGCAGGAGCTGTCCGGCGCGCTGAACAGGCCCTTCACCAGCGACGGAAAGACCTGGGGCATGTCCGCCAGCATCGGGGTGGCTTTTGCCGATACCCGCGGCGCCGCGTTCGAGACGCTGTACAAAAACGCGGACGCCGCCCTGTACCAGGCCAAACACGACGGCCGCAACGGCTTTGCCATTTACAGCGAGCGCCAGGCCCCGCCCCTTTGAACCGCGGGCAGAAAGAAGAAGAAAGGCGTCCCGTTCTTTGAACGGGACGCCTTTTTTCACGGCAAAAACAGCCGGGCCACGTCGGAGGAGATGGTGTACACCATGCTGGACCCGGGCAGGGCGGCATAATAGCCGTCGTCGCCCGCCCCGCCGATCAGCAGGGTGAAGGTTTTTTCCTCGGCCTGGCCGCTGTCCGCGGCGGGGGCCGTGTAAACGGCCGTCACCGTGGCGGCGGGCGCGTCCAGGCCATAGCCGGCCGGGTCGGCGTCCCAGGAGACGCATGTTTCCCAGGCCAGCAGGCTCAGGGCGTCGGCGATCTCCCGGGCTTTGGCCTCGTCGGCCGAGCCCTGTTCGCCGCCCGCATCGCCGCCGCTTTCGCTTTGGCTTTCACCGGAGGAGGCATCCTCCTGGGCGGCGCCGGGCGCCGGGCTGTCGGAGGAGGGGGCCTCGCTGCCGGAAGATGCGTCCTGCGCCTCGCCGCCGGAGGAGGCGTCCGCCGCCTCTTCGCCGGGGAAGGTGTATTCCCAGGCGCCGGCCGCGTTCTCGACAGACAGGGAGACAAAGTCGTCCATGGCGGGGATGGGTTCTTTTTGCAGCAGCTCCTCCAGGGTGTGGGTGAAGGGCGTGCGCACACCGGCGGCGGCCAGATACACCTTGCCCTCGCCTTCCAGGGCCGCGTACACGCGGCCGGTCAGGCTGTTGGTGTCGCCCAGCAGCAGCGTCACCTGGCCGCCGTCCTCGCCGGTCAGGGTCACGCGGTCGCAGCCGTCGGAGAGGCCGTACTCGCCCAGGTCCTGCGCATCCTCCAGGGGGCCCTGGGCCGCCAGGGGGGCCACCGCTTCCAGCATGGCCTGTATATAGCTTTGGCCCAGGGGGAAGGCCGGGTCGTCCACTAGCTGCCAGGCGCCGTCCTCTTTTTTGAGGGACAGGCTTTCACCCTGCACGGTGGAGGCCAGGGCCGTCACGGCCTCCGGGGCCAGGGTGGCCACTTCGATATCGGCCGCGGCGGCGCTGTCGGCAGCCGATTGGGCCGCGTTCCAGCGGGTCACGCCCGCGTAAGCGCCCAGGGCCAGCACCAGCACGCCGGCCATGGCGCCCAGGGTCACGGATTGTTTGTTCATCAGCGCACCTTCCTTCTGTGCCACACCAAAAAGCCGCACACGATCAGCGCCAAGGGGATGGCTGCCACGAAGATACTGGTGAGCAGCGCGCGGGACGACGTGGGCACGGTGAGCAGTTCATAATCGAGCGATTTTGCGTGGATGGAGATGGCGTCCTGCTGGCCGCAGGCCCAGCCAAGGGCATTGAGGAACAGATCGGTGTTGGCGCCCGCCACCATGGCGTCCACGCTGGGATCAAAGGCCGCGGTGGAGGCCATCCACACCAGGGCGGCCTGGGCGGCGTCCCCGCCATCCTCACCGGCGCTTTCGCCGCCGTCCAGGGACAGGGTCGCGGCCACGGCCACGTCAAAGGCGCCGACCTCGTCGCCCTCCTCCTGATCCAGGGTGGTCACGCTCATGCCCGCGGCTTTCAGGTAGCTGGCGGCGGAGGTGGTCAGCAGCGGCGTCACCGACGCGCCCTCGGGCAGCGTTTGCGCCGTGCGGATGGCGTGGGCGTTGGGCACCAGCGCGTAGTAGCCGCCCGCCGTCAGGGGCTGGGTGATCGCATGGCTGGCAAGGTCCGGCAGCAAATAGTGCGGGTAGCCCGCGTTGTGGCTGCGGTCGCCGTCCATCACGATGCCCTGGGCGGCCGACAGGCCGAAGCGGGCCGTCACCGTGCCCAGGTTGGGCGTTTCGGCGTCGCTGACCGCGGTGAACAGCAGCAGTTTGCCGCCGCCGTCCAGATAGGCGTTCAGCTTTTGCGCATCCTCGGCCGACAAATCCTTCTGCGGCCCGTAGAGGATCACCGCGGCCGCGTCCTCGGGCACGGCGTCGCGGCTGACCAGGGTCAGGCCCTCCACCAGGTCCATGTTCTGCGCGGCGACGGACTGGGCCAGCGCGGTGGGGATATCCTCCTCCCCGTGGCCGGACAGCGCGTACACCTTGGGCAGATCGCCGTTGGTCACATAGCTGATGGCGCTGGTGACGGCCTGCTCGCCGGCAAAGTCGGTGGTGGTCTCGTAATAGCTTGTGTAAGAAGTCTGGAAAATATCATAATAGCTCACATGGCGGCTGCGTTCGCCGCACACCACGATCAGGTCGTTGTTGGTGAGCTGGTCCGAGGTGTACTGGGCGGCAAAGTTGGGGTACACCACCGGGTCCACCGTTTTTACTTTGATATGGCCCGACAGGGCGGCGTAGCGGTTCAGAAAGCCCTGCAGAGTGCTGTTTTCATTGCCCCGCTGGGCCAGCAGGTAAATGGTCACGTCCTCGCAGAGGGCCCCGGCGATGGCCTTCGTCTGCTGGGACATGCTGGACAGGCCCTCGGCCGTCAGGTCGGGCTTGGTGACGCTGGCGGGCAGGGCGGACACCAGCAGGTTCACCACCACGGCGATGGCCACGGCAAAGGCCCCTACCAGGGCCGCGTAGCCGCCGCTGCGGAAGGTGCGTTTGGCGCCGGCGCCGCCGGCCGTTTGGGGCGTTTGGAGCGTTTGGGGCGCGGGCGCGCCGCCTTTTTTGAACGGGCTCATTCGCTCCACCTCCGTTTCTCCAGGCTCTGCACGGTCAGCACCGTGAACACGGCGCACACGCTGCAAAGCAGACACACGGCCGTCCAGTCGAACACGCCGTCCAGGAAGCCGTAAAAGGATTCGAACAGGCACAGCTTTTTGAACAGGGCCGGCAGCAGGCCGTCAAAGGCGTCGCGGGCCAGGAACCAGGCGGCCGCCACGGCGCCGCCGCACACGGCCAGCGCGGCCAGGCCGGCCAGGGGGCTTTGGGTCAGGTGCAGCACCACAAACGCCGCCAGGGCCGAGAGGAACAGCAACGCGCACAGGGCCGCCACATCGCCGGTGGGCACGTAAGAGGCCAGGGCGGACAGGTAGTAATTGACCAGCACCACCACAAAGCAGACGGCGGCGCTGCCCACGATGCTGTCCGTGAGGGAGGAGAGATACATGCCCACCGCCAGCAGCGCGGCACCCAGCAGGAAAAAGCCCAGCAGGGCGCTGTAGGCCACCTTCAGGTTCACGTTGCCGTACAGGCGCAGGATGAGGGGATAGAGGCCCGTCACGGCCAGGGGCAGAGCCAGCACGGCCAGCAGACCGCAGTACTTGCCCAGCACCACCCGGGACAGGCCCATGGGCAGGGAGTACAAAAGCTGGTCGGTTTTTTGGCGGCGCTCCTCGGCGAACACGCGCATGGTGAGGATGGGCGTCACGATCAGGAACACGAAGCTCATGTTGCCCAGTACATACTCGAACTGGGCATAGCCGCCGTTCAGGCACAGGGCCATGGTGTAGATGCCGGAGAACAGCAGCAGGAAAGCGCCGAACAGCCATCCGGTCATGGTGGTGTAATAGGTGTGCACCTCGCGGGCAAAGATCGCTTTCACGCTTCATCGCCTCCTTCCCGCGCCGTTTCGGGCGCGTCTGTTCCGGCCGGAGCCGGCGGCATGGGAATCTCCGCAGGGGCCGGGCCTTCGTCCGCCGGGCTCTCGTCCGCCGGCGTCGGGAGCCCGCCCGGGGCCGCGCTTTCGCCGCCCGCGGTGGGATCGGCCTGGGTCAGCTCCAGGAACACGTCCTCCAGCGAGGCGCGGGCGCCGGCCATGTGCAAAAGGGGCAGGCGCGCGCCGGCAAAGGCGAAGAACAGCCGCTCGCACAAGGCGTCGGTGTCCCCGTCCGCGCCGGTCACGGTGGCGCGGCACACGCCGTTTTGGCAGCCTTCCAGCGCAAAGCGGATGCCCGCCAGCCCTTCCAGCACCCCGCGCACGGCGCCCTCATCCCCGCGCACGGCCAGGGCGGCCGTGGCCTCGCCGGCAAATAGCCGCTCCAGGTTTTCGGGGGTGTCGCTGGCCACCAGCCTGCCGTGGGACAAAATCAGGATATGCCCGCACACGGCCTGCACCTCGGGCAGGATGTGGCTGCTCAGCAGCACGGTGTGCCGCTGGCCCAATTCGCGGATCAGCTGGCGGATCTCGATGATCTGCGCCGGGTCCAGGCCCACGGTGGGTTCGTCCAGAATGATGATGGGCGGGTCGCCCAGCATGGCCTGGGCCAGGCCCACGCGCTGGCGGTAGCCCTTCGATAGATGGCGGATCAGCCGGTCCTTCACGGGCAGGATGTCCGTGCGGGCGCACACGCGCTCTACCTCGCCGGACAGGGCCGCCGCCGAAAGGCCCTTGGCCCGGCCCACGAAGCGCAGGTATTCCCGCGGGGTCATCTCCGTGTACACGGGGGGCTGCTCGGGCAGGTAGCCGATGGACTTTTTCGCCTCCAGCGGCTGTTCGAAAATGTCGTGGCCGGCGATGGACACGCTGCCCGCCGTGGCGGCCAGGCAGCCCGTCATGATGTTCATGGTGGTGGATTTGCCCGCGCCGTTGGGGCCGAGAAAGCCGTAGATCTGCCCGTCCGGCACGGTGAAGGACAGGTCGCTGACGGCCGTGTGGGCGCCGTAGCGCTTGGTGAGGTGTGATACCTCGATCATGGTGCTTCGCTCCTTTTCCCAAAAAGTTGCCGCGCCGCCCAAAAGGGGGCCGGTGTGTGTAAACGAGACCATTATAGACGCCACATTTCAAAAAAGGCTGAAAATCCGGTAAAAGAACCTTGAAAATTTGATGTTCTTTTTGTGAAAACAGGCTGCCGGGGCGCAAATCCGAACTTGAAGCGGGCGGGCCTTTGTGATAGTATAGGATAAGGAAACGTGTAGGCATACACGGGCTGCCGGAGACAAAGCGGCTGCAGAGGCGTCTTTGGGGCAGTTTGGCCGATATGCCTGGCCGCGGGGCAGAGTTTGTGCCCCGGGTGTGGAAAGGAAGGGGTAGCATGGAACTGAAAGCCAAGGCAAAGGAGCTTTGCCAAAAACTTTCCCTGGAGGAAAAAGCGCGGCTGGTGGCGGGGGTGGACTTCTGGCACGTGGGCGGCAGCGAGACGCTGGGCCTGCCGGCCATTATGGTGACGGACGGCCCCCATGGCCTGCGTAAACAGGGGGGCGCGGGCGATCACCTGGGGCTGAGCGGCAGCGTGCCGGCCACCTGTTTCCCCACGGCCAGCTGCCTGGCGGGCAGCTTCGACACGGACCTGCTGCGCCGCGTGGGCGAGGCCTTGGGCGAGGAGTGCCGCAAGGAGGACGTGGCCGTGCTGCTGGGCCCGGGCGTGAACATGAAGCGCAGCCCCCTGTGCGGGCGCAACTTTGAATATTTCAGCGAGGACCCGCTGCTGGCCGGCGAACTGGCGGCCGCCTTCATCGACGGCGTGCAGAGCAGGGGCGTGGGCACCAGCCTGAAGCACTTCGCGGCCAACAGCCAGGAGAAGGCCCGCATGGTCACCGATTCGGTGGTGGATGAGCGCGCGCTGCGGGAGATCTACCTGAAGCCCTTTGAGATCGCGGTGAAAAAGGCCCAGCCCTGGACGGTGATGACGGCCTACAACAAGCTGAACGGCACCTATTGCAGCGAGAACGCCCGCCTGCTGACGGATATTTTGCGCAGGGAATGGGGCTTCGCGGGCCTGACGATGACGGACTGGGGCGCCATGAACGACCCGGTGGAGAGCTACCGCGCCGGGCTGGACCTGCAGATGCCCGGCCCCTCCGGCGGCAACGATAAAATTTTGTGCCAGGCCGTGGAGAACGGCAAGCTGTCCCCCGACGCGCTGGACGCGGCGGCCGCCCGTGTGATCGAGCTGCTGTTGAAGGCGGAAGAGGGGAAAAAAGTCCCCTACGAGTGCGACATGGACGCCCACCTGGAGCTGGCCCGCAAAGCCGCCGAGGACGGCGCCGTGCTTTTGAAAAACAGCGGCGTGCTGCCGGGAAAGCCCGGGCAGAACGTGGCCGTCATCGGCGCCTTTGCCAAACAGCCCCGCTATCAGGGCTCCGGCTCCAGCCGGATCAACCCCACGGCGCTGGACAACGCCTGCGAGGCGTTCACCGCCGCCGGCTGTGAATACGTGTACGCGCCAGGCTACAGCCTGACGGACAACGACGTGCACGAGGAGCTGGTGGACGAGGCGGTGGAGGTGGCCCGCGGCAAGGACGTGGTGTATCTGTTCGCCGGACTGCCGGACGCCTACGAGAGCGAGGGCTTTGACCGCGAGACCATGGGCATGCCCGAGAGCCACTACCGCTTGGTGGAGCGCGTGTGCGCCGCCAACGAAAACACCGTGGTGGTCATCCAGGCGGGCAGCCCCGTCAAGGCCTCCTGGCTGGACAAAGCGGCCGCGGTGCTGATGTGCTACCTGGGCGGCTGCCAGGGCGGCAAGGCCGCCGTGAACCTGCTGCTGGGCAAGGTGAACCCCTCGGGCAAGCTGGCCGAGACCTTCCCGCGCAACCTGGCCGATACGCCCAGCGCCGACAACTACCCGGCGGTGAACGGCCAGGCCCTTTACCGCGAAAGCATTTTCATCGGCTACCGCTATTATCAGGCCGCGCAGAAAAAAGTGCGCTGGCCCTTCGGCTACGGCCTGTCCTACACCGCGTTCGAATATTCGGACCTGGCGGTCTCGGCCGAGCGGTTCGACCCGGAGGCGGGCGTCACCGTCACCTGCAAGGTGAAGAACACCGGCGCCATGGCCGGCAAGGAGGCTGTGCAGCTGTATGTGGCGCCCCAGATCCCCGTGCTGTTCTGCGCGCCGCGCCAGCTGCGGGGCTTTGCCAAGGTGGCGCTGGAACCGGGCGAGGAAAAGACCGTGACCTTCCGCCTGGACAAGACGGCCTTCCAGTATTACGACAGCGCCGAAAAAGGCTGGCGCACCGAGGGCGGCGTATACGATATTGAAGTGGCCGCCTCCAGCGAGGACATCCGCCTGAAGGCGCCCATCGACGTGGAGGGCGACGCCGAGCCGCGGGATATGCGCAAGGTGACGCCGCTGTATTACGAGCGGGGCGGCTTTTCCAACAAGGAGTTTGCCGTCATCTACGGCAAGAACCTGCCCCTGCCCAAAGACCCCGGTGAGCGGCCCTTTACCCTCAATTCCACCGTCGGCGACTTGAAGGGGACCCTTGCCAGCAATATGCTGGCCAAGCTGCTGGCCAAGCAGATGGGCGGTATGAAGAACGACCCGGAAATGGACCGCATGATGGCGGCCATGATGGAGGATATGCCGCTGCGGGGCCTCAAGGCCTTCGGCATGCCGCCGCTGCAGATCGAAGGGGTTTTGGACCTGGCCAACGGGCATCTTTTCCGTGGCCTGAAAAACGTGCTGAAATAATAAACGAAAGGGCCGGGCGCAGCGCGCCCGGCCTTTTAAAGCGAAAGGGGAAAATGCGATGAAAACCGTCACTTTGCCGGACGGCACCCAGGCGCCGGCGCTGGGCCAGGGCACCTGGTACCTGGGCGAGCAGCCCGCCGTGCGCGCCCGGGAATTGGCCGCCCTGCGCACGGGCATCGAGCATGGCATGACGCTGCTGGACACCGCCGAGATGTACGGCGGCGGCCGCAGCGAGGAGCTGGTGGGCGAGGCCATCCGGCCCTATGACCGGGAGAAGCTGTTCCTTGTGTCCAAGGTGTATCCCCACAACGCCGGCCGGCCGGAAATTTTCCGCAGCTGCGAGGCCAGTTTGCGGCGCCTGGGCACCGAGTATCTGGACCTCTATCTGCTGCATTGGCGCGGCAGCGTGCCCCTGGCCGAGACGGCCGCGTGCATGGAGGAACTGGTGCAAAAGGGGCGCATCCGCCGCTGGGGCGTGTCCAACCTGGACACGGACGACATGGAAGAGCTGTGGACCGCGCCCGGCGGCCGGGGCTGCCAGGCGGACCAGGTGCTGTACCATCTGGGCAGCCGGGGCGTGGAATATGACCTGATGCCCTGGCTGGCGCGGCACGGTGTGGCCATGATGGCCTACTGCCCCCTGGCCCAAGGGGGCGCCTTGCGCCGCGGTCTGCTGGAGAGCGGGGCCCTGCGCGCCGTGGCGCGCAGGCACGGCGTCACCGAAGCCCAGGCGCTGCTGGCTTTTGTGCTGGACAAGCCGGGCGTCGTCGCCATCCCGCGCACGGGCAGCGCCCTTCACGCCCAGGAGAACGCCGCCGCGGCCGCTATCGTCCTCACCGACGAGGACCGCCGCCAACTGGACGAAGCTTTCCCGCCGCCCCGGGAAAAAGCTTGGCTGGATATCGTATAAAAAGGGAAAAGCCCCGTCGAAAGACGGGGCTTTTGACTGAGCGGAAGTTTGTTGTTTACGGGGCCTCCGCGAAAGGAAGCGAAGCTGTTTCGCGGGGAAAAGGAGAAACAGCCCCGTCAGGCAAAGGGGATACGCCAAAGGCGCATCCCTGTGCCGTCAGGGGCTGTTTCGACGCGTGGAGCAGCTGATGGGAATCGAACCCACACAACCAGCTTGGGAAGCTGGAGTTCTGCCACTAAACTACAGCTGCGGAACGCTTTTTATTGTAGCGGTTTCAGCGCCGTTTGTCAAGGGGTGAAAAGTCCGCCGCCGGATTGCCGGCAGGGGGGCGCCTTGCAGGCAAAGCTTACTCTTCGAACGCGGCGATCTCCCGCAGGAAATCTTCCCCGTAGCGGGCCAGCTTCACCTGGCCCACGCCGGATACCTGCCGCAGTTGCTCCAAGGAGAGGTGTCGCTCTTGGCACATGTCCCGCAGGGTGGCGTCGGTGAACACGGCGAAGGCCGGGACGCTGGCGCGGCGGGCAAGGGTCAGCCGCAGGGCTTTCAGGCGGGCCAGCAGGCGGTTGTCCAAATTGGCCTCCTCCTGGGCGGCGCGCGCCTTGGCCTGCTTTGCCAGCAGGGCGGTGACGGCGGCGCGCTGCCGGCCGGGTTCGCACACGCCGCAGCCGCCGCAGGTGCGGGGCGCGTGTTCGCCGAAATACCACAGCAGTTCGCCGCGCAGACAGCGGGTGGAATGGCAGTAAAAAGTCATGCGGCGCAGCCGCTCGTGCTGGGCGGCTTTCAGCTGCTGCTGGATGTCCGCGTCCGCGCCGGGCTGGGGCTCGCCGTTGTCGATCAGGAATTGGCAAAGCTTCACGTCGCTGGCCGCGTACAGCAGGATGCAGTCCGCCGGCTGGCCGTCCCGGCCTGCGCGGCCGGCCTCCTGATAATAGCTCTCGATATCCAGGGGCATGTTGTAATGGATGACGAATCCCACATTGGATTTGTCGATGCCCATGCCGAAGGCGTTGGTGGCCACCATCACCCGCACCTGGTCGTACACGAAGGCATCCTGGCTTTTGCGCCGTTCCCCGGCGTCCAGGCCCGCGTGATAGCGGGCGGCGGCATAGCCGTCGGCCGCCAGTTTCCCGTACACCTCGTCCACGGCCTTGCGGGTGGCGCAGTACACGATGCCGCTGGCATCGGGGTGCTCGGCCAGGTACATGGTCAGGGCGGTGTATTTTTCCTTGGGACGCAGGCGCTGCACCTCGAACCACAGATTGGGCCGGTCAAAGCCCGTGGCCACCTCCAGGGGATCACGCAGGGCCAGCATGGCGCGGATATCCTCCTTCACGCGGGCGGTGGCGGTGGCGGTGAAGGCGCCCACGGGCACAGGGGCGGGCAGCAGGTCGGCAAACTGGCGGATGTGCTGGTAGCTGGGGCGGAAATCCTGCCCCCACTGGGACACACAGTGGGCCTCGTCCACGCACAAAAGGCTGATGGGTGCCGCCTGGGCAAAATAAAGGAAACTGGGCGTCAAAAGCCGCTCCGGCGCAACATACACCACCTTGTACAGGCCGGCGGCCGCGTTCTGCAGGGCCTTGCGGCACTGGGCCTCGGTGAGGGAGCTGTTGATGTACGCCGCCCGCACGCCCATCTGCAGCAGGCTTTGCACCTGGTCCTTCATCAGGCTGATGAGCGGGGACACCACGATGGTGACGCCGGGCAGCAGCAGCGCGGGCAGCTGGTAGCACAGGGACTTGCCCGCGCCGGTGGGCATCACAGCCAATACGTCGCCGCCGGCCAGCAATTGGTTGATGATCTGTTCCTGCCCCGGGCGGAAGGCGCCGTAGCCGAACACCTGGCGCAGAACGGTCGTTTTATCCTGCATGGAAAGCCTCCTTGGCAAATTGAGACCATTATACCATAAAAGGACAGGTAAATGTCAAAAAGAGGGGATGATTGCCAGGAAAACGCGCCCGTGTTATGATAAAACCGGAAGCCGCAACGGGTGGTTGACAAATTGCCCGGGCGTGATTGGTGGCGCGCAAGCGGAAAAAACCGTATTCTGGCCTTGAGAGGGAAGACAGCCTTCCCCAAAAACAGAATGAGGTGAAAACCATGATCCTGGCGGATAAAATTATTGCCTTGCGCAAGAAAAACGGCTGGTCCCAGGAAGAACTGGCGGAGAAAATGAACGTGACGCGCCAGGCGGTGTCGAAGTGGGAGGGCGCCCAGTCGGTGCCCGACCTGGAGAAGATCCTGCTGCTGAGCCGGCTTTTCGGCGTCAGCACCGATTACCTGCTGAAAGATGAATGGGAGGAGACGGAATACGCGGCGGATGCCGGGGAACCGGCCGCGCTGCGCCGCGTGACCCTGGAGGAGGCGGGCGAATTTTTGCGGGTGAAAGAGCAGACGGCGAAAACCATCGCCTTTGCCACCTTCCTGTGCATCCTTTCGCCTATGTGCCTGCTGCTGCTGGGGGCGGCCAGTGTGACGGGGGTGCTGCCCATCACGGAAAATTTCGCCGCCGGCATGGGGCTGATCGTGCTGTTCCTGCTGGTGGCGGCCGCGGTGGCCCTGTTTATCTCCAGCGGGGCCAAGACGGGCCCTTATCAGTTCCTGGAGCAAGAGCCTTTTGAAACGGAATACGGCGTCACCGGTATGGTGCGCGAGCGCCAGAAGCAGTTCCGCGCGGCCTGCACCCGCGCCAACGTGCTGGGCACCTGCATCTGCATCCTCTCGGTGATCCCGCTGTTTGCCGGGGCCTTTTTGTGGGAAAATGAGCTGCTTCTGGTGGTGATGCTGTGTGCCACGATGGTGCTGGCAGGTGTGGGCGTGATGCTGCTGATCACGGCGGGCATCCGGTGGGACAGCCTGCAAAAGCTGCTGCAGGAGGGCAGCTACGCAAAGCAGAACAAGCGCGGCGCCGCCTGGACGGGCGCGGTGAGCACGGTGTACTGGCTGGTGGTGACGGCCGGCTTTTTGGCCTACTGCTTTTCCACGGACGACTGGAAGGGCAGTTGGATCGTCTGGCCCGTGGCCGGCGTGCTGTACGCGGCGCTGATGATCGCCTGCAACGCGGCGGGGCGCAAGGGCGGATAGGAAAGAAAACAGGCGGCCGCGGGCAAAATCAGCCCGCGGCCGTTTTTGTTGCTTCGGGCCGCAAAATATAGTATACTTGTGCTGGCCGCGATGCGGCGGAGAAAAAGAAGAGAAATGTAGAAAAGGGGTATTCTGATGGAATTTATCCAAGACTTGCTGGCTGCCATCGGCGTGGTGCTGAACGGCATCCCACAGGGCCTGCTGGCCATGAGCCTGGGCTTTGCGTCCGTGCCCACGGCGCTGGGCTTTCTGGTGGGCGCGGTGGGCTGCGCGGCGCTGGGCAGCGTGGCGCCCATCTCCTTCCAGGCCGAGACCATCGTCATGGCCGGCACCATGGGCAAGAATATGCGCGAACGGCTGTCCATGGTATTGTTCGCCGGCGTCACCATGGCGGTGCTGGGCGCCTGCGGGCTGCTGACCACCATCACCAACTTTGCGGGCGACGTGGTCATCCACGCCATGATGGCCGGTGTGGGCCTGGTGCTGACGAAGCTGAGCCTGGGCATGCTGAAGGAAAACGCCCTGGTGGGCGGCGTGTCCATGGTGGTGGCCTTCCTGGTGTACTTCTTCCTGGGCCACAACCTGGTGTACACCATCGTGCTCAGCCTGGTGGCCGCCAGCATCGCGGCCAAGCTGGCCAAACAGGATATCGGCGGCGGTGTGGGCAGCGGCGAGAAAATGGGCAAGCTGGTGCTGCAGAAGCCTGTGTTTAACCTGACGGTGCTGCGCGGCGCGCTGGCGCTGGCGTGCCTGACCATCGGCGCCAACATCGCCTTCGGCAACATCACCGGCGGCATGGCCGGCGCTGCCCAGAACGTGGACCATCTGACCATCTATTCCGGCCTGGCCGATTCCGTCAGCGCCTTGTTCGGCGGCGCGCCCGTGGAGGCCATCATCTCCGCCACCGGCTCGGCGCCCCACCCGGTGGGGGCGGGCGTGCTGATGATGATCATCATGGCCGCCATTTTGTTCTTCGGCCTGCTGCCGAAGATCGGCAAATTTGTGCCCAGCCAGAGCATCGCCGGCTTTCTGCTGATTTTGGGCGCGGTGGTCACCGTGCCCGGCGACGCGGCCGTGGCCTTTGCCGGCGTCAACCCCGGCGACACCATCGTGGCCGGCGTCACCATGGGCGTCACCGCCTTTGTGGATCCCTTTGTGGGCATGCTGGCCGGCATCGTGCTGAAGGTGCTGTTCGGTTTCGGCCTGGGCCTGTGAATGATTTTATGAGCGGATCAGAAGAAGAAAGGAAGTATATCCATGCCTGATTGTTATGAACTGCACGTGGCCGGCGTCACCCGCCAGCTGCCCATCATCCAGATCGCGCCTGATCTGGCCATTGCCAGCTTTGTCATCCTGGGCGACCAGGAGCTGGTGACGGCCGCCGCGCCCCTGCTGGCCGAAAAACTGCCCCCGGTGGATTACCTGGTGACGGCCGAGGCCAAGGGCATTCCCCTGGTGCAGGAGCTGAGCCGCCTGCTGGGACTGCCCTATTATATCGTGGCCCGCAAAAGCGTGAAGCCCTACATGGCAAAGCCCCTGGTGGACGAGGTGAACTCCATCACCACCCAGAAGGTGCAGACCCTGTGCCTGGACGGCAAGGACGCGCTGGCCATCCAGGGCAAGCGCGTGGCCATTGTGGATGACGTGATCAGCACCGGCGAGAGCCTGCAGGCCATCGAACGCCTGGTGGAGAAGGCCGGCGCCCAGGTGGCGGCCAAAGCGGCCATTTTGGCCGAGGGCGACGCGGCCGAGCGGGACGATATCCTGTTCCTGGAGCCGCTGCCCCTGTTCCCGCTGTAAAAGTTGCACAAGCGCAAAAGGCGCCCTTCGCTCAACCGAAGGGCGCCTTTTTTGATGAAAGGAAAACCGCTCAGACCACCAGGAAGGTCACGGAGGCCGGGGCCGCCTGGAAGGGGCCGGCGGGCTGTTCCACCGGTTCCAGCGCGGGCAGGCCGCACAGGCCGTCCACGGCCAGGGGACGGCCGTTCAGCAAGGCCTGCGGTGCGCGCAGGCTCTCAGCCGACAGCGTGTACCGCTGGGCCGGGCAGGGCAGGTCCACTGTGGTGGCCTCGGCGGTGGAATTGTTGATCAGCAGGTACACCGCGCCGTCCTTGCCGTCCCGGCGGGAATGGGCGTACAGGTGCACGCCCTCGCGTATTGCCTCGCCGGTGTCGTACACGGCGGGGCCCATCAGCCGGTTCCACAAAAGGGCCAGCCAGTAGTTGGGGCGGGGGCTGAAATCGGCGTGGTCCAGCAGGCCGTAATCGGAAGAGCACAGCGTGTTGTGGAAGATCACGCCGTCGGTGACGGCGCTGAACGCGGCCAGCTCGTTGGCATAGCGCAGCACGTCCAGGTAGGTGGAGGCCCAGGTGTTGCCGCCGCAGCCGGCATCGCCGGACTCGGTCACCCACATCTGCGCGCCCGGGCAGTATTTGTCCCGCATGGGCGCATAGCCCCGGCAGGCATTGCCCGCCACGGCCAGGTAGGCCTCGCCGGCGGCGTCCGCCGCATCCCAGTGGCCGCCCATGATGGACCCGCGTTCGGAGATGCCGTTGTAGTAGTGATAGCTGAACACGTCCGCCTTTTCGCGGCACAGATCCAGCAGTGTGTCGCTGCCCACATGGGGCATCGATGCCATCAGCTTGCCGGTGTCACCACCCATTTCGCCCATCAGGCTGGCGTCGCCGGTGGCGCAGGGGCCCACCAGCAGCGTGCCGGGGTAATTTTCCCGCACAAAGCGGAAGAACAGGTCCTGGTCGCGGGCAAAGTGCTCGGCCGGATAGCCGTGGGGCGCACCGCTCATTTCCATCATGTTGGGCTCGTTCATGAATTCCGCCGCGTCGATGGGCACGCCGTAGTCGCGGCTGTAATCGAACAGCAGCTTGGCCTGGGCGGGGTCCCAGGGCTGGCCGGCTGCGTGGATGCCCTCGCAGTTGGCCACGGATACCAGCAGCTTGGCCCCCACGGCCCTGACGAAATCCAGCACGCCCTTCCACTGGGCCTCGGTCAGCACGCTTTGGAAGCCCTCGGGCGCTTTGCCGCCCGTGCGGCCGTCAAAGTCGTAATAGGTTTTGGTGGCCCACGAGCCGCTGACGCGCACCCACACGGGGCCCAAAGCGGCGGCCAGGGCACGCAGGCGCTGGTCGTACAGATCCACGGGCGCGAACACGGCCATCAGCTTTTGCAGCTCGGAGAAATCTTTGATGGGCGGGAAGGCTTCGTCGCCCGCGATCTGGGCGGGGGTATAGGGCTTCCAGAAGGTGCCGCCCGTCACCTCCGTCATTTCGATGTTGTAAGACAGCAGGTAGGGGGTGACGCGGCGGAGCTCCGTCAGCCGGGACGGGTCCAGCGCGATATGCTGTGCCATAGCCACACGCTCCTTTATAATAAATTTTTAAAAGGCAAGGGACGCGCCGGCGGCACGCCCCCTTGCACTTATTATAAAAGCCCCGCTGAAAAACGGACAAGGGCCAAAAGGGCGGATGTGTGACACTTTGCACCGAAAAATCCCGGTAATGTTTGTACCGGGGCTGTTTTGCCTAGGTCAGCTGGCGGTAGATGGGCTGGGTGAGCAGCCTTTGCAGAAGCTGCGCCATTTCCTGGGGCGCAGCCGGATAGCCCTGGGCGTACCAATCCAGCACCACGGCGAAAATACCGCTGACGGAGAAATAAGTGGCCGAGCGCAGGGAAAAGGCGCTGTCGTTCACCAGGATGCTGCTGGAACCCACTTTTTCATCACAGGAACGGGACACGATGCGGCCAAAGAAACGCTGGCACAGGCTGTTTGCGTGCAGGATGTCCAGCAGTGGTTTTTTGCCCTGCCAAAAGGTGAACAGCTTCAGCGCGTCCTTTTCCGATGTGCGGCGGTCGCCCTCCCGATAGGGGCCGGCAAAGCGCTCGTACTCTAGCATCGTCAGTTCCACCAGGGCCTCGAACACGTCGTCTTTGGTCTCGAAGTAGCGGTAAAAAGCCTTGCGCGGCATCTGCGCCCGCTGGCACAGGGCGCACACGGTGATATCGCCGTACTGCTGGGTGCGCATCATGTCCACCAGGCATTCCACCACTTCCCGCTGGCGCTGGGCGGACTGCGGGGTCTTACAGGCCTTATACATCGCATTGCCTCCTTTTTTCGATAATTTATTATACCATATTTCCAGTTAAAACCAAGCAAAAGTGGAATGTTTTTGTGATTATGCTCAAATTGCATCCAGCAAATTTCCAACGGAGTGTCACAAAAGCTTCTTTTTGAGCCTCCTTGCCGGCTGGGCCGGCCGGTATAATAAAAGTAATGAAGGCCCGGGATGCCCCTGCGGCGCCGCGGGCCCAGAAGGAGGAATTGAGATATGGCGAAAACAACCGCCGTGGACGCGAACGGCCTGCGCAAATTCGGCATGTTGGACAAGGTGTCCTATGCGGCAGGGGACTTTGGCTGCAACATGAGCTTTGCCTTGGCCGGCACGTACTTCACCATGTTCTGGACCCAGTACATGGGCATCGATTCCCTGGTTTTTGCCGGGCTGCTGGTGGTGCTGAAGATTTGGGACGCCATCAACGACCCGCTGATCGGCAGTTTGATGGTCTCCGGCACCAAGCAGTACAAAGAGGGCAAGTTCAAGCACGGCATCTCCATCGGCGCCATTGGCCTGGTGGTGGCCGCGGCGCTGTGCTTCCTACCCCTGCCCGGCGCACCCTACATGGTCAAAGTCATCCTTTGCCTGTTGGGCTATATGGCCTGGGACGCCTGCTACACCATCGTAAACGTGCCTTACGGTTACATGCTCAGCGTTATAACCGCCGACGCCGGCGACCGCGCCCAGCTGGGCGCCTGGCGCACCCTGGGTTCGCTGGCCGCCAGTTTGCCCATGGGCATTATCCTGCCCATTGTGTTGTACGATGAAAACCAGAATATCATGGGAGTGCGCCTGTTCATCGCGGCGCTGCTGCTGGGCGTGGTGGCCTGGTTCGCCTTCCACTTTATGGTGAAAACCACCGTCCAGCGGGTGCAGGTGCCGCCGCCCAGCCCGGACGCGCCCAAGTTCAACTTCCTCGTCTCCATCAAAAACTTCGTGCACAACCGCCCGGCCCTGGGCGCCACCCTGCAGCCCGTGGCCATGTTCCTGGGCACCTACGGCGCGGGCACGGCGGCCACGGTCATGTTCCAGTCCTACTTTAAAAACATGGCCATCTCCGGTTTAATGATGATCATCTCCATGCTGCCCATGGTCCTTTTCATCCCCTTTGTGAAGAAGATCACTGTGAAATGGGGCAAGCAGGAGGGTTCCTGCTTCGGTTTGCTGTTCAGCATCGCGGCCTGCGCGCTGATGGTGGTGGTGCCCATTCCCCCCAATGGCACGGGCGTGGCCATTTACATGGGGCTGATGCTGCTGAACGGCCTGGGCATGGGCGTGTCCATATGTGTGGGCAACGCCATGATGGCCGACGCCATTGATTACAACGAGTGGAAGAACGGCAAGCGGGAAGAGGGCACCACTTACGCGCTGCACTCCTTCTTCCGCAAGCTGGCCCAGGGTGTGGGCCCGTCCATCGGCCTGGTGCTGATGGTGGCCCTCGGCTACAACGAGCAGCTGGGCGCCGCCCAGCCCTTCGAGGTGGCCCTGAACATGCGCTACCTGGTGGCCGTGCTGTACCTGGTCAGCGCCGTGCTGATGTTCGTGGGGCTGAAGTTCGTGTACAACCTGGACAAAAAGACCCTGGAGGAGATGGAGACGGCCCTGGGCCGCAGCACCAAAGCGGACGAATAAGCCTGTTATTACACGCGAAAAAATGCCCGGACCGGGCCCCATGAGGGGCCCGGTCTGTTTTCTTATAAAGGATGTCAGTTTTTTTAATGGCGCTTTGAAAACAGGCGTGCTATAATAGAGCGGTAGTATTGAAGAGAGTGAGGAGATCTCATGGCGGTCCTGTTTTTCATCATCAGTTTCCTGGCATCGGGGGCCGGGGCCATTTGCGGCATCTGCGGCGGCGTCATCATCAAGCCCACGCTGGATATGTTCCACCTGGCCAGCGTGT
>CAJMEU010000005.1 GCA_905212515.1 uncultured Oscillospiraceae bacterium | reverse complement strand
TCCTGGACCATCTGCAGCCCGCGGAAGACCACGAGTATGTGTGCTACACCACCGACGGCAAGCAGGGGGAAAAGCTGAAATTTACCGCCATTGCCCTTCACGGTGAACAGAGGCGCATCATCGGCTTGCTGTGCATCAACCATTACCGGCACACGGCCCGCCAGGATGTGCTGGCCCATTATTTCGAAAATCCGGCGGCCTATTCCGCCATTTCCGCCCAGAACGTGGCCGCGGACCCGGAGGAATTGATCCGCAAAGCCACCTTGCAGGCCAAGCAAAAGGTGGAGGAAGACGCCGCCATTCTGCCCTCTTTGAAAAACAAGGAGATCGTGATGCAGTTGGAAAGCCAGGGGATCTTTGGCTTAAAAAACGCCGTGGTGCGCGTGGCGGAGATCCTGGGCATCTCCAAAAGCACGGTGTATATGCACCTGCGCGGCACCGGGAATTCCAATTAAAAATAGCCCTTGGGCCCATCCTTGGCCCCGGGCCATGAAGATAAGCGTTTTTTGCGAAACAAAAATTTGCTGCGTTCATACAGCGCAGCCGGCTGCCATAAGGCATAGCCGGCTGCGCTGTATTTTTGTACAACACAAAATGTGGGGCTAAATTGGCTAATAATAAAAAAGATTTTACTTAAATGACAAAAAACAACACAAATATTTAGAAGTTTTCCCAATTGAATGAAATAATGAGCAGTGATATGATGGATTCAGATGAAATTCTGTTCATCAATAAGTCGAACGGAAGAAAATGGCATAAAAGAGTGAACAAAATTTCACTGTGATTTGTTGCGCTTAAGAGAAGGAAGAGAAAGCAGCCGGCTGGCGGCAGGCGGAAAAAACAGCAAAGGAGCGAGAGTATGAGAAGAAAAACCTATCTGATCCACGCCCGTATTTGCGACGGCGTGCGGGACACCGCCATCGAGGACGGCATCCTGGTGTTCCAGTCGGGGATGGACGAGGGCAAGGACGGCAAGGTGGTCAAAATCCTGCACGTGGGCGAGATGAAGGACTTCCCGGATTTCCCCGCCCAGGTGGACCGGGCCGACACGGTGGTGGACCTGACGGGCTACACCCTGACGCCGGGCCTGTACAACGTGCATGCCCACCTGGGCCTGTCCATGCCTTACAAGCCCTACCGCTTCGACGAGATGGGCGTCGCCTACCGCAGCCTGGTGATGCTGCGCCGCGCCTGCGAGGCGCTTGACTGCGGCGTCACCACGGTGCGCAGTGCCGGCGGGCCGGACAACATCGATTTTGCCATCCGCGACGCGGTGGACAACGAGATGCTGCTGGCGGCCCGCGTGGTGCCCTGTGGCGCGCTGAACATCGCCGTGGGCGGCCACGCCTGGAACAACTACATCTCCACCATGCTGTCCGGCGCCGACGCCTTCCGCGCCGCAGCCCGGGCCGAGCTGGCCCGCGGGGCGCAGTTCATCAAGATCGGCCTCACCGGCGGCGCGGCCAGCGCCCACGAGGGCATGGCCGACAAGCAGATGACCGACGAGGAGATCGCGGCCGTGGTGGAAGTGGCCCACGGCGCCGGCAAGCGCGTGGCGGCCCATCTGGGCGGCGACAAGCCCATCCAGGAGTTCGTCAAGCTGGGCGGCGACAGCGTGGAGCACGCCTATCACATGGAGGAGGAGACCGCCTATCTGATGAAGGAGCACGGCACCTTCCTGGTGCCCACCCTCTCCGTCACCAACTGCCACAACTATCTGGTGGGCCACGGCAGCCCGGAGTTCCAGGTGCGCAAGCTGGACGAGACGGGCGAGGCCCACAGCCAGTCCATCGGGCGGGCCATCAAGGCGGGCGTCACCATCTGCACCGGCACCGACCTGCTGCCCTCGGACCCCATCGACGGCACCAACGCCACGGTGCGCGAGATGGAACTGCTGGTGCGCGCCGGCCTGACGCCCATGCAGGCCATCAAAGCCGCCACCAGCAACAGCGCCAGGCTGACGGACACCATCGGCTATACCGGCACGTTGGAAGCGGGGAAAGAGGGCGATTTCATCGCCGTGAAGGGCAAACCGGACCAGGACATCGGCGACATGCGCAACCTGGAGATGGTGGTGAAGGGCTGCCGCCTGGTGTGGAGCACCGTGCCCGGCCTGCAGGCGCGCCGCTACCAGCCCGCGGTCCCCGGCATGGAAGTGGCCGGCGCCACCTATGTCAAATGCTATGGAAAGGGGTACGGAAAGTGGGCGCACTGCATTTATAAAAACGCCCGCATCATCACCGGCCTGGGCCAACTCATCGAGGACGGCGCGCTGGTGGTGGAACATGCCCATAAGGAATTTGAGGACCCCGGCCGCGAGGGCAAGCCGGTGAAGATCGTGCCGGCCTTGCAGGATACGCTTACTTACGTGGGCCCGGCCGCAGATGCGCCCGAGGCCGACGGGGATGACGAAGTGATCGACCTGGGCGGGCGCACGGTCCTGCCCGGCCTGATCGACTGCGCCGCCCGGCTGGACACGCTGAACCCGGCCGCCAACGACCACGTGGACAACATCGGCATCGCCTACCGCACCTTCATCAGCCTGCGGAACGCGGCCGAGGCGCTGAACTGCGGCGTCACCACCATCAAGGCCATGGGCATGCCCAACAACATCGATTTGGGGCTGCGGGACGCCATCAACAAAACCATGTTTTTCGGCCCCTCCATCCTGGCCACAGGCCCCGTGTACGGCGTGACGGACGGCAAGGGCCACGAGATCTACGGCATGATCCAGCAAAGCGGCTGCGACGCGCTGCGCACCCAGGCGCGCATCCACATCAGCCGGGGCATCTCCGGCATCACCATGCAGGTGACGGGCAACCGCCTGGCCAGCCTGGGCGGCGAATACCACAAGGAGATGAGCGACGCCGAGATGCGGGCCCTGACCAAACAGGCCCAGGGCGCGGAAAAGCCCGTGACGGCCACGGCCAGCGGCGACGCGTCGGTGCTGGCCTGCGTGGAGGCGGGCGTCAAGTGCGTGCAGGAGGGCTACCGCATCGGCGATGAGGCCCTGGCCGCCATGAAGGAGGCGGGCGTTTCCTATGTGCCCTGCCTGGTGACCAGCGCGGGCACGGACATCGCGGCCGAGCACCTGGACGTGGTGCGCCGGGCGGTCAAGGCCGGCGTCCAGGTGGCCCTGGGCACCGAGATGCTGCCCTCCGAGCCCATGGACGGCACCGTGGCCGTGATCCGCGAGATGGAGCTGCTGGTGGAGGCGGGCATGACGCCCCTCGAGGCCATCGGGGCGGCCACCGCCCAGGCGGCCAAAGTGGCCCACTGCCCGGGCGGCGTGCTGAAAACGGGCGGCAAGGCGGATTTCATCGCCGTGGACGGCAAGCCGGACGAGGACATCGCCGCCATGCGCGGCGTGGTCATGGCCGTGCGCGGCGGCCGGCGGGCCTTCAACACGATGGACGGCGGCAAGGAGCGCATGTTCCACATCCACGCCCCCCTCTATGAGGTGAAGGGCGGCACCACCAACGACTGGACCGCGGGCGCCGTGCAGCATGTCACCGACGCCGAGACCATGAATGTCATGTGGAACCTGGTCAAAGAGATCTGATTGCAAAAGAGGTATCCTGTAAAATAATTGGGAGGAACTTTATTATGACGACTGTCAGCCTCATCGGCATTTTGCTTGCCCTGGTGGTGATCGTGGTCGGCTCCATGCGCGGGCTGAACCTGATCATCATCTCCAGCGTGGCCGCCTTCATCGTGGCCCTCACCGGCGGCGTGGGCATCGTGGAGGGGTACTCCACTTACATCGGCGGCGTGGGCGCCTCGGTGGTCTCGCTGTTCCCCATCTTCCTGGGCGGCCAGCTGTTCGGCTCGTTCCTGGAGGCCAGCGGCATCACCGAATCCATCGCCAACGCCATCATCAAGAAGATGCGCAACACAAACATCGAGCTGGCTTGCTTCAGCGTTTCTTGGATCCTTTTGTTCTGCGGCGTCAACGTGTTCGTCATCATCTTCACCGTGTACCCCCTGGCCTGTGCCTTCTTCAAGGTGGCCGATCTGCCCCGCAGCCTCATCCCGGCCTGTGTGCTGGGCGCGGCCGTGTCCATGCAGTGCTTGCCCGGCACGGCCACCACGGCCAACGTGCTGCCCACCGAGGCGTTCAATGTGCCCGCCTCCGCGGGCACGGTGGCCGGCGTGGTGTGCTCGCTGTTCCTCTTCGTGGCCAACGTGTGGTATCTGAACAGCCAGGCGAAAAAGGCCCAGGCCCGCGGCGAGCATTTCGTGGCCAAGGACGGCGAGAATTTTGAGGTGGACCTGGACAAGAAGGGCCTGCCCAACCCGCTGCTGGCGCTGATCCCCGTGGGCGTCACCCTGGTGATGCTCAACGGCTTCCGCATCACCGCTTACCTGTGCCTGTACTGCGGCGCCATGGTGTCCATGGTGCTGTTCTGGAAGCGCCTGGGCGGCCTGAAAGGCGCCCTGGCCACCCTGAACAAGGCGGCCAAGGGCTCCATGTCCGTCATCGGCACGGCCGCCATCGTGGGCTTCGGCACCATCGTCACCGCCGTGCCCGGCTACCAGTTGGTACAGGACGGCCTGGTCAGCGTCTCCTCGGGCAACCCTTATATCTTCGCCTTCCTCTGCGTGGCGGTGATCGCGGCCGTGTCCGGCTCCGCCACCGGCGGCATCAAGTTCGTGCTCAACACCTTCGCCGAAAAGCTGGTGGCCATGGGCGGCAATCCGGCGGCCCTCAGCCGCGTGATCACGGTGTCGTCCCTCACCTTCGACTCGCTGCCCCACAACAGCGCCATCGTGCTCACGCTGGACTACTGCGGCGTGTCCCACAAGGAGGGCTATAAGCACCTGTTCGTCACCACGGTGGTGAACACCACCATCGCCACCTTCATCGCCATCGCGCTGGCCAGCTTCGGCATCGCGTGACGTGCCCAACCCGCGCACCAAAGGAACACGGCCCGGCGGCCGTGTTCTTTTGAAAGTGCAAATCAATTCGACCAAACGGAGGTTTTCCCTGTGAGCGATATCAAAAAGAAAATGCGCCCCGTGTTCGCCGGGCTGGACGGCGGGCTGTTCTCCACGGCGCAGAAGGCGGACGTGGGCGACGTGGCCGCCCGCATGAAGGAGCAGGGCGTGGCCCTGATGAGCTGGGCCGACCCCTTCATGCCCGACCCCTCTATCCCCCAGCCGGTGCTGGAGCGGGCCATCGCGGAGCTGAAGGGCGGCTTTCCCGCCCACTACACCATGCCCATCGGCGACCCCGAGCTGAAAGAGCTGATCGCCGCCCGCGTGGAGAAAAAATACGGCAAAAAGCTGGAGCCCCAGCGCAACATCCTGATCAATCCCGGCTCCGACGTGGGCCTTTATGTGGCCATGACGCCCTGGATCGAGCCCGGCGACGAGGTGCTGGTGCACGACCCCAGCTACGGCAGCAATTTCCTCAACCCCGAGCTGCTGGGCGGTGTGACGGTGAAGCTGCCCACCTATGCCGAGGACGGATAACATCTGCGCATCGACGAGCATGAACAGCGCGCCACGGACAAAACCAACACGGAGCTGCTGACCAACCCCAACAACCCCACCGGCACCTGTTACACCCGGGAGGAGCTGACCCAGCTGGCCCAGTTCTGTGTCAAGCACGATTTGGTGTGTGTGGTGGATCAGGCCTTCGAGGACACGGTGTTCCCCGGCAGCGAAATGGTGTGGATCGCCCTGATGCCCGGCATGTGGCAGCGCACGGTCACCGTGTGCTCGGTGTCCAAGGGCATGGCACTCAGCGGCTTCCGCGTGGGCTGGAAGATCGCCGACGACGTGGTGATGGACTCATACTACGGCGCGGCCGTCAACTTACAGGGCGCCACCAGCACCCTGGCCCAGGCCGCGGTGAAGCCCGCCTTTGAGGACGACGGCTTCATCGCCGATTACATGAAAAAGTACGACGCCCGCCGCCAATACGCTTACGAGCTGTTCAACGCCATCCCCGGCGTGTCCATGCAATTGCCGGAGGCCGGCTTCTTTATCTGGATCGACGTCTCCGGCCTGGGCACCTCCACCGAGGTGGCGGCCTATCTGGTGGAGGAGGCCAAAGTCAGCCTGAACGACGGCAAATTCTACGGCGACCAGGGCAAAGGCTGCCTGCGCCTGGTAGACGGCTGCTTCTGGGAAGACAGGGACAGCTTTGCCGCCATGGACCGCATGGCCGCGGCCTTCCGCAAGCTGGCGGCCCAAAAGGGGCTGCTGTAGCCCATATGCTGTAAGGAGGCATTTTTATGAAAGCAGATCTGCATATCATCGGCGGCAAGGTGTATCTGGACGGCAAGTTCACGCCCGCGGACGTGGGCGTGGTAGGGGAGAAGATCGCCTTTTACTGCGCCCCGGGCACGCCGGTGGAGGCCGGGAAAACCGTGGACGCGTCCGGCAAATACGTGCTGCCCGGCATGATCGATTTCCACTGCCACATCCGCGAGCCGGGCCAGGAGGAAAAAGAGGACTACCAAAGCGGCACCAGCGCCGCGGCGCACGGCGGCGTCACCGCGGTGTGCGTCATGCCCAACAACCTGACCCGGGGCCTGGCCCAGCCCGCGGATTTCGCCCACGCCGTCGCCTGCGGGGAGAAAGGCGCGGTGATCGATTTTGCCGCCGTCCCCAGCCCACTGGGCTTCCGTCAGGGGACGCTGCCCCAAATGGTGGAGCAGGGGGCCAGCTTTTTCAAGATCATGGAGATGAAGAACAAGGCCTTCCCCCCCGAGGAAAACTTCCGCTGCGGAAACACCTGGGACCTGGACGAATGTTTCGCCGCCGTGGCAAAGACGGGCAAATACGTCTCCATCCATCCCATGGATATGGATTGGTATTTGGGCAACAAGGCGGCCATCGAGGCCGGGGAGGGCCCCAAGGACCTGATGCATGTGCTGCACCGGCTGTACGGCGACGAGGAGATGAGCAGCGGCGCCTGGCAGCTGGCCTATTTCTTCCGCAAAACGGGCTGCAAATGGTGGGCGCTGCACTGCTGGCACGACGGCTACATCGACCTGATCCGCATGCTGAAACGGCAAGGCGATATGGACATTTTGGCCAGCGTGGAGATCCTGCCCACCAGCATCCGCAACTTCGACACCCTGTACAACCGGGCGGACGGCACCACGATCCCCCTGGGCCACGCCGCATCCCCCAACTGGGACCACGTGTGGCAGGCGGTGAACGACGGCGTCATCGACATTTTGGGCAGCGACCACTCGCCCCACCTGGCCCGGCACTACGACCCCCAGAACCCCTTCGCCTCGGCCCAGGGCGTGCCCGCGCTGGACTATTATGGAGATTTGCTGCTGGACGCGGTGAACGCCGGCAAGCTGACGCTGGAAAAGCTGGTGGAAGTGACCAGCGTCAACGGCGCCCGGGCCCTGGGCTGGGCCCAAAAGGGCACCAACGCCCTGGGCACGGACGCGGACTTCACCATCTGCGACCTGGACAAGGTGTGGACGGTGGGGGAGGATTTCCCCATTTATTCCAAGCCTGGCCTGGACCCGCTGTACGGCCAGACCCTGAAGGGCAAGGTGACCCACACCATCGTGCGCGGCGCGGTGGTGATGGAGGGCGACCAGGTGCTGGCACAGCCCGGTTACGGCAAATTTGTGCGGCCCGAATAAAATTTTACAAAACCCAGAGCGCCCGGCCGACGGCCGGGCGTTTTCGCATCCTGGGGAAGAAAAACAAGGCCTTTCGATGGAGCCTATAGAAAAAGCTCCCTAAAAATGATATAATACTCTAATCTATATAAACAGGACGATACTGTTTTGAACCGGGAGGGCATTATGGAGCAGCAGGCCAAAGAAAAATACAAACGGCAGGTCGTCGCCGCGGGGGCCATAAGCACGGCGCTGGCCCTGGCCGTCATGGCGTGCCTCGCCGCGTACGGCATGGGCGGGCTGCGGCGCTGGCTCAGTTTCGCCGCCGGCGTGGCCGCGGCGTGCCTGGCCCTGTACTGCCTGTACCGCGTCATCACCGCCGCGCCGGACAAAACCGCCAGCATCACCTGGTACCTGCTGCGGCTTGTGGTGGAATTCGGCGCGGTGCTGCTGGCCATGCTGCTGCCCTTTGCCGACGCGCTGGGCGTGCTGATCCCCCAGCTGTTCCCCATCTTCGTGCTGGCGGTGCTGCTGGCCGTCCAAAAAAATTAAGGAGGGACGCCTTGTGCTGAACGGACATACGGTGACGGCCATCCTGGTGGCCGCGGGCTCGTCCACCCGCATGGGGTTCGACAAACTGGCCCACGTGTACGGCGGCGCCAGCGTGCTGGCCCACAGCGCAGCGGCCTTTGCCCGCCACCCGGCGGTGGACGAACTGGTGCTGGTGGCGGGCAAAAACAAGGCCCTGGCCGCGGAAGTGTTGAAGCAAACGGCCCTGCCGGCTCGTCTGGTAGATGGGGGGGCCACCCGCGCGGACAGCGTGCGCCGGGGCCTTGCCGCCGCCGGCGGCGAGTACGTGGCCATCCACGACGCCGCCCGGCCTTTCGTCAGCCAGGCGGTCATCACCAGAACGCTGGAAAAGGCGCTGGAAACGGGCGCCGCCGCCCCGGCCGTGCCGGTGAAAGATACGGTGAAAATAGCGCGGGGCGGCTTCGTGCAGGTGACGCCGCGGCGCGATGCGCTGTACGCCGTGCAGACGCCCCAGTGCTTTTGCACGGCGCTTTACCGCCGGGCGCTGGCCCTGGCCGGCGACGGGCTGGACGTGACGGACGACTGCTCGGTGCTGGAGCGGGCGGGCCTGCCCGTGGCGCTGACGGAAGGCGACTACGCCAACATCAAGATCACCACGCCCGAGGACCTGCCGGGCCCGGACACACAGCAGATGGAGAAGGGAAGGGGAGCCATGCGCATCGGCCACGGCTATGACGTGCACAAATTGGTGGAGGGGCGCCGCCTGATCCTGGGCGGCGTGGACATCCCCTTTGAAAAGGGCCTTTTGGGCCACTCGGACGCGGACGTGCTGGCCCACGCGGTGATGGACGCCCTGCTGGGCGCCGCCGCCCTGGGCGACATCGGCCGCCTGTTCCCGGACACCGACCCGGCCTATGAGGGCGCCGACAGCCTGCAATTGGCCCGGCACGTGGCCCGGGTGCTGCAGGAGGCGGGCTGGGAGCCGGAGAACATCGACGCCACCATCCTCTGCCAGCGCCCCAAGCTGGCGCCCCACATCCCCGCCATGCGGGAAAACCTGGCCGTCGCCCTGGGCGTTGCGCCGGACGCGGTGAGTGTGAAGGCCACCACCGAGGAGGGCCTGGGCTTCACCGGCGCGGGCGCGGGCATCGCGGTGCACAGCGTGTGCCTGCTGCGCCGCCGATAAGGGCGAAAAAACCATGCCAAAATAAGGCGAAAACAAGGCGAAAATAAGTGAAAACAAGGCGAAAAGAAGGAAAAAGAAGCGTAAAATCATTGCAAAAAAATGCACCTGCCGCGAAAAAGCCGTTAATTGCCAAGGAAAACGCTTTTTTCACGGCAGTGGATATGATATAATTAATCAGTTATAAAGAAAATCCCGCGAGGAGGATAGGGCATGGCCGACTTTCTCAACAACATCCGGGTGAATTTCAACTTCCCCAACGATATCCTGGATATCCTGGTGGTGGCGTTCATCCTGTATGAGGTGCTGCAGCTGATGCGCCAAACGCGCACGGCCCAGCTGGCCAAGGGCATTTTTGTGCTGCTGGCCGTGTGGCTGGCCGCGGAACTGCTGGAGCTGCGCACGCTGAAATGGATCATCAGCGGCATCATGACGTACGGCCTGGTGGCCATCGTGGTGGTGTTCCAGCCCGAGCTGCGGCGCGCGCTGGAACAGGTGGGCCGCGCCAACCTGCTGGGCATCCAGCTGTTCCGCACCAAGGGCTCCTCGCGGGATCTGCGCGCGGCCTGGCAGGCCGCGGCCGTGTCCGTGTGCGACGCGGCCGAACGGCTGAGCGAGACCAAGACCGGCGCCCTGATGGTGCTGGAGCGCAAGACGAACCTGTCTGAGATCATCAAGACGGGCACCGTGCTGAACGCCGACGTGACGCCGGAGCTGCTGGGCACCATCTTCTATGTGGGCACGCCCCTGCACGACGGCGCCGTGGTGGTGCGGGACGGCCGGGTGGAGGCCGCCGGCTGCTTTTTGCCCCTGTCGGACAATTTGGAGATCGGCAAGGACATGGGCACGCGCCATCGGGCGGCCTTGGGCATGAGCGAGAACTCGGACGCCGTGGTGGTGGTGGTCAGCGAGGAGACGGGCATCATCTCCATGGCCAAGAACGGCGTGCTGATCCGCCGACTGGACAGGCAGAACCTGTACAACCTTCTGGAGGGCGACATCGTGCCGCCCGCGCCGGAGGAGAAAAAGCAGCCCTTCTGGAAAAAGGCGCTGGGCGGGAGGAAAGACGATGGACAACAAACAGAAGAAGACCGGCAGTGACCACGGCTGGCTGGATCATCTGTTTTCCAGCCGGCAGTTTTTGCTGGTGCTGTCGCTGGCGGCGGCCATGGTGCTGAGGATGATCGTCATAAGCCGAAAGCCGAATACCGAGGGGACCATCGCCAAAGTGCCCGTGGATCTGGACATCAACAGCGTGGCCTACACCAGCCAAAACCTGGATATCATCGACCCGCCCGCCACGATGGTGCGCGTGCGGGTGACGGGCGACGGCAGCACCCTGGCCAGCCTGGCGGCCGACGACGTGGTGGTGTACCCCGATTATTCGAAAGTGACGGGCGAGGGTACGTACACCTTGCCCCTGGAGGCCAAAAAGACGTCCAGCGGCCTGAACGCCCGGGGCTTTGAGATCAAGGAGATCCTGCCCCAGGACACCATCCAGCTGACCTTCAGCAAGATGGCGACCAAAAAGCTGACGATCGACGTGAACGTGTCCGGCGTGGAGCCGGCCGCGGGCTATTATGTGGACCAGCAGCCCGTGGTGGTGCCCGAGACCGTCACCATCCGCGGCCCGGAGGCGGAGGTGGCCCGCGTGGCCCGCGCCGTGGCCGAGGTGCGGCTGGAGGGCGAGCGCAGCGAAAGCGTGATCGCGCCGGCGGCGCTGAAGCTGCTGGACGCAAACGGCAGCGAGATCCACTCCGACGCCATCAGTGCCGACACCACGGAAGTGGAAGTGACCATCAATGTGCTGAAGATCAAAGAGGTGCCGCTGAAGCTGGAATTCACCGGCGTGCCCGCCGGGTACGACCCGGGACGGCTGCAGCCCTCCCTGTCACAAACCACCATCCGCGTGGCCGGCCCCACCGACCAGGTGGAAGCCCTGGAGGAAGTGACCGTCGGGTACGTAGACCTGACCCGCTTTATGCTGGGCGAAAAAGTTACCGTGGACGTGATGCTGCCCGAGAATCTGCGCAACGTGGATGACCTGCAGACGGTGGATGTGACCTTCAACACCTACGGCTACACCACCAAAACCGTGGCCATCAGCGCGGACGAGATCCGCGCCATCAACGTGCCTGCAGGCACCACGGTGGACATCACCACCCAGCGCATCAACAATGTGGTGCTGGTGGGCCGCGCCGAGGACCTGGAAGACCTGTCCACCGCCAGCGTGATGGCCCAGGTGGATGCCTCGCAGGAGAAGATCTCCGTGCGCAAGGGCCAGCAGGCGATGGAGGCGAAGATCATCATCAGCGGTGCGCCCAGCGTGTTTGCCGTGGGCAGATACCAGGTGCTGTGCGACATCAATACGGACGCCGGCGCCTCGTCCCAGGGAGGCTGACATGCTGCTGGTGCGCGAGATACGCCTGCCTCTGCCGGCCGGCGAGGAGGAAGCCAAGGCCCGGGCGCTGCGCCTGCTGGGCGTGGGCCGCGGGCAGGTGCGGGACGCGGCCATCGCCAAGCTGTCCGTGGACGCGCGCCGCGGCCGGCCGCAGCTTGTTTACACCGTGGCGGTGACGCTGCACAGCGAAGAGGCCGAGCAGCGCCTGGCCGGCGCGGGCAAGGGGACCCTGGTGTGCCCGCAGCCCTTCACCGTGCCCGTGGGCGCCGCGCCGCTGGCCCATCCGCCGGTGGTGTGCGGGCTGGGGCCCGCGGGGCTGTTCGCCGCGCTGGTGCTGGCCCGGGCGGGCTATCGCCCCCTGGTGCTGGAGCGCGGGCCCGAGATGTCCCGCCGCGTGGCGGCCGTGGCGGAATTTGAGCGCACGGGCGTGCTGGACGAGAACGCCAATATCCAGTTCGGCGAGGGCGGCGCGGGCACCTTTTCCGACGGCAAGCTGACCACCCGCATCCACGACCCGCTGTGCGCCTTCGTCACCCGCACGCTGCTGGAACACGGCGCGCCGGCCGAGATCGCGGTGCGCCAGAAGCCCCACGTGGGCACGGACCTGCTGCGCGGCGTCATCACGTCCATCCGGCGGGAGATCACCGCCCTGGGCGGGCAGGTGTGCTTTTCCACGCCCCTGCTGGGACTGGAGACCCGCGGCGGCCGCCTGGCCGGCGTGCGCACGTCCGGCGGCACCATCCCCTGTGAAGCGCTGGTGCTGGCGCCGGGCCACTCGGCCCGGGACACCTTCGCGGCGCTGGCGGGCGCGGGCGTGACGCTGGCGGCGAAGCCCTTCAGCGTGGGCTTCCGGGCCGAGCACCTGCAAAGCCGGATCGAGGAAAGCCTTTACCACGAGGCGGCCGGCCACCCGGCGCTGCCCCGGGGCGAATACCAATTGTCCCACCACGTGGGCGGGCGGTGCGTGTACACCTTTTGCATGTGCCCCGGCGGCCAGGTGGTGGCCGCGGCCAGCGAGAGCAGCCGCGCCGTGACCAACGGCATGAGCCTGCACGCCCGGGACGGCGAAAACGCCAACGCCGCCGTGGTGGTGAGCGTGGGTGAAAAAGATTTCGGCGGCGACCCGATGCGGGCCATCGCCTTCCAGCGGGAGCTGGAGGAAAAAGCCTTTGCGGCGGGCGGCGGGGGCGGGGGCCCCCCCGGCGGGCGCGGGGGGGGGTTTTTTGGGGGGGGGGGGGGAGTGTGGGGGACGCAGGGGGGGGGGGGCGCCCCCCCCCCCCCGGCCGAGAACGTGGGCAGCTCTTTGGCGGGCGGGGGGAAATTGGCCCTCACCGACGTGCAGCCCACCTACCCCCGCGGCGTGACGGCCTGCGACCTGGGCGCCCTGCTGCCCGGCGAGCTGACCGGGGCCCTGCGGGCCGGCCTGGCCGCGTTCGAGCGGAAGCTGGCCGGGTACACGGCGCCCCAGGCGGTGCTGACGGGCCTTGAGACCCGCACCTCCAGCCCGGTGCGCATTCCCCGCGGGGAAAATTACGAGAGTGTGGACGTGGCCGGCCTTTATCCCTGCGGGGAGGGCGCGGGCTATGCGGGCGGCATCATGTCCGCCGCCGTGGACGGGGTGCGGGCGGCCGCCGCCGTGGCCGGGCGCTACAGCCCGGGGAAAGCAGAAGCATAATTTGTAATATTGGAAAGTATAAGGTGATGGAAATGGCGCAGCAGAAGGGAGATAAACAAGGCCAGGGCAACTGGGAACAGGACCTGGAGGATCTGGGGCGTGCCGTGGGCAGCGAAGTGCGCAGCCTGGTCAACGAGCTGGGGCGTACGCTGGGCCCGGCCGTGCGCGACGTGAGCGCCGGCGTGGGCGAGGGCCTGCGCGGCGCCGCCCAGGGACTGGGCCAGGCCGCGCAGGAGTTTTCCAAGGCGGCCAGGCAGACGGTGCGCACCACCACGAACCCTTATGTGGAGGAGCGCAAGAAAAAGAAATTCTTCAAAAAGCTGCGCGAGAGCTACGAGGGCCTGAAATGGACGGCCTTCGGCCTGGGGCTCACGGCTTTCATCATGGTGGCTGTCAGCGTCATGGTATGGCTGGACGGAGACCCGGACTTTCTCACCCTGCTGCCCATGGCGGTGGCCTTTGCCATCCCGGCGGGCATCTGTAAGGCGAAAAGCTATCCGGCCCTGCGCCTGGTGAACTACCATCAGTTGCTGGACGGCCGCAGCTACTGCACCATCGAGGAATTGGCCGCGGCCGTGGACCTGCCCGTGTACAAGGTGCTGAAAGAAGTGCGCGCCAACCTGCGCGAGGGCAAGTTCGAGGGCATGTACCTGGCGCCGGACGGCAGCCGTCTGTTCACGAACCGCACCGCCTATATGGCCTACTGCGCGGCCCAGGATGCCCGCAGCCAGACCCAGGAGGAGGAAACCCGCCCCGAGGCACAGGCACAGGAAGCGCCGGAGGCGGGCGGCCGCACCGTCACCGATGAGCTGCGCACCTTTTTCCTAGGCCTGCGGGAGGAGAAAAAGCGCATCACCGACCCGGCCGTGCTGGACCAGGTGGAAAACCTGGACGCCTCCACGGCGCAGCTGATCGCCTGGCTGGAGACCCACCCGGAGAGCGAGAAAAAAGTAAAGCGCTTTGCCGCCTATTATCTGCCCACCACGCTGAAGCTGCTGCACACCTACAACGAGGTGGACGCCCAGGCCGACTCCAGCAGCGTGGCCGCCGAAATCCAGCGGGACATCACCGGCATCCTGGACACCATCTGCACGGCCTTCGGCACCCTGCGCGACGGCCTGCTGCAGGACACGGCCCTGGATGTGTCGGCGGAGATCAGCGCGCTGGAGACAGTACTGTGCCAGGACGGCCTGGCGGGGGACGAGGGATTGCAGGCCAAGTAACGGCAGCGTAAGAAGGGAAAGAGACACGTGTTAGAACTGATCTTTATCATCGTCCTGATTTCGGCCCTGGCGCCGGAGGCGAAAAAAAGCCGACAGCGCCGCCGTCAGTTCACCGACAGCGGCGCCGCGGTGTACATGCCGCCCAGGCCCCAATATAAGCCGGCGGAACCGGCCAACGCCGAGGAGAACAAAAACTTCCTCAAAATGCTGGCCGGCGGTGCCGCGGGCGTCATCGGCGCGCTGCTGGCGGGCCTTGCGGGCGTGGCCGCCCTGATCTATGCGGGCAACGAGGCCTGGATGCTGGGCATGAATTATGTGGCGGAATATCTGGCCAACATTGGCGTGTTCGCGCTGCTGGGCGCGGGGTTTTGGACGGTGTCCAGGCTGGGCTTCAAGCTGCTGGATCGCACCAAGCGCTACCGCCTGTACAAAGCCATCATCGGCGACAAGGACTGTGTGCCCCTGAGCGATCTGGCCCGCGCCAGCGGCCAGGGCGAAACGGCCCTCAAGCGGGATTTCAAGGACATGATCCGCCGCGGTTATTTTCCCCAAGGCTTTATCGATACAAAGACCAATTGCTTCTATGCCAGCAACGACGCCTGGCGCGCCGCCCCCAAGCCCGAGCCTGCGCCCGAACCGGAGCCCGTGATCCAGGAAGAGCCGGCGCCCGCAGGCGAGCTGCAGGCCACGGGCCGGCAGTTCCTGCAGGAGCTGGACGCCCAGGCCGACAAGGTGGATAACAGCGCGGTGCAGGGCAAGCTGAACTCCATCCGCCGGCGCACCGAGGCCATTTTCAACTGGCTGGCCGCCCACCCGTCGGCGGCCGACGACGTGCGGCGTTTCTGCAACTATTATTTGCCCACCACGCTGAAGCTGGTGCGCAGCTACAACGAGGTGGACCCCCACGCCGAGAGCAGCGAGGCCGCCGCCGAGGTGCAGGCCCAGGTGGCCGGCGTGCTGGACACGGTGGACGAGGCCTTCGGCAACCTGCTGGACCATTTGATCGCCAACACGGCCGTGGATGTCTCGGCGGAGATCAGCGCCCTGGAGACGGTGCTGACGCAGGACGGCCTGACCCGTGATGAAATGATGATGAAAGCGCCGCTGGATTGACCACGCCCTGTGCGCGCAGAGTAAAAGGAGCCCCATTGCTATGAACTTTCGCCCTTGGAAACTGAAACAGCCCGCCCCGGACAAGGCGGCCGCCCTGCGCGCCGCCCTGGGCGCGCCGGAGCTGGTGTGCGCGGTGCTGGCCGCCCGCGGCTTTTCGCCTGAAGAGGCGCGCCGCTTCTGCACGGAAGGAGAGGCGCTGAGCGACCCCATGCGCATGGCAGGCATGGAGACGGCCGTGGCGCGCATCCATCGCGCGCTGGACGACGGCGAGCGCATCGTGGTGTTCGGCGATTACGACGTGGACGGCGTGACGGCCACCGCGCTGCTGTACACCTATCTGGACGCGGCCGGCGCGGACGTGTATTACAAGCTGCCCAGCCGGGAGGACGAGGGCTACGGCCTGTCCGAGGAGGCGGTGCGCATGATGGCCGGCAAGGGCGTGACGCTGATCATCACCGTGGACAACGGCGTGTCCGCCGCCGGGCCCATCGCCCTGGCGAAAGAGCTGGGCGTGGACGTGGTGGTGACGGACCACCACCTGCCTCCGCCCCAGCTGCCCCAGGCCGCGGCCATCGTGGACCCGCAGCTACCCGGGGACGAGAGCCCCTGCAAAAGCCTGTCCGGCGCCGGCGTGGCCTTCAAGCTGGCGGCCGCGCTGGACGGCGGCAGCCCGGCGGACATGCTGCCCTTTTACGGCGACCTGGCCGCCCTGGGCACGGTGGCCGACGTGATGCAGCTGCAGGGCGAGAACCGCACCCTGGTGAAGGCCGGCCTGGCGGTGCTGCAGGAGACCGACCGCCCCGGCCTGGCGGCGCTGATCAAAACCTGCGGCCTGGAGGGCAAAACGCTGACGGCGGAGAACGTGTCCTTCGGCCTGGCGCCGCGGCTGAACGCCGCCGGCCGCATGGACGACGCCACGGACGCACTGCGCCTTTTGCTGTGCGAGGACGAGGAAGAGGCCGAGCAGATGGCGGCGGCCCTGGAAGAACAGAACGCCGCCCGCCAGAAGGCCGAGCAGGAGATCGCCGAGGCCGTGGAGGCCGCTGTGGAGGCCGACCCCTCCTATTTGTCCGACCGCGTGCTGGTGGTGTGGGGCGAGGGCTGGCACCAGGGGGTCATCGGCATCGTGGCCTCCCGCGTCATGGAGCGCTGCGGCAAGCCCACCATCATCGTGTCTGTCGACGCAAACGGCGAGGGCAAGGGCTCCGGCCGCAGCATGGAGGGGCTGCCCCTCTACGATGCCATCGCCGCCTGCGGCGAGCTGCTGATCCGCTTCGGCGGCCACGCACTGGCCGCGGGCCTGTCCATCGCCAAGGAAAACCTGCCCGCGTTCCGCCGCGCCGTCAACGCGTGGGCGGCTCGGGAAGTGCCCGTGTTCACCCTCCCGCCGCTGGAGGTGGACGCGCCGGTGCAGCTGGGCACGCTGACGCCGGAAAACGTGGCCGCGCTGGACATGCTGGCCCCCTTCGGCAGCGGCAACCCGGCGCCCTTGTTCCTGGCGAAGGACGCGGTGGTGGACGGCGTCTACCCCGCCGGCAGCACGGGCAAGCACAGCCGGCTGCGCCTGCGCCAGGGCGGCGCGGGCATGTATGCCGTATTGTTCGGCCAAAGCCCGGCCCAGCTGCCCTACGGCGCGGGAGACCATGTGGACGCGGTGCTGGCCCTGTCTATTTTTGAGGGGAGGAACGGCCCCATGGTGTCCGCGCGCATCAAGGATCTGCGCCCCGCCGGTATGGGCGAGGAGCTGCTGGCCGACATCGGCCTGGCCGAGGCCCTGTGCTGCGGCGCCCAGCTGCCCGAACCTCAGCGCGCGGCCCTGCGCCCCACGCGCGAGGAGACGGCGGCCCTGTACCGGCAATTGGCCGCCAAGGGCGCCGGCGGCGTGCCCGCAAGCGACCTGCGGCCCCTGTTCGGCCGCCTGGCGCCGCTGGGCGCGGGCAAAGTGCTGGTTGCCCTGACGGCCCTGGAGCAGCTGGACCTGGTGCGGCGCGGCGTCAGCGCCCAGGGCGCCGAGGTGTGGCGCATCGTGCCCGCCGCCGGCAAGAAGGACCTGGCCTCGGCCCCCATTTTGCAGGGGCTGTGAACCGGCCGCGCAAGGAGTGGAGGAAGTATGGAACAAACCTGGGAACAAAACACCGTGAAAAGCTACGACGATTTGCTGCACACCATCCACGAGACGGGGCGCGCTTACGACGAGGAGAAGATCCGCAAAGCCTATGAGCTGGCGGACAAGGCCCACGGCGGCCAGACGCGCCTGTCCGGCGAGCCGTATATCAGCCACCCGCTGGCCGTGGCCAGCCTGGTGGCGGAGCTGGGCCTGGACACGGACAGCATCATCGCGGCCATCCTGCACGACGCGGTGGAGGACACAGACGTCAAGCTGTCCGCCATCAAAACCGAGTTCGGCGCCGACGTGGCCCTGCTGGTGGACGGTGTCACCAAGCTGACGCGCATCAAATTCTCCTCCGTGGAGGAGCAGCAGGCCGAAAACCTGCGCAAGATGCTGCTGGCCATGTCCAAGGACGTGCGGGTGATGCTGATTAAGCTGTGCGACCGGCTGCACAACATGCGCACCGGCGACGGCTGGCCCGAGCAGAAGCGCCGGGACAAGGCGCTGGAGACCATGGAGGTGTACGCCCCCATCGCCCACCGCCTGGGCATGGCCGGCGTGAAGGAGGAGCTGGAGGACCGCAGCCTGCACTATCTGGACCCGGTGGGCTACGAGGAGATCAAAAGCTATCTGGCCCAGAACGACGGCGCGGACGCCTTCATCGGCGGCATCGCGGAAAAGATCAGCGAACGCCTGGCGGAAAACGGCATGGCCAAGGCCACCATCAAAAAGCGCATCAAAAGCGTGTACGGCATCTACCGCAAGATGTACATGCAGAACAAGGCCTTCGGCGAGATCTACGACGTGTACGCCGTGCGCATCATCCTGGACACGGTCAGCGAGTGCTACAACGCGCTGGGCGTCATCCACGATATGTACCACCCCATCCCCAGCCGCTTCAAGGACTATATCTCCACCCCTAAGCCCAACGGCTACCAGTCCCTGCACACCACGGTGCTGGGCCACGAGGGCGTGGCCTTTGAGGTGCAGATCCGCACCTGGGAGATGGACCACACCGCCGAGTACGGCGTGGCCGCCCACTGGAAGTACAAGGCCGGCGTCACCTCCGACAAGCTGGACGACCGCATGGCCTGGGTGCGCCAGCTTTTGGAGAGCCAGCGCGAGAGCGGGGACGCGGGCGATCTGCTGCGGGACATCAAGTCCGAGCTTCTGCCCGAGGAGGTGTTCGCCTTCACCCCCAAGGGCGACGTGATCAATCTGCCCGCCGGCGCCACCATCATCGACTTCGCCTACGCCATCCATTCGGCGGTGGGCAACCGCATGGTGGGCGCCAAGGTGAACAGCCGCATGGTTCCCATCGACCACAAAGTGGTCACGGGCGAGATCATCGAGATCATCACCGGCCCCAAGGACAAGGGCCCCAGCCGCGATTGGCTCACGTTGGTGCGCACCAGCGAGGCCAAGAACAAGATCCGCAACTGGTTTAAAAAAGAGCGCAAGGAAGAGAACATCGCCGAGGGCAAGGCCGCGCTTGAAAAAGAGATGCGGCGCAATCTCATCAACGTGCCCGATGACAAGTACGAGGATTTCCTGGCCGAGATCGCCCGCCGCCAGCGCCTGAACACAGTGGAGGAGATGTACGCCGCCATCGGTTACGGCGGGTTGCAGCTGTCGCGCCTGATGATCAAGATCAAAGAGGAGTACGCAAAGCTGGTCAAAGAGGACCAGCCCGCGGCTGCGCTCAAGATCCCCATCAAAAAGAGCAAATCCTCCGACCGCGTGGTGGTCGAGGGGCTGGACAACTGCCCCATCAAGTTCGCCAAGTGCTGCAACCCATTGCCGGGGGACGCCATCGTGGGCTTTGTCACCCGCGGGTTCGGCGTGTCCATCCACAAGCGGGACTGCCCCAACGCCCGCGCCGGCCTGGAGGGCCCCGACGCGGCCCGCTGGCTGCGCGCCCACTGGGCCGAGGACGTACAGGAGAGCTTCAAATCCACCCTGGAGGTGTCGGCGCTGGACCGCAGCGGCCTGATGGCCGACGTGGCCGGCCTGATCGCCGAGATGCGCCTGCCCTGCTACGCCATGACGGCCCGGCAGCTGTCCGACGGACGCGCGGCCATGACGCTGACCATCGGCATCAACAACATCGAACACCTGAACAGCGTGATCGCCCGTCTGCGGAAAGTGCGGGGCGTCACCAGCGTGCAGCGCACCTGATGCAATGCACGCCGCCGGCTCCCGGCCCGCCCGCTTTCCTCCTTCGGCGGCAATATGGCCGTGGCCGGCGCACCGGGCCCGTGGCCGAAAACAGCCTGGGGCAATTTTTTATGAGACAGGAGCGTATTCCTTATGAAAGCAGTGATCCAGCGCGTCACCCGCGCCAGCGTTACCGTCAATGGGGCCGATATCCGTTCCATTGGCCCCGGTTTGGCGGTGCTGCTGGGGGTGCAGGACACCGACACCCTGGACATCTGCGAGAAGCTGGCCGCCAAGGTAGCCGGCCTGCGCATCTTTGAGGACGCGCAGGGCAAGCTGAACCTGTCGGCCGAGGACAAGGGGTACGAGGCACTGGTCGTCTCGAACTTCACGCTGTATGGAGATACCAAAAAGGGCAAGCGGCCCAGCTTTATCCGGGCCGCCAAACCGCCCCTTGCCGTGGATGGCTACGCGCGCTTCGTGGCCTGCCTGCGGGGTACCGGCCTTGCGCGTGTGGAGACGGGCGAATTCGGCGCCGACATGCAGCTTGAGCTGGTGAACGACGGCCCTGTCACCATCGTCATTGAGACGGAGGATTGGACCCGCTGATCAGCCGGGCGCAGGCTGAAAGAAGGAAATATGGAGAGGGCAAAAAGGTATGGTTTCCGCCTGGTCCGCCTGTTTTTGGCCGGGTGCGCGCTGGCGCTGTGGAGCACCCTGGTGTGGCACGCGGCGGTGCTGTTCCCGCAGACTGTACTGTTCAATTCTGACGCGGCCACCGAAGTACTGTACGCGCGCCACATGGCTCAGACGGGCGCGTTGCTGCCAGACAGCTGGTATTTCACCACTGAGATGCGCCTATGGCACAACAGCCTGATAATGGCACCGCTGTTTCTCTTTATCTCGGATATGGCGCTGGTGCATACGTTGGCCGTGGCCGTCACCACCGCTTTGCTGTATGGGGCGGGCTTGTTGTTTCTGCGAAGCCTGAGAGCGGGGCGTACGGTGTCCCTGCTGGGAGCGCTGCTGTTGGTGGCGCCCGTCTCCATCCTCAGCTTTGAATACTACCAAAGCGCGCTGTATTACAGCTTCTTTTTGCTGGCGCTGCTGCTTATGTGGGCCTTCATGGCCCGCGCTCTCCGCCGTCATATGACGGTACGACGGCGTTGGACATGGCTGCTGTTGTGCGGGGCGCTGGCTCTGGTCATGGGCATGTGCGGCATCCGCTACCTCGAGATATTTTTCCTGCCTCTGGGCGGTGTGGCCGCGCTGAATATCCTGCGGGACGGCCCGTTCAAGCCCGACAGCTGGCGCAGGCAAGCCCTGTATTTGGTGCTGTGCACTCTGGGATTGGCCAGTTACCTGGTCACGGCGCTGGCCCAGCGCGCAGGGCTGCTGCCCCGGGGCGCGTTGTCCGCGCCCACCTTTACACAGCCAGGGCAGCTGCTGCAAAAATTCCAGGAGACGCTGACCTCCTACTGGGTCGCCGGACACAGCGTGGGCCCGGGCGGCGCGCTGCTGTGGATGGCCATTCTGGCCAGCGCTCTGTGGCTATGCCTGCGTTATAAGGCCCTGTGCCGCGCCTGCCAGGATTATCTGTTGTTCACCCTGCTGGCCAACGCCGTGAACATCCTGGTGCTGACGGCCGTCGATTTCGGCGGCATGGTGCAGTATCGTTACGCGCTGCTGCCCTATACGCTGCTGTGGTTCCTGCCGCCCTTGGCCATCGCCGATCTGCTGCGTGCAGATGGGCCGGCCTGGACGCGCCGTGCCGCCGGCGGGCTGGCGGCCGCGGTGGTGCTGTGCGGCGGCTTTGGGGCCTATTACAACGTGCTGCATATGGTCACGCAGCCGCAGGTGGCGGCCGACCGCGCGGCCGTGGTGCGCTACCTGGAGGCGGAGGGATATACTTTCGGTTATGCCGATTACTGGGACGCCAATGTGCTGACTTATCTCAGCAATGGCGCGGTGGAGGCGGTCCCTGTGGCGGTGGACCCGGCAACCGGCACCTTGTTGCCCTTCCCCCTGGGCTGCCCCAAGGATTATTTTCAGCCTGTGCCAGGCAGGGAGAAAAAGTTCCTTCTATTGGGCCCGGAGGAACAGGCGGCGGCCGCCCCTTGCGGCGCGCCGCTGTACGAGAACCAGACATTTTCCGTTTATGAAGCCCCGTCTGCGCTGCTGCTGCCCTGAGGGCGCACCGCGCGGCGGGAATGCTGGAATTGTGGAGGGAATTATGCAAATCTATCACATCGTCGGCCCCGCGCCGCTGTTCACCAACACCTTCCTGGCCGTGGATGACGCCGGCACCGCCGTTGCCGTGGACCCGGCGGCCCCGGTGCAGGAATATCTGCTGGGCCTTGAAAAACACGGCGCCAAATTGGCCGCCATTTTGCTGACCCACGGCCATCACGACCATGTGGGCACGGTGGCGGCCCTGAAAGAGTCCACCGGTGCACCCGTGTATATGGGGCGGGAGGATGCCCAGGGCACCCGGCTGCTGCCCCTGCGGCCCGGGCAGGTGAATCACGATCTGGCCGACGGCGAGACGTTGGACTTTGGCCAGATGACCTTCCGCGTGCTGCGCACGCCAGGCCATTCGGCGGGGTCGGTATGCTATCTGTGCGACGACATGCTGTTCAGCGGCGACACGCTGTTTGCCGGCGACATCGGCCGCACGGACCTGGCGGGCAGCGACCCCGCCGCCATGGAGGCCACTATGCGCAAGCTGTGGGCCGCTTTTTCCGGCGGCGAGGACGTGCAGGTGCTGCCCGGCCACGGCGAGTTTTCCCAGATGCGCGAAGAGCTGGCCCACAATTATTATCTGCGCACCTACGGCGCCCAGTGAGGCGCGGGATGGAACTGTATTTTACCGGATTGGGATCCATTTATGAGCCCGAGCATGTGGCCCGCATTTTTTATCCCGGCGCCCGTCCCGCCAAAACGCGGCCCGGCCGCGGCGCGGACATGGTGCGCGTGCGGAAAAGCAGCGGGCGCCTGTTGGTGGCTGTGCGCGACGGCGGCGTCTGCACCTGGCAAAAGTCGGCGCTGGAGCCGGGCATGACGGACAAAGAGACGGAATATGCTGTGTGCAGGGCGCTGTTTTTGCTGCTGTGCGCCGTCACGGGCCAAAAGCCTCCCTGGGGCATGCTCACTGGCGTGCGGCCCGTACGATTGGTGCACGACCTGCGCGCCAAAGGGCAGACGCCCGGGCAGATCGCCTCTTTTTTTCAGGAGCAGCACTTTGCCAGTGAAGAAAAATATAAACTTTCTGTAGAAATTGCCGACAGGCAGCGGGATATCCTGGCGATGAACCGGCCCAAAAGCTACAGTTTGTATATTTCTATTCCGTTTTGCCCCTCCCGCTGCAGCTATTGCAGCTTTGTGTCGCGCACCACGGCCCAATCGGCGGGGCTCATCGCGCCCTACGTGGAGGCTTTGCGGCGAGAGGTGGCGGCCATCGCGGCCCTGGCCCGCAAATTGGGCCTGGAATTGGAAACACTGTACATTGGGGGCGGCACGCCCACGGCCATCTCCGCCCGGCAGCTGGAGGACCTGATGGGCACGGTGAACGATGAGTTCGACGTGCCCGCCCTGCGGGAGTATACGGTGGAGGCAGGCCGGCCGGACTGCACGGACGAGGAAAAATTGGCCGTCATCAAGCGCATGGGCGCCACGCGCATCTCCATCAATCCCCAGACACTGTCCGATGAAGTGCTGCGCCGCATCGGGCGCAAGCATTCCGCCCAGGACATTATCGACTGCTATCATCTGGCCCGCCGCCTGGGCCACGGGGACATCAACATGGACCTGATCGCCGGCCTGCCCGGCGACACGCCCGAGGGCTTTGCCCGCACGCTGCGCGGTGTGATGGAGCTGGCGCCGGAGAATATCACCGTGCACACGCTGACGCTCAAGCGGGCGTCGAATTTGGTGATCGACCACAGCGAAGGCGCCGCCGGCGACGTGCGGCGCATGCTGGAATACTGCCGTGCTCTGCCCGGCGCGGGCTACCAGCCCTATTACCTCTACCGGCAGAAGAGCACGCTGGAGAACCTGGAAAATGTGGGCTACGCCAAACCGGGCTTCACGGGCCTTTACAACATCTTCATTATGGAGGAAGTGCACACCATCCTCTCGGCTGGCGCCGGCGGCTCCACCAAGCTGGTGGAGCCCGGCGGCCGGATCCAGCGCATTTTTAACTACAAATATCCCGCGGAATACATCAAGGGCTTTGACGAGATGCTGGCCCGCAAGCGGGGCGTGGAGGAGTTTTATGGCAAATTCTTTGATCTGGATCCCCAAGCGCCTGGTTGAGCTGGGCCTTTTGAACGTGGCGGCCCAGTCCCCCCGGGCCTTCATCGATTACTGCGAAGGGGACTATGCCGGCCGCGTCAGCCACGCCGCCCACGAGGTGCGGCGCAGCGGCGCCAAAGTGGTGATGCTGACGGGCCCCTCCTCGTCGGGCAAGACGACCACCGCCCACAAGCTGGCCGCAGAGCTGCGCCGCGGCGGGCAGGCCAGCGCGGTGGTGTCGCTGGACAATTTCTTCCTGGATGTGGAAGACTATCCCCGCCTGCCCGACGGCTCGCCGGATTATGAGAGCGTGGACGCCCTGGATATCGCCAAGATCAACCGCTGTTTGCTGGAGCTCATCCGCCAGGGCCGCACCGAGATCCCGGATTTTGATTTCAGTCGCGAACAGCGCCGCCAGGGCACCATCCCCGTGGAGCTGGAAGGGGGCGTGGTGGTGGTGGAGGGGATCCATGCCCTGAACCCGCGCCTGACGGCCCTGCTGCCCCACGACAGCGTGTACAAGATCTACGCCGGCCTGCGGGAGGAATATTCGGCCGACGGACAGCGCATCCTGCCCACGCGGGACGTGCGTCTTGCCCGCCGCATGGTACGGGATTACCAGTTCCGCGGACACAGCCCGGAAAAAACCATGGACATGTGGCCCCAGGTGTGCGAGGGCGAGGACAAGAATATCAAGGTGTTCAAGCCCGAGGCCGATTTGCTGCTGGACACCAGCTTTTCCTATGAAGTGTGCGTGCTGGCGCCCCGCATGGCCCATATGCGCGGGGTGCTGGCGCCGGGCAGCCGATATGCCCTTGCCCTGGAGGACCTGTGCGCCCGCTTTGCCTGCTGCGCGCAGATCGACGAGGCCCTGGTGCCCCGGGATTCCATGCTGCGGGAATTTTTGGGCGAAAACCGCAATGACAGCGCAAGCTGAAAGGAGAGAACAGTATGATGGATTGGGAACGGCTGAGGAAAAGCGCCGCCGCTGTGGCGGACAGCGCTCTGCGCACCACCGCAAGCCTGGCGGAAAAAGGGAAACAGCAGGTGGACCGCCTGAGCCTGGAAAACAAACTGCGCAAGGCCCAGCAGGAGCTGGGCGCCCTGGTGTATTCACTGCACAAAAACGGGGAGGAGAACCCGGCCCTGGTGCAGCGCTACGTGGACGTTGTGGCCGACGTGGAAAGCCAGCTGAACGCGCTGTGCCCCGACCCGGTGCCCGCGCCCGAACAGAAGCCTCTGGACTGCTGCCCCCAGTGCGGCGCGGAGGTGGAGCCCGGTGCCACCTTTTGTAGTGGGTGTGGGGCAAAACTGGGGTAAGCGTGTGAACAAGGCGTACGTATACCACCAGGGAAAACACGAAGTCCACACCGCAAAGGCAAAGGAGCCCGAAAACGCGGAAAAATCTGCCAAATCATGACGGAAGGCGGCGCGCGGCCGGCGTGCCGCCTGCGTTGCTTCCCAAAACGGCATTTTTTATGTGAAAATACGGTTTTTAGGCCGGAAAAAACTGCAAAAGACCTTGCAAAGCCGCTTTATATCATGTAAAATACCATAGGAAAGGCGGCGGGAACAGTGGGGTTCACACAAAAGCAGCGGTACGATATGCAGGACTTGCTGGACATCGTGGCCCTTTTGCGTGACCCGGACCACGGCTGCCCCTGGGACAAGGTGCAGACCCACGCTTCCATCCGCAAAAACTTTATTGAAGAGACCTACGAGGTGGCCGACGCCATTGACCAGGCGGACGCGCACCTGCTGTGCGAAGAGCTGGGCGATGTGCTGCTGCAGGTGGCCCTGCACACCCGCATGGAAGAGGAGACGGGCGCCTTCACGTTTGAAGACGTGTGCACCGGCATCTGTGAAAAGCTGGTGTACCGCCACCCCCACATCTTCGGCACAGTGCGGGCCGACGACGAGGGCACGGTGCTGAAAAACTGGGAGGAGCTCAAGCGGGAGGAAAAGGCCCGCCAGAGCCTGGCGGACGACCTTGCCAGCGTGCCGGCCGCCCTGCCCGCCTTGATGCGGGCCCAAAAGGTCCTCAAACGCGCCGGCGCGCGGGGCATCGGCCCGGCCAGCACGGACGAGGCACAGGCCCTGCTGGATAAAGCGGCGGACGCGCTGGGGAAAGCCCCCGGTGAAGAGGCCCTGGGCCAGGTGCTGCTGGCGGCGTGCGCGGTGGCGCAGCTGTCCGGCCAGGACGCCGAGCAGGCCCTCACCCGTGCGGCCGGGGATTTTGCGCGGGATGCGGTGGAACGGCAGGATTAATCCGCGCCGGTCCGGGTATACTGGCAACAAACGGTTTTTACAGGGCACTCTGCCTTGTAAACATAGAAAGGCTGTAGTTACAGCCAACTGAATCTATCGGAGGTTTGTAAAATGACGAAAGTTGAACTGATTGCGAAAGTGGCCGCCGAGGCGGACCTGTCCAAGAAAGACGCTGAAAAGGCCGTTGCCGCTGTGATCGACGGCATCACCGCCGCCCTGAAGGCCGGCGACAAAGTTTCCCTGGTGGGCTTTGGTACGTTCGAGACCCGCGAGCGCCCCGCCCGCACCGGCCTGAATCCCCGCACGAAAGAGAGCATCGAGATCCCCGCGACCGTTGTGCCCGCTTTCAAAGCCGGCAAGGGCCTGAAAGACGCTGTTGCGAAAAAATAAGTTCGGCGCTTTGTGCACCGGCAGGGCGGCTCACAGCCTGTGGGCCGCTTCTTTATTTATAAAAAGATGGGAGATTTCCATGCGGATCGATAAATTTATGAAAGTGAGCCGTCTGATCAAGCGCCGCACTGTGGCCAACGAGGTGGCCGATGCCGGGCGCATCACCGTGAACGGCCGGCCGGTGAAGGCCAGCTATGCGGTGAAGGAGGGGGACATCATCGAGGTGGCCTTCGGCCAGCGGCCCGTGCGGGTGAAAGTGGTGTCCACCGAGGCGCCTGCGGGCAAGGACGTAGCCCGGGAGATGTACGTGGTGCTGAGCGAGTAATATCCGCCTCCTGCCGCGCATACCTTTCACCGAAGGGAAGGTGATGGGGATGAGTGAGCAATCTGCGGGCAACGGGCCCCACAGCGTCATCATCGAGGAGCGGGCGACGCTCACCGCAACGGGGGTGAAGGCCGTCGTCAGCTATGACGAGCAGAGCGCCCAGCTGGACACGGCCTACGGGATGCTGAACATCGGCGGCGAGGGGCTGAACGTCAGCGAGCTGAGCGTGCAGGCGGGGCAGGTAAAGATCACCGGCCAGATCGAGTTCATCCAATATACGGCCAAACGTGCCCAGGGCGAGCACGGCGGCTTCTGGAAAAGGCTGACCCGCTGATGGTCGCCAATATCCCGCCGGCGCTGGTGGTGCGGGACGTGTTCCTGGCCGCCGGCCTGGGTTTCCTGCTGGCGCTGCTCTACCGCTTCCTGCGGCTGGCGCTGGGCTCGTCCCGGCCGGCGCTGTTTGTGTGCGATGGGCTGGTGCCCTTCCTGGGGGCCGTGCTGCTGCGCAGCGCCGCCATGGGCATCTTATACGCCGGCATCCCGCGCTGGTATACCATGGCCGCCATGGCGCTGGCTTATTTGGCGGCGGTGAATTTCCTGGCGCCGCTTTTTTGGCATTTGCGCCGGCTGCTGACGTTCCCCGCGCGAGCCGCGTCGCGTACAGCGGCCCGCCTTTGGCGCCCTGTGAGGGCCGCCCTGGCGGCGGCGCGGGAAAAAAGAAGGGCGAAACGCGGGCAAAAACGCAAAAATGTCCGCCAAAATCAAAAAACCGCCTTGCAAAACACCATGCGTGTGTTGTATAATTCCAATAACAGCCCCGACACAGGGGGAAGTATGCCCATTTCGCAGCAGAAGGAAGGAAATCAGTATGAGCAGCGCCGCGGGAAAAAGAAAAATGGCCCAGTCCGCCGTGGCTCTGCGCGTCTGGCTGGCCGGCCTGCTGCTGTATCTGGTGGTCTCCCTGGTGTACGTGCAGATCGACATCGTGTCCAAGCGTCAGCAGCTGGACAATCTGACCCAGCAGGTGGCGGTGCAGCAGGCCCAGAACCAGGAGCTGCAGCGCACGCTGGACGTGGATGACGAGGCCGCGTATATGGAGCGCGTCGCGCGCGAGAAGCTGGGCTACGCCAAGCCGGACGAGCGGCTGTATGTGGACATGTCGGGCAAATAGGCCCGCTTGTATATCTTCATTTAAATTTAAAGGGGAGTCGGCACAGTTCTATGGCAGTTGAGGTAGGAGCGATTTTGGAAGGCAAAGTGACGGGCGTCAAGAAATTCGGGGCGTGCGTGCTGCTGCCGGGCGGCGAGACCGGGATGGTGCATATCTCCGAGGTCTCGAACGAGTATATCCAGGAGCTGGCCGATGTGCTCAGCGAGGGGCAGATGGTCAAGGTAAAAGTCATCAACGTGGCGCCCGACGGCAAGATCGGCCTGTCCATCAAAAAGGCAGACCCCAAGCCCCGGCCCAAGCCCACCCGCGCCGACACCGGCCGTGTGTGGCAGCCGCGCGCCGCGGCCCCGCAGAAGGACCTGTCCTTCGAAGATATGATGAGCCAGTTCAAGAGCCGCAGCGAGGAGAAGATGTCTGATCTTCGCCGCGTCACCGAGGCGCGCCGCGGCGGCGGTTATTCCCGCCGTGGCCACTGAACTGGGCGCGAGGCAGGCAGCCATAGGCGCGTCGGCATAAGAAAACGTCGGCTTTGGCTGGCTTTTTTGGCGTTTCATGGATTCAGGCAGCCCGGCTATCCGTCAGGATGGCCGGGCTGTTTTGTATATGATCCAGCCAAAAACGTTGGATCTGTGTCCTGGCCGCGCAAAATGATGCGCGGCATTTTGCTGTGCAAAACCGAGGGCCGCTTATGCGGCCGTCTGCTCGCCTCCATTTGTCGGCGTTGTATAAATAAAAACACAGAACGCTTTGCGGCAAAATGCGGGCCATGCGTTGGCCCGCGGGCACGCCTGACGGCGCACGGCGCGAACATCGTCTTTTAAAGGCGATGTTTTCTTGCGCCAACACACCGCAGGGATGCCTGATTGTTTTGCCTGGAAACTGTGCGCAATTTATAAAAAAGATATGAATAAAATGAAAAAACTATAAAAAATGCCGGCGCTTTCATTGAAAAGCAGGCCCGGGCGTGGTATACTGAATACAAGGGAAAGGCCGTGAGCCTGCCCCGAAAAGGAGGTTTCTGATATGAATGTCACATGTACCGGACGAAAAGTCAATCTGAAGGACGCCTTCAAGCAGCGCGCAGAAAAACGGCTGGCCAAGCTGGATAAGTTCTTTTCCGACAGCGCGCAGGCCCAGGTGACGGTGACGGTTGAGAAAGACTGGCAGACCGTAGAGGTGACGGTGAAAGATAAAGGACTGGCGGTGCGCGCCGAAAAATCGGCCGACCGCATGGAGGATGCGCTGGACGCGGCGGTGGACCTGCTGACGCGCCGCATTGTAAAAAACCGCAAGAAACTGGACAACCGTGTGTATCAGCCCGCGGTGGAAGCCTATGTGGAGCAGCAGTATGTCAGCGAAGCGCCCGCAGAGGAGGAACCGTACCACATCATCCGCGAGAAGCACTTCCCCGTAAAGCCCTGCACCGTGGACGAAGCCATCCTGGAGATGAACATGTTGGGCCACGAGTTTTTCCTCTTCCGCGATTCCGACACGGACGAGATCCACGTGGTGTACCGCCGCAAGAACGGCAGCTACGGCGTGCTGGTGCCAGAGCGTTAACTGCAGAAGATAGACAGGGCCGCGTTTATGCCGACAGGCGTAAGCGCGGCCTTTTTGCGCCTTCCGGCGCTTCGGGAAAAGCGGCCGCCTTTCGCTTGGGATGGGGAAAAAAGGGGAACTTTACCCGGCTTTTACATGGGCGGCGTTGCGGAAAACGCGCGTTTGCGGTATACTAAAGATGCCGCAAGGCGGCAAATAGGAAAAAGGGGGACTGGGCAATGGCCATCGCGGGCATCGGGGTGGATACGGCAGCCGTATACCGGCTGGAGAAAAGCCTTTTGAACCCCCGCTTTTTGCAGCGCGTCTACGGCCCCGAAGAACAGCGCCTCGTGGCGGAAAAAGGCCCGGCCACAGCCGCGGCCAACTTCGCCGCCAAGGAGGCCTTCGGCAAGGCGCTGGGCACCGGCATCCTGCGCGAATTCTCGCTGGACGAAGTGCAGGCGCTGCGCAACGCCGACGGCGCGCCCTACCTGGCATTTTCCGGCCGCGCACAGGCCCTGATGGAACAGCGGGGCCTACGGGCCCATCTCTCGCTGACCCACGAGGAGGGCCTGGCCACGGCCTTTGTACTATTGGAAGAAAAGAAGGAGCAGTTATGATCACACCCGCACAGATCAAAGAGAACAAAGAGATCAAAACCTACATTGAATATGCCGACGCCGCCCTGGCGGCCATGGGCTTTACTGAGCACAGCTACGCCCATGTGACGCGCGTGGCCCACTTTGCCCAGAAGATCCTGGAGGAGCTGGGCTACGACAAGCGCGACTGTGAGCTGGCCTGGATCGCCGGTTACATGCACGACATCGGCAACGTGGTCAACCGCATCGACCATGCCCAGTCCGGCGCGGTGATGGCCTTCCGTCTGCTGGATCACCTGGGCATGCCGCCGGAGGAGATCGCCGCCGTGTGTTCGGCCATCGGCAATCACGACGAGAGCACCGCCTACCCGGTGAACCCGGTGGCGGCGGCGCTGATCCTGGCCGATAAAACGGACGTGCGCCGCACCCGCGTGCGCACCAAAAACCAGGCGGCATTCGATATCCACGACAGGGTGAACTACGCGGTGAAAAAGGCGTCCACCTCCCTGACGGAGGATCACACGGCGGTGCTGCTGGAATTGACCATCGACACGGAGATGTCGCCGGTCATTGATTATTTCGAAATTTTTATGGACCGCATGCTGCTCTGCCGCAAGGCGGCGGAAAAGCTGGGCCTGGCGTTCAAACTAAACGTCAACGGCCAGGCGGTGCTGTAGGCCGGGCCATCCCGGCCGGAAAGCGGCAAAAGCGGAAGCCACGCATCCTGGTGGCTCCCGCTTTTTTGATCCAGGGCAAGGGCCGGCCCGGCGTCCGGCAACTGAATTGCAACGGATATTTGCGCGATGGTTGGTGGTTTCCACCGGCCGTTTGTGTGATACTGGGGACAGCAGAAAAGAAAGGAGCTGAAAAGAATGCGGATGACAACGATCATGGTGATCGTGAACCTGATCTTGCTCGTCGCTCTGATCGGGCTGTTTGTGCTGGCCGCGCGGGCCCTTTGGAAGTATATCCATGCAAAGGACGCCCGGCAGGAACGCACGGCGGTGCGCAGGTCCCTGGGCGAGGCCCTGAAACAGCACCGCACGCGCTGCAAGATGACCCAGGAGTTTGTGGCCGAAGCCATCGGCGTAAGCAGGCAGGCGGTGTCCAAATGGGAGAGCGGCGCCTCCGACCCCAGCACCGCCAATTTGATCGCGCTGGCCAGGCTGTTCGGTATCTCGGCCGAAGAGCTGCTGAGAGAGGTGGAATAAGCACGCCCGGGCCAGAGCCGCGCAGGGCGCGAACAAACAGGGCATCCCCTTTTCTTTGGGGGATGCCCTGTTTTGTACCGGAAGGCGCAAAACCGCCCGGCTTTTCTATGCCCCGCGGAAATGCAGGGTGATGGTCAATACATCGCCGTCCAGGCGCGCCCCGGCCGTGCCGCCCATGCGCTGCATCAGTTCCCGCACGATGGCAAGCCCCAGCCCGGCGCCCGTGCCGGCCCGCGCGCCGTCGGCACGGTAGAAGCGGTCGAACAAATGGTCCGGCTCGATGGCGGCGGGGTCCGGCACGCGGTTGGCAAAGGAGATGTCCGCGCCGCGCTGCGTCACCTGTACGCCGCCGCAGCCGTGCCGCAGGGCGTTGGCCGTCAGGTTGCGCAGCACCCGGCGCAGCGCCTCGGGCGTAGCCAGCACCCGCAGCGCTTCCTGGGGGAAGTCCAGCTGGGGCTGCGTGCCCTGGGCGCTGAACAGCTCGAAAAAGCCCGCCAGGGAATCGCACAGCGCCGGATAAACCTCTACGGGAACGCACTCCAGCGCCACCTCGCCCGCGGACAGCCGGGTATAAAGGAACAGTTCGTCCAGCAGCTGTTCCAGATCGCGCAGGCGGCCGCGGATGACGGCGAGGTAGGCGGCCCGCTTGGCCGGGTCCTCAGTGTCCTGCGCCAGCTGCAGGTACCCGGCCGCGCCGGTCAGCGGTGTGCGGATGTCGTGGGAGACGCTGGCGATGGTATATTTCAGCTCTTCCTCGCCGCGCTTCACCTCGGCGCCCGCCTGCCGCGCCGCGCGCAGCGTCCCGTTCATGGCCCGACACAGGGCCAGCATGCCCCGCGTGCGCACCGAGGACGTCAGCTCGGCGTTGCTGCCCGGCGGCAGCTCCTCCAGCTGTTTGGCCAGGGTCCGCAGCTGGGCCTCGGTGCGCAGCAGCTGTGCCGCCAGCAACAGCACGATACACGCCAAACCCACCAACAGCACAGCCATTTGCCTCATCCCTTTCCCGTCAGATATCTTTCCTGCGCAGGATCACCGTGCCCAGCAGCAGGTAAACGGCCGACCAAACCACACACGCCGCCAGGCCCCCCAGGGTCAGGCCGTCGGTCGCAGTGGCGCCGAACAGCAGGAACGGCGTCAGGTTCAGGCCGAACAGCCGCGTCAGGCTTTCAATGGCCATGGCGGCCACGCCGCCGGCGCACACAAAGGACAGCACCATGCCCAGCCCCACGCTGCGCAGCCAGACGCAGAAGAAGACGTTCTGGATGGCAAAGGCGCTGATAGCCACCCAGGCCTGCAGCAGGTACTTGGCGTACTCCGGCAAGGTGCCGGGCTGCAGCGGCATGCGCAGCACCGCGAAGCACACCTGGCACAGCACTGTGCACAGCAGGATGAACACGCCGGTGGTGCAGATCATCGTGACGGCCTTGGCCAGCAGGTAAGAGGGCCCCCGCCGGCGCACGGAAAAAATGTTCTTGGCAAAGCCGGAGGAGAAATCCGCGCACACGAACAGGGTGCAGAGGATGGCGATGAACACCGAAAGCCCGCCGCCCTGGCAGAACAGGGAGTAGAAAAACTGCGGTTTGCTCATGGACTGCAGTTCGGCCCGCGCCTCGGCCGCCTCGGCGATCAATTCGGCCTGTGCCTGGCCGGCGTCGGCGATGGCCTGCCCGTTAATGGTAACGGTGCCGCCCCAGGAGGCGAGTCTCGTCACCAGTTCCGCGTCGGCGGTGATGGTCATGGTGACGCACAGCAGCAGGATGACGCCGCAGAAAATGATCAATGTGACCCAGAACGCCTTGGCCTTCGCCATGCGCCGCAGGTCCATGCGAAGCAGGTCAAACATGGTCGGCACCTCCCATCAGTTCCAGAAAATAGCCTTCCAGGTCCTGCCCGTGCAGGTAGATCTCCGCAACGGCCACGCCGTGGGCGGACAGCACCGCCGTCACGCGGGCGGCGTCCACCGCGTCGTACACGCGGATCTCGCCCTCCGGGCGCACTTCATACTGATGCACGCCCAGTTCCTGCTCCAGCAGCACGGCGGCGGTTTTGGCGTCCGCCACCCGCAGGTGCAGGTAATCCCTGCAGCGCGCCTGTAATTCTTCGGCCGTGAGCTGTTCCACCAGGCGCCCGTCTTTGAGGATGCCGTAGCAGGTGGCGATCTTGCTCAGCTCGCCCAAAATGTGAGAGCTGACCAGCAGTGTGATGCCGTTTTCCCGGTTCAGGCGCAGCAGCAGCTGGCGGATCTCCTGGATGCCCTCCGGGTCCAGGCCGTTGATGGGTTCGTCCAGCAACAGCAGGTCCGGGCTGCCCAGCAGGGCCAGGGCCACGCCCAGGCGCTGCTTCATGCCCATGGAAAATTTTTTGACATGCTGTTTGCTGCTGCCCTCCAGGCCCACCAGGCCCAGCAGGTCCCGGCACTGCCTGTCGCCGTCTACCAGGCCCATGCAGGTGGCCTTCAGCATCAGGTTTTCGTGGGCGCTGCAGTCTCCGTACAGGCCCGCGCTTTCCACCAGCGCGCCCACCCTGCGGCGGGCGGCGGGGTCGTCCACCGGTTTGCCGAACAGGCGTACCTCGCCCTCGGTGGGCGTTGCCAGCCCGCACAGCATTTTCATGGTGGTGGATTTGCCCGAGCCGTTGCGCCCGATAAAGCCGTAAATGTCCCCCTGCCGCACCGTCATGTCCAGATGGTCCACGGCGCGTTTGGCGCCGTAGGCCTTGGTCAGCGCGGCTGTTTTGATCACTTCCATTGAATTGGCTCCCTTCTTGGGCGTGTTGATGCAAGAAAACATCGGTTTTGACTGACGGTTTTGGCACTTGACATGTTCAAAAAGTTCGGTAATCCGTCAGGATTACCAAGCTTTTTTCGCACGCCAGTCACTCAAAACCGTCGGGTCAAAACTGCGCAGCACTTCTGGAAAGGCAATTTTCGATGCAGAGCAAGGAAAATTGCCGCAGGCACCCTTTGTGGTTGTCAAG
>CAJMEU010000004.1 GCA_905212515.1 uncultured Oscillospiraceae bacterium | reverse complement strand
CCAAGGCCACCGGCGACTGTTCCAAATACTGCGGCCAATGTGACTGCAGCGCAGCCGATCAGAACCTGTGCCGCCATATTGAAAAATATGGCATCACCTGCGACGGCGCATCGTCCCAGTACATTGTGCGCCCGCGCCAATATTTGTACAGGGCTGCCCCGGACACCGACCTCACCCTCCTGGCTCTCACCGAACCAATCGCCGTGGCCCACCACTTGCTTGCACGGATATGCGCTGTCTGCGGTCCGCTGGCTGGCAAGCGTATTTTGGTATACGGCGGCGGGGCCATCGGGTTGGCGGCTCTGTTGCTGCTATTGCACCAGCACAACTGCACCGATGTGGCTCTCACCGACCTCATCCCCCGCCGGGTGGAGTTAGCCCGCCAACTGGGCGCCCACGTTCCCTCGGATGAAGAGCTACGCTGGCAAGGCGGAGAGGATTACCACAGCATGTACAACGACACCCCCTATGACATCATTATCGAAACCACCGGTGCTGCGCCTGTTTTCTCTCATTCCCTGGAGCTGCTGCGCCCCTTGGGCGTGCTGGGCTGCGTGGGCATGATCGCCGCGGCAGATATCGCGCAAAAACTTATCGTCACCAAGGATCTCACTGTCCTGGGCAGCGTAGGCGGGACAGGGGACTTTCCCCAAGTGATCGACTTTGTGGCCCATTGGCCTGAGGATGCCCGCCGTCTGGTGAGCCACTGCTTTGATATCGCCCAGGTAGACGAGGCCTTTGCCGTGGCCGCCGACGCCCAGCAGGCCATCAAGATTATGCTGGAGCTGTAAGGCTCCAGGGAAAGAGGTTGCCATGAATATCCCCGAGATGATGGACGCCGCCGTCCTCTACGATTATAACGACTTGCGCGTGGTGCAGCGCCCCGTGCCACGGCCCGGCTTTCAAGAGGTGCTCATCCGTGTACGCGCCTGCGCCATCTGCGGTACCGACCCGAAAATCGTGGCCCACGGCTGGGACAATTGCCCGCCCATGGGCCAATTTATTCCCGGCCACGAGTACGCCGGCGAAGTGGCGGCCCTGGGTGAGGGCGTGCACGGCTTTTCTGTGGGCGACCGCGTGGCCGTAGAACCCCACAAAGGCTGCGGCCACTGTGAAAACTGCATTCGCGGCCTGTACACCACCTGCCTGAATTACGGCAATCTGGAGGAGGGACACCGCCACTACGGCTTTACGGTCAACGGCGGTTATGCCGAATACGCGGTATGTCACATCAACTGCCTGCACAAATTTTCCCAGAAGTTGTCTTTCCGGGATGCCACCCTGATCACCACCGCAGGTACGGCTCTGTACGGCATCCAGCGAGTTGGAGGCATCGGCCCCGGTGAGACGGTGGCCGTTATCGGTCCCGGGCCCATCGGCCTAATGGCTGTACAACTGGCCAAGGCGTTGGGCGCCGGCCGAGTACTGCTGGTTGGTACCCGCGCCTCCCGATTGGCGGTCGGCGCCCAGGTGGGGGCGGACGTGCTGCTCAACAGCCGCGAGACGGACGCGGCGGCCGAAGTGAGCCGCCTCACCGGCGGCGTCATGGCCGATATGGTCATCGAGACTTCCGGCTCTGCCGCCGGCGGTGCCCAGGCTGTAGAACTGTGCAAAAAAAGCGGCCGCATCGCCCTGGTGGGCATTTACACCGAACCCGTGACCCTGGACCTGAACAAAGTGGTCCAATGGAATATCCAACTGGCTGGCGGCAAAGCCGAGGGGGAACATGTGTTGCGACGCATCATACCTCTGATGGAGGACGGCCGTATCCAAACGGCGCCTTTGCTGACACATACCTTCCCCCTATCCGACATCAACGAGGGTATGCACACTTACAAAGAGCGCATCGGCAACGCCATCAAGGTGGTCATCGAGCCATAATCCTCCCTTAAAAAGCACAGGGCCCTTCCTTCTCCGGAGGGGCCCTGTTATATGGATGGTTTTATTACGTCTGCTCGGCCAGCGCGCGCAGATAGCGCACCGTCTCCTCCTCGGAGGGCTGTTTCAGCAGCGCGCTGCCGATGAAAGCACCGTCGCCCCCTGCCTCTCTGATCTCACGGACGTCCTGCGGGGTGGACACGCCCACCCCGCAGTAAATGGGCACCCCGATGCCCCTTTGCCGCAGATACCGGATGCACTGGGCCAGGCTCTCGCAGCCCGGGCGCACCGCGCCGGCCGGCTTTGCCTGTAAATAGACAAAGCCGTTGGCCGTCCTGGCGTCCTCCACCTCCGCGTCGGGCAGGGCGTAGGTCACGTAAGAAGAAATTTTGATCCCTGCGGCCAGCAATTGTTTTTTGACGCGGTCGTCCCGGCTGCCCACCAGGATCAAGGCGTCCAGCCCCGCCTGCCGGAACCGGCGGATAAAGGTCTCCACACCGATCTGAATCACGGTATGCTCGTAGCACAGCGCGATCAGCTCCGTATCCGGGCAGCGGGCTTTGATCTGTTCCACCCCGTCGAAGTAAACGCCGAAGTCGGCGCACGCCGCGTAGGCGGCCTTCATGCGGCTTTGGATGAAGGCGTTGTCCAAATAAGGGTCGTCCGTGGGAAGATCCACCTCGATGCAGCGGCATCCCCCCGCCCGATACACCTGGGCGCGCCGGATGCTCGTTTCCAGGTCCGGGTAGCCGTAGGAAAGATAGCCGATTATTTTCACCGCCATGGTCTCACCCCCGATAAATTTGTTCCATCAAGCCGCGCATGGTTTCCTCGTCCGTGGGCCGCGGATTGGTTTTGGTGCATCCGTCCCCCTGGGCCGTCCGGGCCAGCGCGGGCAGTTTTTCAAAAAAGGCCGCCTCGTCTATCAGCCGGGCCAGCGCCGGCACGCCCAGGCGCTGGTTGAGCCCGCGCACTTCTTCCGATAAAGGTCCCAGGCCCAGGCTGTGTTCCAGGGCGCGGAATTTTTCCGCCGCCCCAGGCTGTTCCCGGTTGAACGCGAGCACATAGGGCAGCGCGATGGCGTTGAGCAGGCCGTGCGGCAGCCCGAATTCCCCGCCCAGCGCGTGGGCGATGCTGTGGCAGATGCCCAGCGACACATTGCTGAATGCCAGCCCCGCCAGATAGCTGCCCAGCTGCATGGCATTGCGGGCCTCATAGCGCTGCGGCTGCGCACAGGCGTCGGCCAGATTGGCGAAAATAAGCGCCGCGGCCTTTTCCGCGAACACATCGGAGATTAGGTTGGCGCGCAGCGACACCAGCGCCTCCAGCGCGTGGGTCAGGGCGTCCATACCCGTCTCCGCCGTCAGGCCGGCGGGCAGCGAATAGGTCAGCTCCGGCTCCAGGATGGCCACATCGGGCACCAGCTGGGCGTCGCTCACCCCCACCTTCCGGCGGGTGTCCACGTCCGTGATCACCATGGAGCGGCTGGCCTCGCTGGCCGTGCCGCTGGTGGTGGGGATGGCCACCAGATAGGCTTTTTGGCGCAGGGCCGGCACATGGTTGTGGCAGCGCTCCAGCTGGGCGAAGGTCTCGATCTCCGGGTGCTCGTACAGCACCCACATGGCCTTGGCCGCGTCCAGCACCGAGCCTCCGCCTAAAGCGACGATCACGTCCGGCCGCCGGCGCGCCATCTCCGCCGCGCCCCGCCGCACACAGGCGAAGTCCGGGTCCCGGGTCACGTCTTCATACACGCTGCTCTCCATGCCCGCGGCCGCCAGGTGCCGGGCGATGGCGTCCGTCACCCCGGCGCGCCGGAACCGGCCGCCGCTGACCACGATCAGCGCGCGGGTGCCGCGCAGCCGCTCCAGATGCAGCAGGGCACCCTGCCCGAAAACCAGCTGCCCGCCGCCCAATTTCATCGGTCTCATCAGTTCCATGCTGCCTCTCCTCTGTAAGCGCGCATAAAATCGCGCACTTTCTCTTCGTCGATGCATCCGTCCCGCTTGAAGGTGGTGCCCACGATGGCGCCGTCCGCGATGGCAAGCTGCTCCCGCACATTTTCCCGGGCGATGCCGCTGCCGATCAGCACCGGCGCCGTCACCGCCCCTTTGACGCGCTTCACCGCCTCGATGGGCGGCACGTCCCCGCTGGAGACACCGGTGACGATGATGGCGTCCGCCCCGCAGCTCTGGGCCATTTTGGCCGATTCCTCAATGGTGGTGGCGGGCAGCAGCATCTTGGTGTATTTCACCTGTACGTCCGCCAAGATCTGCACCTCCCCGGCCTGCAGCCGGCTGCGCAGCTTGAGGGCCATGGGCGCCGCGGGGCCGATCACCCCGCAGAAGGCGACCACCGTGTCCACAAAAACCGGTATGCGGACGAATCCCGCGCCCACCGCCTTGGCGATGGACAGGGCGGCCTCGTAGTCGTTGAAGGCAGCGCTGATGCCCAGCGGCGCATCGAACGCCCCCCGCAGCCGGGAGGCCACGGCGGCCAGCGCCGCCACCTGAGGCGTGCTCAGCTTGCTTTCATAGGGCTGGTCGCCGTCGTTCTCCACCAGCAGCGCCCCCACGCCCCCGTCCACCAGCCGCCGGGCATCGGCCATGGCCTGTTCGTACACCGGGCCCATGTCCCCGGAAAACCCGGCCGTGCCCGGCAGCGCCTTTAAATGCACCATGCCGATGATGGGTTTTTGCGCAAAATCCAAGGCTTTCATCCTTCGTTCCCCTCCCTTTCGTCAAACAGTTTCAGGCCGTCCAGCACCACCCGCACCAGGTCCACCTTTTCCGCCTGGCCCCGGTCTTTCTGTTCCAGTTCGCTGGACACCTTCTCCGAAACGGTGGTCAAAGTGACCGTACAGGCGCTGATGCCCATCAGCCGGCCCAGGGTCAGCACAGTGGAGGTCTCCATGTCGATGCCGGCCACGCCCGCTTTGCGGTAGGCCTCGATCTTCCCGTCCACATCCAGGCCCAGCCGCCGCGCCAGGGCGCCGTCCTTCATCTGGGAGTAAAAGCCGTCGCAGCTGGCCACGATGCCGTTGATGTACCCCCGGCCCGAGCGGGCCGCGCTGCGGTTCATGGCCGCCACCAGCCCCATGTCCGCCACGGCCGGGTAGCTTTGCGGGACGTAGGTGCCCGTGGTCCCGTCGTCGCGCACCGCGCCCACCGGGATTACGAACTTGCCAAGCATCCCCTCCTGCAGGCCCATCACCGTGCCCAGCCGCACGGCCGCCTTCATGCCGCAGGCGTACATCTCCTCCAGGGCGATGGCTGCGGACGGCGCGCCGATGCCCGTGGAGGTGACGGTGACCGGCAGCCCCTCGTACAGGCCGGTGTAGGTGAAAAACTCCCGCGAGACGGCCACCTTGCGCACCCCGGACAGAAAGCCGATGATCTGTTCCACGCGCTGCGGGTCTCCGGAAAACACCACGTATTTGGCCACCGTCTCCGGTGCGCCTTTCAAATATAATGTCGCCATTTCAGTAATTCTCTCTCTCTCTTGCCAGTACTTGTTCCAGCGTGGGCGCGCCGTTCAGACAGCCCTTCTGCTCCAGCACGAAGGACGCCGTCGCCGCGCCCAGCTGCGCGCAGCGGACATAATCCGCCCCCTGTGTCACGCCGTAGAGGAAGCCCGCCACAAAGGCATCGCCCACACCGGCATGGTCGGCCGTGCGGCGCTCCTTGGCCGGGCCCACGGCCAGGCCGCGGATGCGCCCGCCGTCCCTTGAAAAAACTTCGCACCCCTCTTTGCCCTTCGTCACCACCACGCACTTCTGCCGGCCGGTTTGGAACAGCCGCTCCACGTTTTGCCAGCCCAGTAACCGGCAGATGTTGGCCGCCTCGCTCTCGTTCATAAAAATGTAGGCCGAGCTGCGCAGGAATTCCCGCAGCTGCGCTTCGGGGAAGGCGTGGGGGTCGAACTTCATGGAGAAGGCGGCCTCCTTGCCCTGTTCCAGCAGGGCGTGCAGAAACCCCATGTTGTAGTCCAGGCTGCCCACGGTGACCACGCCCAGGTCGATTATCTCCACCGCGTCCTCCCGGTCAAATACGGACAGGCCCCCCCGCATGGCGCCCTCGTAGAACAGCGTGACATGGTCCCCGCCGGGGTCCTCCAGCAGTACGCTGGCCGAGGTGTTCACGCCCGGCACCACCTTGGTGGCCGCCAGGGACAGGCGCGGCACCTGCAAAAAGGCCCGGTAGCCGCTGGAGGAAAAATCCTCGCCCACGTTCATGAAGGGCATGGTCTCCACACCCAGCTTCGCCAGCACGTAGCAGATGTTGACACAGCACCCGCCGTAGGAGGGCGTATTGTAATCGTCGTTGGCGATCACGGAGGTTTTGCCCACCTCCACCGGGGCGCCCAGGCGGAGGATACGATCGATGCTGGGGTAGCCGGCCGCGCCGATGATGATTGGCTTATCCATGCAGTTCTCCCATCTCTGTCATTTGTTTGAATTCGTCCAGGGTGATCACCCTGCCCAGATATTTGCCGATATCGGCCAGGTGCACCTCATTCACGGTGTCGCTGTTGGTGGCCACGCAGTCCCGGATAACCACGGCGTTGTAGTCCAGATGGTACGCGCCCTCCACCGTGGCGCGGATACAGCAGTTGGTCTTGGTGCCCACCAGCACCAGGTTGGCGATGCCGTTTTCGCGCAGGATCAGGTCCAGGTCCGTGCCCGTGAAGGCGTTATACCGGCGTTTGCGCACCACGTACTCGGTTTTTGGGTCCCAGTCAAGCTCGGGCAGCAAGGCTTCGCCGCCCGTCCCTTCCAGGCAGTTGGGCCGCCGGCCGGACACAAGCTCCCTGTCGAACACATACCGGCGGTGGTAATGCTGGGCGAACAGCACCAGCAGCCCGCTTTGCCGCGCCGTATGCAGGGCGTCCAGCACCCGGGGCAGGATCTCCCGGTTCTGCGGGTAGAACACCGCCCCGCCCGGATCGGCAAAATCGTACAGCATGTCAATGGTGATAAAGGCCGTTTTTCCCGCCCGCAAGTCCATAGCTGCCCCTCCCTTACTGTTTGGAATTGATGATGAATTTGATGCGGTCCGTGCGGAAATAGGTCTTGTAGGCCTCGATGCACAGCCGGCTGTCCTGGCGTTTGCCGTACACGACGGCGTTGAATTTCAGCACCGGCGTCTCCTGGGTTACCCCCAGGATCTCCGCCACACCCTTGGGCGGCAGGACGGCTTCCACCGTCCTGTCCGCCTCGCCGATCTCGATGCCGTACACATCCCGCATGATCTCATACAGGGAAAGTACGGAGAAATCATACTCCTCGATGCCCGCAAGATACTTGTAGGGCAGGAAGGTGCGGGTGTAGTTGATGGGGATATTCTCCACGGAGTTGAGGCGCTCCAGGTGGAACACCCGCTCCCCCTCCGCCAGCCCCAGCTTGCTGCGGATGCTTTGCATGGGGGCGCACACCTCGTTTTTCAGCACCTCCACAAAGGGTTTGATGTGCATTTCCCGCAGCATTTCCGTGCAGCTGGAAAAGTTGGTGACCGACTGCGCGTATTTTTTTCCCTTCAGAAAGGTGCCTTTGCGGCGGATGATGTACAAATAGCCGTCGTTCACCAGCAGCTCGATGGCACGGCGCACCGTGGTGCGGCTTACGCCGTACTTTTCCATCAGCACTTTTTCCGAGGCAATAGCCTCGCCGGGCCTGTATTCCTCATTGTCGATCTGCTCGATGATATCTTCCTTGATGGTGTAATAAAGGGGGATGGGCGGGCTGTACATAATATCCTCTCGTTTCCTTTCCATGGGCGGGCGTTTACACGGCCGGCGGGGTGAAGCTCTCCAGTTCCTCCAGCGTCTCGGGCACGGTGATGTCCCCGTCCACGATCCGCTGGCGCAGGGAGGCGATCTCCTCCTTCAGCTCGTCGGTCAGCAGCTGCTGCATCTGTTCGGTGGGCTGGGGGTTGTACAGCACGTCCACCAGCCCCTCCTTGATGCCGCTGTAATACAGTCCGGCCGCGGGCAGCTGGCCCGCCACCGCCTGGCTGACCAGATAGTATACCTGGTTGTTCACCAGCTTGACCTGGGAGGCGATGATGTTCTCCGGCGCGGAATCGAACTGCCCCGTGGCCGCGCCGAACACCAGCTTGCCGTTGTCGGCCGCGGCCTGGAACACGCCCTGGTTCACGCCGCCCGCCACCGGCGCGATGTAATCGGCGCCCATGGAGTACATGGACACCGCCGTGTCGTACCCGGCGCCCACATCCGTAAAGTTGCCGATGGTGGAGCTGAGCACCTCGATGTCCGGGTTTTTCGTCATGGCGCCGGCGCGGTAGCCGGTCTCAAAGCGCTCGAAGGCCGGCCCCTCGATGGCCGCGATAAAGCCCAGCTTGTCCCCTTCGGTCAGGCTGGCCGCCAGATAGCCCAGCAAAAAACCGCCCTCCTGTTCCCGGCTGACGGTGGAGGCCACGTTGTCCACGCCTTCCACCGTGCCCTCCAGGACCACATAGTGCACGTCCGGGTACTTGGGCGCCACGGAGGCCACGGCCTCGGACAGCGCCGTGCCCGTGGTGATGACCATCAGGCACCCCGCCTCGGACAGGGTCTCCACGTTGGTCACGTAATCGGACACCGCCTGGGATTCGATGGTGATCAGCTCGATGCCGAACTCCTCCTGGGCTTTTTTAAGGCCCTCCAGGGAGGCGTCGTTGTAGCCCTTGTCGCCAAAGCCGCCGATGTCGGTGACCAGCCCGATGGTGATGTCCTTGGCCGCCGGCGCGGCCGGGGCCGCGCTTTGGGACGCGGGACCGCCGCTTGTACTGCCGCCGGTGCTCTGCGGCGCGCCGCCGCAGGCGATCAGGGAGAGGGCCAGCAGGCCCGCCAGGATGAATGCCAATGCCTTTTTCATGATCGATTCTCCTTTTCTTGACTCATCGGTTTGTTTCGGTCAGTCGTTTTTTGGGTTTCGCCTTGCGGGGTTTCATGTAGGGCAGCCCGCGGGAGGCGGGCTGTTCAGACCGGCCCACAAAGCCGGCCAGCGCCACCAGGCACATCAGGTAGGGCAGCATACGGATAAATTCCGAGGGCAGGGCGATCCCCTGGAACAGCTGCAGCTGGGTCTGCAGCGCGTCGAAAAAGCCGAAGAACAGCGCCGCCCCCATGGACCCCAGCGGCGTCCATTTGCCCATGATGATGGCCGCCATGGCCAAAAAGCCCCGGCCGGACACCATGGATTCCTGGAACACGTTCATCTGCCCCACGGACAGATACGCCCCGCCGATGCCGCACAGCGCCCCGCACACCGCCATGGCCAGGTAGCGGGTTTTCCACACGTCGATGCCCGCCGTCTCCGCCGCCCTGGGGTTTTCGCCGGTCAGGCTCAGGCGTAGGCCCATGGGCGTTTTATACACCACGAACCACACCGCGAACACCACAAGGAAGCTGAGGTACACGTAGGGCGAGAGAGAGGCCAGCGTGGGGCCGATTTTGGGCACGCCCGCCAGCCAGTCCGTGCGGGGCAGGTTGGCCACCGGGTCCGAACTGCCCGAGCGGCCGAAAATGGCCCGCAGGCCAAAGGTGGTGATGCCGGTGGCAAAGAGGTTCAGGCCGATGCCGCTGACGGTTTGGTTGCCGCCGCAGGTGATGGCGATGAAGGCGTGGATCATGGCGAAGAGGATGCCGGCCCCGACGCCGAACAGCATCCCCACCCAGGGGCTGCCCGTCAGGTAAGAGCCCACCATGCCGAAAAACGCGCCGCCCAGCATCATGCCCTCCATGCCGATGTTCAAAACGCCCGCCTTGTCGCCCACCAGGCCGCCCATGGCGGCCAGGACCAGCGGCGCGCTTTTGCGCAGGGTGACGATCAGAAGATTGAGCAGAAAACTCATGGCTGCGCGCACCTCCTCTTTTGTTCGCGGCGGGCCAGCATCAGCTTGAAGATCTTTTCACTGGCCACCAGCAGCACGATCATCGCCTGGATGGCCACCACAATCTCCTTGGACACGCCCACCTTGGCCTGCATCATGGTGGCACCGTAGCGCAGTGCGCCGAACAAAAGCGAACTGAGGATCACGCCGAAGGGGTTGCAGTTGGCCAGCAGGGCGATGGAGATGCCGTCCGCCCCGTAGCCCGGGGAGAAGCCGTCGTAAATGCGCATGTAATTGCCCGTGATCTCCGTGATGCCCGCCAGGCTTGCCAGCATGCCGCTGATGATGAACACCAGCAAAATGCTTTTGTTCGCGTTGATGCCCGCGTATTCCGCCGCGTCGCGGTTCAGGCCCACGGCCTTGATCTCATAGCCCATGGTGGTTTTGTTGAGGAACAGGTACACGCCCACGCAGGCCGCCAGCGCAAGCAGGAACGAATAGCTGAGGGTGACGCCGCCCACCTGCAGCGCGCCGATGGCGGCCGTGGGCTGGATGGGCTCGGTGGCGTTCAGCTCGCCCGGCGCCTTGAACACGCCCATGATGAAATAGGACACCGCCAAAGCGCCGATGTTGTTCATCATGATGGTGCCGATGACCTCGTTGACGCCCCGGCGCACCTTCAGCAGCGCCGGGGGCAAAGCCCACAGGCCGCCCGCCGCCAGGCCGCCCAGGATGGTGAGGGGCAGGTGCAGCACTGCGGGCAGGCCCGTCACATACCGGCCGATCAGCGCGGCCGCCAGGCCGCCGAACAGCAGCTGCCCCTCGGCGCCCATGTTGAACACCTGGCATTTGAAGCCGAAGGCCAGCGCCAGGCCGGTGAAGATCAGCGGCACGGACTTGTCGATGGTCCCCGAGATGGCCTTCAGGCTGCCGAACGCCCCGTCCAGCAGGGCCTTGTAGGCCGCCAGCGGGTTCACGCCGATCATCAGCATCAGCAGCCCGCCCAGGATGAACGCCGCGGCCACGGCCGCCAGCGGGAAGGCAAGCTCCTTGCCCAGCTCATGAAGTTTCTTTTTCATTGGTCATTTCCTCATACGTTTTTCCCGACAGCATCATGACCCCCAGCGTCATGCGGTTGGCCTCGGCGCGGTCCAGGATGCCCACGATCTTCCCGTTGTGCATGACCCCGATCCTGTCGCTCAGCGCCAAGATCTCGTCCAGCTCGAACGACACCAGCAGCACGCCCTTGCCCTGGTTGCGGGCGTCCATCAGCGTGCGGTGCACAAATTCAATGGCGCCCACGTCCAGGCCCCGGGTGGGCTGCATGGCGATGATGAGGCGGGCGTCCCGCTCCATCTCCCGCGCCACGACGATCTTCTGCTGGTTGCCGCCGGACAGGGTGGCGGCGGGCACGTCGCCGCGCCGGGGACGGATGTCGTACTTTTCGGTCTGCTCCACGGCGTTCCTCGCCACGTTCTTTTCGTCCAGCCAGCCGCGGCGGTCAAATTCCGGCTGCCGGTGCAGCCCCAGGATCAGGTTGTACTGCACCGGGTAATCCAGCACCAAGCCCTGGCGGTGCCGGTCCTCGGGGATATAACTCAGCCCCCGGGCGCGCACCTGCTGCGCGTTCAGCCCTGTGACGGGCCGCCCCTCCAGCAAAATCTCCCCCTCCTGGGCGCGCAGCATGCCGCTGATGGCCTCCACCAGCTCGCTTTGGCCGTTGCCGTCCACGCCTGCCAGGCCGAACACCTCGCCGCCGTGCACGGCCAGATCCACGCCGTCCAGCACGAACTTGCCGTCCTTGTTCCTGGCGCGCAGCCCCCGCACCTCCAGCACGTCTTTCGAGGTGTCGGTCGCCTCGCGGTTCTTGCCGCTCTCGGCCACGTCGTGGCCCACCATCATGGTGGTAATCTGCAGCGTGTCCACCTCTTCGTTGCGCACCGTGCCGATGTATCTGCCCTGCCGCAGCACGGTGATGCGGTCGGCGGTCTTTTTCACCTCCTCCAGCTTGTGGGTGATAAAGATCACCGTTTTCCCCTGCCGCTTGAAGATATGGATGATCTCGTACAATTGCTCGATCTCCTGGGGCGTCAGCACCGCCGAGGGCTCGTCCAAAATCAGCACGTCCGCGCCCCGGTACAGCGCCTTCACGATCTCCACCCGCTGCTTCATGCCCACGGAGATATCCCGCACCCGGGCGTCCACGTCGATGTCCAGGTGGTAATCCCGGGCGATCTCCAGCACCTGGCGCCGGGCGCGGGCGGTATCGATCACGCCCTTTTGCGTGGGCTCCTTGCCCACAATGATGTTCTGCAAAACGGTCAGGGTGGGCACCAGCATGAAGTGCTGGTGCACCATGCCGATGCCCGCGGCCAGCGCGTCCTTGGGTCCGGCGAAATTCGCGGGCCGGCCCTTGAAGAGGACCTCCCCCCGGTCGGGCTGGTACAGGCCGTAAATCACGTTCATCAGCGTGGTTTTCCCCGCGCCGTTTTCCCCCACGATGGCGTGCACCTCGCCGGCCTCCACGTCAAAGGTGATGCCGTCGTTGGCCTTCAGGTCCCCGAAATATTTGCAGACATTGTTCAGTTCCAGTATCTTTTCCACCGTTTTCCCCTCACTCGATAAAAGGTTCGCGTGAAAGTTCGTCGTCCGTCTCCAAAAGCCGCGCCCGCAGCTTGTCCAGCATCAGCGTTTTCACCCCGCCATAAGCGGGATCGTAGTACAGGTTGCGCTGCTCGAAGCTGTCGCGGTCCAGGTCGTACAGCTCGTTGATCTGCCCCCGTTCATGGTGGTAGACCAGCTTGTAATTTTTCCAGCGCAGCATTTTGGAAACGTGCTCTTCGCCGTAGCCGTGGCCCATGTGCTCGCACAGCAGGTCCTGCCGCCAGGCCGGCGTACCGGGGCGGAAAATGTCCAGCAGGCTGCGGCCGCAGCGCTTTTCTGAAAAAGCCAGGCCCGCGGCGTCCAGCAGCGTCAACGGGAAGTCCACCGTGTTCACCAGTTCTTCGCACACCACCCCTTTGGGGATCACCCCGTCCAGGCGCATGGCCAGGGGGATGCGCATCACCTCTTCACACATGTGGCTGCCCTTGTCGAAATGGCCCCCGTTGCTGGCGATGGAATCCCCATGGTCGGTGGTCCAAACGGTCAGCGTGTTTTCATCCAGGCCCAGCCGGCGCAGCTTGTCCACGATCAGGCCCCCCGCGGCGTCCAGCATGGTGATGTGGGCGTACACGTGCTTCAAAATCATGGCCCACTGCGCTTCGCTCAGCCTGGTGGGCTTGCACAGGCGGTTGTCCTCGCCGAAGGGCACAGTCCACTCAATGTTGTACAGGTCCGGCTTGCCGTCGAGGTCCGCGTGCAGGCTGCCGAAGGGGCTGATCTCCACCTCGTCGTACATGCGCAGGAACTCGGCCGTGGGGAAGAACGGCTGATGCGGCCCCCAGAAATCCACCCGCAGGGCAAAGGGCCGGCCGTTGTCCTCCTGTTTGATCTGCTCCAGCTTGCGGCAGGCCATGTCCGCCAGGAAGAACGCCTCGTGGGATTCCTTGGGCGTGATGGTCTCGCCGACGGCGTGCTCGCCGCACCAGGTGCCCTCGCAGCGGTAGTCGGCGCCGGTTTTCAGCTTGGGCCAGTAGTTCGCCTCCTCGTACTGGTCCATGGTGAAGGCCCAGTCCACCCGGTGCACGGCCTTTTCAATGCCCAGCCGCCGGCAGTAAGCCGCGTACTCAGGCGTGGTATAGGGGTTGCCGTACCCCTCGCAGGTAAAGGCATCGGCGTTCTGGCGCAGTACGTCCGTCCTTCCCGCGTGCCATTTGCCGAAATAGTAGTTTTCATAGCCGCCCTGGCGCAGCACCTCCAGGTACGTCTGGGCGAAGGGGCTGTCGCAGTAGTTGAAATATTGCTTGTGCTGGTGGGTGTACTGGCCGGTCAGCATGGTGCGGCGGGCGGGGGCGCACATGGGCGTCACGCAGTAGGCATTGTCGAACCGCGCCCCCTCGGCGCACAGTTTGTCAAAATTGGGCCGCAGGGGCCGCGCGCCGCTGCCGGGCCGGTGATTAAAAAATGCTTGATGGTCATTTTGAATAAATACAAGATTGGGCTTTTTCATCTCTTCCTCCTTTGTCCGCCGCCCGGTAGGTCGGCACGTCATGACCAGATGACCTCATTCTAACGGAACCGCCGCAAAAATTCAACATGTTACACAAAAAATCATCCAATTTCATAAGTAAAATATGCAAAAACTAACAAATTTTAACAAGAGAGATATTGAACTTTCGATACCAATTTTGCAAAAACAGCGGAAATCGGTCGCTCGTTGGGCATCCAAATAATTTATAAAAAGGATATTTTTAACTTATATTGATACAAAAAAGCGGGCGCCCGAAATTCAGGCGCCCGCTTTTTTGAGCAAATTATCCATTTTTTCTTTCCCGTCCGGCGCACCCCGGCCCAGGGCGGATGCATAAGCATCCTTTCTGTATTTATCTTTATGCATCCTCGGGGGATAAAAAAGCGCCGCCTAAAAAAGGCGGCGCGCAGCCCTGTCAAAAAGGAGGCAGCAAGCGGCAAACGGTCCAAACGTTCTGTAATATCCCCTCCGCCCCCTCGCCCGCCCATGGGGGGCGGCGGGCGACTGGCAGCACACGTGAGGCCGTCAAGGCGAACGCAATGCTTTATGCGTTCGCTAGGACGGAGTGACGAAGACACCAAGGAAAAACGGCCGCGCCTGCCGGGGCGCCCCGCGAGGCGCGTGGGTCCGCTGCTTGCGGAACAGCGGCACTTTTCTGGGTACTCTTTTGGTGCCAAAAGAGTACCGCTGCGCAGCTCTTCGGTTTCGCGCCGCAAGGCGCGTTGTCATCTCACGCGGATGGAACCGGTGAAGACAAGCAGCAATCAAACGCTATGTCCCATCCCTTGCGCAGCGAAGCGAAGCAAAAGACCCGCCGGCCGGATGCACGGGCGTCCGCCAAATGCCCGGGCGGCCCCTGGGCACCTTTGTGGGAAAGGCCGGGGCCGTGAGGACACGCGGAACCCTTTCGCTGTGTCCATGTTACTTTTCTCTGCGAAAACAAACGCAGTAAGCCATTACACCGCCTCGTCGTTCTCGTCGGCAAACTGGCTGTTGTACAGCTCGGCATAGAAGCCGCCCTTGGCCAGCAGCTCCTTGTGGTTGCCCGTCTCCACAATGTCTCCGTCCCGCATCACCAAAATCAGGTCCGCGTTGCGGATGGTGGACAGGCGGTGAGCGATGATGAAGCTGGTGCGCCCCTCGGTCAGGTGGTCCATGGCCTTCTGAATGGCCAGCTCGGTGCGGGTATCCACGCTGGAGGTGGCCTCGTCGAAGATGAGGATCTTCGGGTCGGACACAATGGTGCGGGCAATGGTCAAAAGCTGCTTCTGGCCTTGGCTGATGTTGGATGCCTCCTCGTTCAGCACCGTGTCGTACCCTTGAGGCAGCGTGCGCACAAAGTGGTCCACCTGGGCGGCCTTGGCCGCGGCGATCACTTCCTCGTCCGTGGCCGAGAGGCGGCCGTAGCGGATGTTCTCCCGGATGGTGTCGTTGTACAGCCAGGTATCCTGCAGCACCATGCCGAAGGTGTCGCGCAAATCGTTGCGGGCGAACTGCTTCACGTCGTAGCCGTCCAGCAGGATGGCGCCCTCGGTCACGTCATAGAAGCGCATCAGCAGCTTCACCATGGTGGTCTTGCCGGCGCCGGTGGGGCCCACGATGGCCACCTGGGTGCCCGGCTGGATGATGGCCGAGAAATCGTTGATGATGGTCTTTTCCGGCACGTAGCCGAAGTGCACGTGGGCAAAATCCACCTCGCCCTGGATCAGCTCCGGCGACAGCGGGCTCTCCGGGTCGGCCGGCTCCTCGTCCTCGCCCAGGAAGTCGAACACGCGCTCGGCGGCCGCGGCCGTCTGCTGCAATACGTTGGAAATGTTGGCAATTTGGTTGATGGGCTGGGTGAAGTTGCGCACGTACTGGATAAATGCCTGGATATCGCCCACGGTGATGGTGCCTTTCAGCGAGAGGAAGCCACCCAACACGCAGATGCCCACATAGCCCAGGTTGCCCACGAAGTTCATCAGAGGCATCATGATGCCTCCCAAGAACTGGCTTTTCCAGGCCGAATTGTAAAGCTGGCCGTTCAAATCGTCGAACTGCTCGATGCTCTTCTCCTCGCCGTTGAAGGCAGTCACCACCAGGTGGCCGCCGTACATCTCCTCCACGTGGCCGTTCACGTGGCCCAGGTATTCCTGCTGCTTCTGGAAGAAGGGCTGGCTGCGCTTGACCACGTTGACCACGATCAGGATGCTGAGGGGCAGAATGCACAGCGCCACCAGCGTCATCAGCGGGCTGATGGACAGCATCATGCACAGCACGCCGATCATCATGGTCACGTTGGTCACGATCTGGGACAGGCTCTGGTTCAGCGTCTGCGTCACCGTGTCCACGTCGTTGGTGATGCGGCTCAGCACCTCGCCGCTCTGCACCCGGTCAAAATAGGCCAGGGGCATGCGGTCGATCTTCTGCGAGATGTCCCTGCGCATGTTGTAGCTCAGGGAGGTGGCCACGCCGGCCATCACCCAGCCCTGCACGTAGCTCAGCAATGCGCTGACGGCGTACAGCCCGCCCAGGAACAGGAGGATCTGGGCGATGGCGGAAAAATCGATGCTGCCCGTTCCCGTCAGCATAGCCAGCACGCCCTCGAACAGCTTGGTGGTGGCCTGGCCCAGGATCTTCGGGCCGAAGATGGAGAACACCGTGGAGGCCGCTGCGCAGCACAGCACCAGGATGATGCCGGGCAGGAATTTGCCCAGATAGCCCAGCAGCTTTTTCATGGTTCCCTTGAAGTCCTTGGCCTTCTCGCCCGGCATCATGGCGCCGGGGCCGCGTCCGCGTCTCATTGCAGGTTGTGCCATTATGCCAATTCCTCCTTTGAAAGCTGACTCTCCGCGATCTCGCGGTAAGTCTCGCAGTTTTTCAGCAGTTCCTCATGGGTGCCGATGCCCATCACGCGCCCCTCGTCCAGCACCACGATCTGCTCGGCGTGCATGATGGTGGACACGCGCTGGGCCACGATCAGCACCGTGGCGTTTTCGGTATAGCCCTTCAGGGCCTTGCGCAAGCGGGCGTCCGTCTTGAAGTCCAGGGCGCTGAAGGTGTCGTCGAAGATATAGATGGGCGCCTTTTTCACCAGCGCCCGGGCGATGGACAAACGCTGGCGCTGCCCGCCGGACACATTGGTGCCGCCCTGGCTGATGGCCGTGTCGTAGCCCTCGTCCAGCTGGTCGATGAACTCGGTGGCCTGGGCGATGTCCGCCGCGGTGCGCAGCGTTTCGTCGCCGGCCGTCTCGTCGCCGTAGCGCAGGTTGGTGGCGATGGTGCCGCTGAACAGCATGCCCTTCTGGGGCACATAGCCGATCGCGCTTCGCAGCTCGTGCTGCGTCAGGCTTCGCACATCCACGCCGTCCACGGTCACGCGGCCGGCGGTGGCGTCGTAGAAGCGGGGCACCAGGTTCACCAGCGTGGACTTGCCCGATCCGGTGGACCCGATGAAGGCCGTGGTCTTGCCCGGCTCGGCGGTGAAGGTGACGTGGCTCAAAACCTCTTCGGCCGCGCCCTCATAGCGGAAGGACACGTCCTCGAACTTCACCACGCCCTTCACCTGTTTGGGCAGATGGGCGGGCTCTTCGGGGTCCTTCACGGCGTTTTCCGTGTTCAGCACCTCGCTGATGCGCTCGGCCGAGACGCTGGCCCGGGGCACCATCACGAACATCATGCTGATGAACAGGAAGCTCATGATCACGTGCATGGCGTACTGGATGAAGGCCATCATGTCGCCCACCTGCATGTTGCTGGCGGCGATCTGATGCCCGCCCACCCAGACGATCAGCAGGCTGACGCCGTTCATCACCAGTGTCATCACCGGCATCATGATGGCCATGGCGCGGTTGACGAATAGGGTGTTGCCGGTCAGGTCCTTGTTGGCCGAATCAAAGCGGTTCTGCATGAAATTCTGGTTGGCGAAGGCGCGCACCACCATCATGCCGGACAGCTCCTCGCGGGAGACAAGGTTCAGCCGGTCCACAAAGTGCTGCATCTTTTTAAAGCGGGGCAGCGCCACGCTGAACAGCACCAGAATGGTGCCCAGCATCAGCACCAGCGCCAAACCCAAAATCCAGGCCATGTTGATGCATTTCGACAGGCCCATAATCAGGCCGCCGATGCCCATCACCGGCGCGAAGATCATCATGCGCAGGCCCATGGAGAGGAACATCTGCACCTGCTGCACGTCGTTGGTGCTGCGGGTGATCAGGCTGGCCGTGGAGAACTGGTCCAGCTCGGAATTGTTGAAGCGGGTCACCCGGTTGAACACGTCGTGGCGCAAGTCACGGCCCACGCCGGCGCCCATGCGCGCCAGGCAGAAGCCCGCGCCCACGGCGCACACCGTCAGCAGCAGGGCCAGGCCCAGCATCTTCAGGCCCGTCACCAAAATGTAATTGGTCTGGATGGAATCGGTGTCCGCCCCCAGCTCCATGTAAAAGCTTTTGGTGAATACCGCGGCCGTCTGCTCCAGCATCGATTCGGGCGTCACCGCCGCGGTGTCGATGGCATCCTGGATCAGGGTGTCCGATTGGGCCATCAGCATGGGGGCCAGCTGGCTCAGCTTGGACAGGTCCATGGTTTTGCTGTCCGTGTCGCCGAAGGTCTGGCCCGTCTGCTCGGCCAGCTTTTCCATAGCCTGCAAAAAGGCATAGCTGGCCCGGGAAAAAGCGCCGTTGGCCCCCTCGATGTCCGCGTCCTCCGCAAGGCGGCAGCCGCCCTTTTCAAGCCCGGGGAACCGCCCGTCCGGCTCGGCAGTCACGGTGTAAGCGCCGTCCACCGCGGCTTTGTCCGCGTCCGTCATGAACAGCCGCATCAGGTCCATGCTGCCGGTGGAAATGGCCTCGGGCGCCGCCTGGGTGATGCCGCCCTGCTGAATGCCCACATTCACGATGTCGCTCATCAAATTGGGCAGGGTCAGCTCCAGCATGGCCTGGCCGAACAGCAGCACCACCGCCGCCAGCGCCAGGGCCAAATAGGGTTTCAAATAGCGTTTCAGTTTCAGCATATCACACTCTCCCTCTGTTTTCTGTCTGGGCCTGGGCGCGGCCCATCTCCTCCAGCCGCGTGGCCATCTGCTCCAGCAGGGCCATCATGGTGGCGATGTTCTCCTCCCCCACGGCCAGCATGGCTTCGTTCATTTTGCCGGACATATCCGTGTAGGCCTGGGCCAGCAGCGCCTTGCCCCCCGGGGACAGGCGCACGCCGGACACGCGCCGGTCGCGCGGGTCGGACACGCGCTCCACGTAGCCCATGGCCTCCAGGACGCTGATGCGCTGGCTCACCGCCGGCAGGCTTTGGCCCATCACGCCCGCCAGGGCGCTCAGGCTCATGCCGCGCTCGACCTCTTCCTCGGTGAACTGCACCAGGGGCGGCTTGCCCGCGTGCTTGAGCACCATCAGCGTGGCAAACTGGCTTTTGCTCAGCTGCGGGCAGGGCGAGATGTTGCGCCAGGCCCGGCGCACCCGGTCCATCAATTCAAAAAAACGCACCGGGTTCACTTGTTCCTGTTCCACCGTTTCCCTCGCTTTCTCAAGAAGTTAGCATTGTTAATTATTAGCTTACCTAAGCATTTTACTACCGCCTTCACACTCTGTCAACAGGAGTGCGAAAAATTCACAAAATATACAAAATTGGACTGGCCCGGAAAACGGTCCGGGCCAGAATGTTAACATTTGTTACTATTTTTAAAGGCAAAAAATGCGTAAAACTATGTGTTTTTCGCAGTAAATCACGATTTTTTGAAGCGTTTTTGAAGCATTTGAAACGGCAAAACAGCCCGGGGGCCCCAAAAAAGGCCGCCGGGCGGTTCTTCACGCGCGGTTTTGAACCGCAAAAAACGTCAGGCCATGAAGAAAAACCACACCGGGACCGCGAAGAGGATGAGGTTCACCACCATGCAGGCGATCTGCACCGGCTTCGACTTCACCTTGGCGATGAAGCGGGCCATCTTTTCGTTTTCCAGCTTCTTTTCAATGTTGTCCTTGCAGTAGATCTGGAACACGCCGCCGCAGGTGAGGCTGTTGGCGCGGAACACCAGCCAGTAGCCGGGGTTCATGGTCAGCAGCGCGCTGATGAGGGGCGCTGCCAAAATGCCCACGTGCAGATAGCCGATGGAGGGGCTGAACTCGCCCACCACGAACAGCCAGTTCCAGATGGTGTAGGCCGCGAACCAGCAGATGGTGCCGATCACCACCACTTTGTCTGTCTCGAACAGGGCGGCGCCGCGGGCGCCGGCGTCGGCGGTATAAATGGCGGTGAGGGGCCCGGCCACGCCGGGGAACCATTTGCCGGACAGCGTCAGCACCGACGCGCTGAGGAACAGGCCGGTGACGAAGTTATAGGGCTGGTGGTTTTTCAAAAGGTCGGTCAGGGTGGCCTCCATGCAGTTGATGATGAGGAACACCAGCACGATCTTCACGAACAGGCCGCCGCCCATCAGGCCGAACAGCGGCAGCAGGATCAGCGCGCGCATCAGCACCAGCGTGCTCAGCTTCAGCTTTTCGAACATGACCATTTTTACTTTGACCAGCACCAGCACCGGCAGGATCACGTTGACGGGCACGTTCACCCACAGGGGGAAATAGGACGCCAGCATGGACACGAGGATGATGAGCGCCGTCCAGATGAGGAACGTGGGCAGCTGGCCCATTTTGTCGAAAAAGGCCCAAAACGCGCCGCGTTTCCTGGTTTTCTCTTCCATAACGATACCCTCCTTTATTCGTTGCCGCATAAAACCGGGGCAGACCGCAAAAAGCCCCCTTTGACAACAGTTTAACATGGAAGGGCCCGGCCAAACAACTGGCAGAACGATGGAATATGGCGGGGTTTTTCATGCACTCTATGGTTTCTGGTCCAGCCAAGACCAAGCCTGTTCCACACGGCGGTTTGACGGCCGCCCGCCTTTGTGGTATCATGTTGCCCAACTGGAAACTGCGCGGCCCGGCCCCATGAGGAGGAATGATGATGAAAGAAGAAACCATGCACATCGAAACGCGCACCGAACAGGGCCGGCTGGTCGCCGTTGTTTCCTGCACGCAGCCGCTGATCACCGACGCCCAGTCGGCGCTGGACCTTTTGCTGTCCGTGCGCTTCGAGACAGATGCGGACCTGCTGGCCCTGGACAAACGGGCCCTGCCGGAGGATTTCTTCCGCCTGGGCACCGGCCTGGCCGGCGAGGTACTGCAAAAATTCGTCAATTACCACATGAAAGTGGCCATTTTCGGCGATTATTCCGCTTATACCAGCAAGCCTCTGCGGGACTTTATCCGCGAGAGCAACCAAGGCAACGCGGTATTTTTCCCCGCGACGAAAGAGGACGCCATCCATCGCTTGACAGCCGGGGACTGACGTGCCGCGCAGTTTCCGGTTTTTTAGCCCAAGCGCCCCCTGCCTTTCGGCAGGGGGCGCTTGGGCGTTTTTTGCGGCGGGCGGCAACGCGCGCCGCGGTTTGGCCCAGGGAGGGCCTGTGCCGGGGCGGGAGAGAGGAACGCGTTCACATGCCGTGGGCGGCCAGTTTTTGGCGCATGAAGGCCGCGCAGCCGGGCATCAGGCCCTCGTCGTAAATGCCGTGCAGGATCATGGGGCCGGTGTATCCGGCCTGCCGCAGCAGGCTGAGAAACAAATCGTAATCCACGATGCCCTGGCCCGTGGGCGCGAAGCGGATGCCGTCGGACGCGGCGATGTCTTTGCCGTGGGCCAGCACGATGTCCCCGCCGAATTGGGCAAAGGCGCCGCGGAGGGTGGGGCCCACGTTCTCCGGGCGGGCGGCGCCGGGCGCGAAGAGGTTGGCGCAGTCGACGATGACCTGCAGCTTTTCATACCCCACTTCATCCATGAAACGGCGGGCCTGGGCGGGCGTGCTCACCACGTTATTGGCCTCGGTCTCGATGCCCAGATACAGGCCGGCCCTGCGGGCCGCCTCCACCACCGGGCGGATATTGGCCCGCAGCTCGGCCCAGGCGGCGGGGGAGGCGTTGTCCGGGTGCCACTCCCACATGGATTCAGCGCTGCGGCTGCCGGTGCACAGCGTCAGCACCTTGCAGCCCAGGCGGCGGTTGGCATCGCACAGGGCGTCCATGCTGGCCAGCTCCCGCGCCAGGCGCCGCTTGTCCCGGCCGATCAAGTTGAAGGTGGCGTTGACCGCGGCGATCTCCACGCCGTATTTTTCCGCGGCCGCGTTCAACGCGTCGGTGACGGCCGCGGGCACCTCGCCGGGGATCTCGTCCATGCCGATGGACACATAGCTGAACTGCATGGCGTCAAAGCCATAGCCGCGCGCCTTGCGGAACAGTTCGTCCACGGTGGTGGGCGCAAAATCAGTGGAACAGATACCCAATTTCATCTTAAAGACCCCTTATAATTTCTCGTTGAGCTCTAAAATTTCACCGTCCGGGCCCTCGAACAGCATGGACTTATTGCCCACGTCCGTGTTGACGCGCAGGCCTTCCACCCAGCGCACGCCCGCCTCGTCCAGGGTGCGGGCCACTTTCTCGATGCCCGTCACGTCGATGGCCACGTGCAGGAAGATGCCCTCGCCGTGGGACTCGTTGTAAAGGGGCCGCTGGATGCATTCCAGCACCAGGTTTCCATTTTGCAAAAACACCACCTGCACCGGCCCTTCTGCCGTGGGGATGGTGCGCCGCCCGGCCCGGGCAAAGCCCAGCCAGCGGGTGTAAAACGCCTCGGTAACGGCCAAATCGCGCACGAGCATGCCGATATGCGCCAGGCCATGCAGGGAACAGGCCATGTGTCTTCCTCCTTTTAAGGGATGCCGGCGTCCAGGATGGCCCTTTGACGCCGCATCAGATCTTTGTTGGCCCGGTACAGATCCAGATAAAGCTGGAAGTACCGGTCGTACACCGCGGTGTTGGCCGGATCCGGCTGGTAGGTGCGCTCCACGCGGATGGTGGCGGCCACGGCCTCGTCAAAGCCGGCGTACAGGCCCGTGCCCACACCGGCCAGGATGGCGGCGCCCAGCGGGGTGGCCGTGTCCGACCGGGGCACGCACAGGGGCGTGCCGGTGACGTCCGCCTTGATCTGCATCCAGACCGGGCTGCCGGCCGCGCCGCCCATGGCGTTCAGGGACGCCACGTGCACCCCCGCCTGCCGGGCCACCTGTAAATTGTGGCGCAGCGCGTAGGCCGCGCCCTCCATCACCGCGCGGTAAAAGTGGCCCCTGCCCTTGCCGAAGGTGAGGCCGAAGAACATACCGCTGGCGTTTGCGTCCCAAATGGGGGAGCGCTCGCCGGCCAGGTAGGGCAGGAACAGCAGCCCGTCGCTGCCGGGGCCCACCTCCGCGGCCAGTTCATCCATCAGGGCCATGGGCCGGCGGCCCGCGCGCAGGGCCGCTTCCTCTTCCGCCCGGCCGATGGCGCCGGCGATCCACCCATAAGCGGCGCCGCCGGCCACCGTGCCGCCCTGCAGCAGCCACAGCCCGGGCACCACGTGGCTGCTGAGGATGAGGCGCGGATCGCCCAGGGGCTTTTCCACACAGATGCCCATTCCGCCGGCCTGGCCGCCCTGCTCCTGGGTTTGGCCGGGCCGGCACACGCCCGCGCCCAGGGCGCCGCAGGCCGCGTCCAGCCCGCCCGCCACCACCGGCGTGCCCGGGGCGAGGCCCGTCTCCTCTGCCGCCCGGCGCGTGACCCGCCCCACCACCTGGTGGCAGGCAAAGATGGGCGGCAGACGGGCCGGGTCGATATCCAGGGCCTTGCACAGGCCGGGGTCATAACAGCCTTTGGCCATGTCGTACACGTGCAGGCCGTAGCTTTGGCTTTTGTCCTGGGTGACGCGGCCGGTGAGGCGCAGCACGATATAGCTGTTGCTTTGCAGAAAATAGGCGGTTTTTTCATAGATGTCCGGCCGGTGCCGGCGAAACCACAAAATTTTCGGCGTGGTGTAAGAGGGCTGGAAAGGGTTTTTGGCCACGTGGAAAATGGTGTCCGCGCCCAGGCTCTGCGTCACCTGGGCGCAGAGGTCCGCGCAGCGCATGTCCATCCAGATGGGCGTGCGGTGCAAGGCGCGGCCCTGCCCGTCCACCGGGATGCAGGACCAGCTTTGCCCGTCCACGCCGATGCCGGCGACATCCGCCGGGTCGACGCCGGCCAGGCACTGGGCCGCCGCCGCGCACACGGCGCCCCACCAGTCGGCGCAGTCCTGTTCGGCATAGCCGGGCGCGGGATGATGGGTGGGATAGGCGCGGACGGCACAGGCGGCCACCGTGCCGTCCAGGCGGAACAGGGCCGCCTTACAGGCCGAAGTCCCGATATCGATGCCCATCAGCAGCGGTTCGTGTTTCATGGCGTCCCCCTCAGTCCAGGGCCGCGTACACCGCCTGTTTCAGGCGCGGGTGGCAGTAGCCCTCCATATTGTTGGGCACGATCTGGTGGGCGTAGCAGATGGAGAGCTGCTCGGCCGGGTCCACCAGCAGATAGGTTCCCGCCACGCCGCCCCAGCCGAACTCGCCCGGGGTGCCGTTGACGCCGCCCACCTCGGGCCGCAGCAGCGTGCGCACGCCCAGGCCGTAGCCGTAGCCGGCCAGGAAGGGCCAGCCGTTGTCCCAGGCCGCGGCAAAATCCGCCATGGCCGCGCCCTCCAGCTGGTTGCGGCGCATCAGGTCGATGGTTTTGCGGCCCAGGACGCGCGCGCCGTCCAGCGTGCCGCCCATGGACAGGGCCGCGGCAAAACGGGCCATATCGGCCACGGTGGTCAGCAGGCCGGCGCCGGCGCTTTCCAGTTTGTGGGCCGGATCGAACTGATAATCCCGTTTGGTATAGGGCACAAGGCCGCCCTCCGGCGCCCAGGTGTACAGCACGGCCAGGTTGTCGGCCAGGAAGCCTTGGCGGAAAAAGCCTGTGTGCTCCATGCCCAGGGGCGCGAAGATCTCCTCTTGGAAATATTGCCCCAGGGGCTTGCCGGACAGCACCTCGATCAGCGCGCCCGCCACGTCGTGGGACAGACCGTAGCAGAACCGCGCGCCCGGCTGGAAGGCCAGGGGGATCTCCGCCAGGCCCCGCGCCAGCTCCCGCTCGGTATAGCCGCCCTTTGCTTCCAGGCGGCGGAACAGGGCGGCCACGTCCAGCTCCGTGGGGTTGGCCGTGCCCTCGCCGGTGATGCCCGCGCGCATGGACAAAAGGTCCCGCACGGTGATGGAGCGGGCGGCGGGCACTGTTTTGCGCGCGCCGTTGCAGCCGTCCACATACACGGTGGGGCGCGCAAATTCCGGCAGGTAGGCCTCGATGGGGTCGTTGAGCAAAAACAGGCCCTTTTCGTACAGCTGCAGCAGGGCCACGGCGGTGAACACCTTGGTGCAGGAGTAGATGCGGTACACGGTGTCCGGGCCGGCGGGGACGCCGCGCTCGGCGTCGGCATAGCCGGCATAGCCCTCGTACACCACCCTGCCGCGGTGCGTCACCACGGCGCCGCAGCCCTTGGGGCCCATGGCCACATAGCGGCGCAGCAGTTCGTCCAGATGATCCGATCTCATGAAAGGTCCCCCCATTTCTCAGCGGCCGGGCCGCGTTTCAGATGTTGGTAAAGCAGCCGTCGATGACGATATCGCAGCCGGAGGTGTAGGTGGATGCGTCGCTGAGCAGGTAGATGACCGCGCCCGCCAGTTCGGTGGGGTCGCAGTAGCGGTGATAGGGGATCATGCCCAGCCAGGTGTCCTGCCAGTCTTGGCGCACCAGGGTGACCATGTCGCTGCCCACATAGCCCGGGCTGATGCAGTTTACGCGCACGCCTTTGCCGGCCCACTCCACGGCCAGGGATTTGGTGAGCTGGATGACGCCCGCCTTGGAGGCGTTGTAGGACGCCTGGGGCTGCGGGATGTTGACGATGTGACCAGACATGGACGCCGTGTTGACGATGGAGCCCGGCCTGCCCTGGGCGAGGAAATACCGGCCCGCGGCCTGGGCCACCAAAAAGACGCCGTTCAGGTTCACGTTGACCACGTTGTACCACTCGTCCCGCGTCACCTCAGCGGCCTCTTTGTGCAGGCAGATGCCCGCGTTGTTGAACACGCCGTCCAGGCCGCCGAAAGCCTCCAGAAAGGCGGCGAAGGCCGCGTCCACCTGCTCGGGCACGGTGACGTTGCACTGGAATGCCTGCACTTTGGTGTGATGGGCGTCGGCCAGTTCGGCGGCCGTTTGCCGTGCCAGATCCAGGTTCATATCGAAAATGCCGATCTGGGCGCCGCAGTCGGCCATGGCCGCGCTGACGGCTTTGCCGATGCCCTGGGCCCCGCCGGTGACGATGATCTTTTTGCCTGCCAGTGAAAATTTCTCCATGAAAGACATAGAAACCCCTCCTTTTATTGCCCGGCCGCGGCGGACGCCCCGGCGGTGTTTTTCTTTTTGCCGCGGCCCAGCCTGCCCGCCGCCTTGCCGCGGGTGAGGTTGATGTACACGGCCACCACGATGATCAGGCCCTTGGCCACGCGCTGATAGGCCGCGTCGATGCCCATCAAATTCAGCAGATTGGTGATGGTTTGGAAGATGATGGCGCCGGCAAAGGTGCCCGTGAGGGTGCCCACGCCGCCGTTCATGCTGACGCCGCCCACCACGGAGGAGACGATGGCGTCAAACTCGCTGCCGTCACCGATGGTGGGCTGGCCGGCCCCCAGACGGGAGGTGACCACGATGCCCGCGAAGGAGGAGATGATGCCCATGATGATATAGCACCAGAAAATGACGCGCTTTGCCTTGATGCCGGAGAATTCGGCCGCCTCGCGGTTGCCGCCCACGGCGTAGATATGCCGGCCGAACACGGTGCGGTTGAGCACCAGCCACAGGATGATGAACACCACCACCACGTACACGCCGGCCACGGGGACAGTATCCCACAGGTAAGCGGTGCCGATCTCGCCGAAGAGCGGGCTTTCCTTGGCGCTGACGGAGACGACCGTGGAGTCGGATATGAGATACGACACGCCGCGCGCGGCGAACTGGGTGGCCATGGTGCCGATGAGGGCGGGCATTTTCAGCTCATTGATCAGCACCGAGTTGGTGGCGCCCACGATGATGCCCACGGCCAGCACCGAAAGGATGACGGCCCCCATGACCGACCAGCCGTGGCGGGAGATGAGCACCGCCGACAGGCAGCCGGCCAGGGACATGCACGAGCCCATGGAGAGGTCGATCTGGCCCACCATGATGACCAGCGTCATGCCGAAGGCGCACATGGCCGTGGTGGACAGGCTGCGCAGCAGGGACAGCTGGTTGCTGAGGGTGAGGAACTTGGGCGACAGCAGGCCCCCCAGAATGTACAAAATGATGAGGGCCACAAACACGCCGCTGTTGGTCTTTAATGCCCCCAGGAACCGCACCTTGAAGTTTTCAAAGCCGGATTTTCGGGAAGTTAAACTGTTCTCCTGCATAACCGTTACACCTCGAATGCATATTTTAAGATGGTCTGCTGGTCAAAGGGGCCTTGCTCCAGGCAGGCGTTGATCCTGCCGTGGGCCATCACGTAGATACGGTCGCTGAGGTTGATGAGCTCCGGCAATTCGGACGAGATGAGGATGACGCTGATGCCGCGGGCCACCAGGTTTTCAATGATCTCGTAAATCTCGCGCTTGGCGCCCACATCCACGCCGCGGGTGGGTTCGTCCATAATCAGAATATCGGGCTGGGTGGCCAGCCATTTGGAGATGACCACCTTCTGCTGATTGCCGCCGGACAGGTTCTCCACATGCTGGTAAGGCGAGGCCATACGGATGGACAGGGAGTTTTTGTAGGCGTCGAACAGTTCATCCTCCTTGCGGCGGCTGAAGCCCAACACCTTGTAAAAGAACTGCTTCACCACGGTGATGGTGAGGTTGAACTTGATGGAGTTGATCAGCACCAGCCCCTGGGCGCGGCGCTCCTCGGGCACCATGCCGAAGCCCAGGCCGATGGCCTTGGCGGCGTCCGTCACCTCGATTTTTTTGCCGTGCAGGTACATCTCGCCGCTTTGGGGCCTGTCGATGCCGAAGATGAGGCGCATCAGCTCGGTGCGGCCCGCGCCCACCAGCCCGGCGAAGCCCAGCACCTCGCCGCGCCGCAGCTGGAAGGACGCGTCGACCACCTTCCCGTCGCCGCGGGTCATATGCTTTGCTTCAAAAATGATCTCGCCCACCTCGTGGGCGCGCTTGGCAAACACTGCGTCCATACGCCGGCCCACCATCAGCTGGATCAGCGCGTCGGTGTCCGTCTCGGACACGGGCATGCTGCCCATCATCTCGCCGTCGCGCAGCACGGTGATGCGGTCCGCGATCTGGAAGATCTCGTCCATGCGGTGTGAAATGTAGATGATGGACATGCCGGCCGCCTTGAATTCGCGGATGAGGGCGAACAATTTGTCCACCTCGCGGTCCGTCAGAATGGCCGTGGGTTCGTCCAGGATCAGGATTTTTGCGTCGTTGCTGATGGCCTTGCCGATCTCGACGCTTTGCTTCTGCGCGTTGGACAGATTGCCCACGCGCTCGTGGGCGTTGATCTCCACGCCCATGCGGTCCAAAATGGCCTGGGCCGAGGCGTACATGGTCTTGCGGTCCAGCAGGCCCAGCTTGCCCCGGAATTCCCGCCCCATGTAGATATTTTCAGCCACGGTCAGCTGGTCGTTGACGGCCAGCTCCTGATGCACCAGGCTGATGCCGTGGCTGATGGAAACATTCACGTCTTTCATCTCGATGGGCTGGCCGAAGGCCTCGATCGTGCCGCCGTCGAGCTGATAAATGCCCGTCAGGCATTTCATCAGGGTGGATTTCCCCGACCCGTTCTCGCCCATCAGGGCGTGGACCTCACCCTTGCGCAGGGTAAAATCCACGTCATTCAGCGCCAGCACGCCGGGGAACGCCTTCCTGATGGACTTCATCCGCAGGACAATTTGTTCCATCTGTCATCCGCTCCTGTATCATAAAATCGCTTGGTTTGCCAAAAGGGCGGGCGGCGGGCCGTTTGCGGGCGCCCCCCCCCCCAGGCCCCCCAACCCACGCAGCAAAAACAGTAATCGATGTACTCGCAGTGGGTTTCAGAGGTGATGAGCACGGTGTCCAGCTCCCGGTACCACTCGTGGTCGATGGTACCGCCGTTTACCACGGTGTACACGTCCTTGATGGCCTCCTCGGCCATGGCGCGCTGCTGCTGCAGCACGGTGCCGGTCAGCTCCTCGTTCTGGATGGACTCCATGGCGTCGGTGTTGCCGTCCACGCCGTACACATACACGCCCTCCAGGCGGCCTTCGGCCTTCAGCGCCTGCACACAGGCCATGGCGCCCACATCGTGGAAACTGAAGATGGCGCCGATATCGTCGTACTTGTTCACCCAAGAGGCAGCCAGGTCCAGCTCCTGTTCGGCGTTGTCGGTGACGGTGGAGTTGTGCTCCAGCAAAACCAGGTTGTCATATTTGGCAATGGTGTCCATGAAGCCGTCACAGCGGTCCTGGCCGGACTCGGAGTCCGGGCGCTCCATCACCAGGCAGTTGACGGTTTCACCGCCGGAGCGTTTGTACAAATCCTCGGCGGCCTGCACGCCGGCGCCGTAGTTGTAGGACACGACCTGGGAGAGCACGTAGCCGTCCTCCTCGGTGGTGTTGCTGGCCGCGCCGTCCATCAAGGCCAGGGGGATACCGGCGGCCTGCAGCTCTTCAAACATGGAGATGGGCGGTTCGCTGGTGACCATTTGCATGATGATGCCGTCCACACCGCGGCTGACAAGGTCGTCCACGCAGTCCAGCATTTTCTGCAGGTCGCCCTCGGCGTACAGCACGATGGCTTCGTCACCCTGGGCCTCCACGTATTCGGTGAAGGCGTCCGCCTCCCGCTGGGAAGACTGGGCCGTGGAGGCGAACACCACGCAGCCAAAGGTGCGGCCGCCTTCACCGGGCTGCGTTTCGGACGGGGCCGGGGCGGCGGCGGAAGACGCGCCGGGAGCCGTGCTGGCCGGGGCGGTGCTGGAAGCGCTGCCGCAGGCGGCGAGAGAACATACCATGGCCAGTGCCATTACGAGTGCGAGTAGTTTTTTCATTGTTTTATCCTCCTTGTTTGTTCAATGAAAGCCTTTCGGCTCACTTCCGTTTTTTGGGGGCGCGCAGTTCATTCGTATAGCGCCCGGATGGCGCGCACCGCTGCGGCCGTGGTGGTGAGCGGATGCACCTCGTAGGCCAGAGGGCCGTCAAAGCCCACCTGCTGCAAAGTGCGCACGATGTTTTTGAAGTTGATCTCCCCGGTGCCGGGCTCATGCCGGCCGGGACAATCGGAAAAGTGCACGTATTCCATCACATCCAGGATGGAGCGAATGGTGTTGATGAGGTTGCCCTCCATCACCTGGGCGTGGTACACATCGTAGATCAGGCGCACATGGGGCGAAGCCACCTCGCGGATGATATCCGCACCCTGGGCGGTGTGGTCGAGGAAATAGCCCGGGCTGTCGATGAGGGAATTGCAGGGTTCCATCACGCAGATGAGACCCTCCTGTTCCAGCATGGGCGCCAGGGTCCTGAGGTTCTGAACCATGGTGTCACGCTGGCACTGGGGGGAGATGCGGTACACCAGGGCCCTGCCCTGCTCATCAAAGCCGTTGGAGTGCATGTGCAGATAGGTGGCGCCCAGCACTTTGGCGATGTCCATGCATTCCCGCACCAGGGCGATGTAGTCCCCGCGGCGGGCTGCGTCAGCCATGCCCGGGTCCCCCGGGCGGCCTGAAATGTCACCGCTGAGGCCGATGATCTCCACCCCGTTCTCATCCGCCAGGCGGCGTACGGCGCGGGGATCCCGGCCGTTCAGGTTCCACAGCTCGGCATAGCGGTACCCGGCTTTGCGCATCTCGGCAAAGCGCTGTTCGAAAGGCACTTCGGTGAACATGGTCTCGATGACGATGGTCTCTTTCATGGCGTACCTCCTGTGATCTCTGCTGCCAAATTTTGTTAAACTATTTGTTGAACCGTTTTAATTTTTCTGCCAAAGAGAATCCCTTTCCCAAAGCTGCCTTTTAGAAAAGAGATTGTCTGCTTTCTTTTGCCCCTTACAGGTGCAGGGTGGACTCGCGCACCACCATCTCCGGCTCCACGATTTTTTTCTCCACGATCTCGCCGCTGGCCTGCATTTGCCGGAACAGCACGTCCACCGCGCCCCAGCTGATCTCGTCCAGGTCCTGGTTGATGGTGGTGATCTGCACCGGCGACACGCGGGAGTAGTTCACATTGTCGAACCCTGCCACGGCGATCTCCTCCGGGATGGCGTGGCCGCGCCGCCGCAGCAGGTTCACCGCGCCCAGCGCCATGGCGTCGTTCACCGCGATGATGGCGTCGATGGGACGGCCCGTGTCCAACAGATGGGCCGTCAGGGCATAGGCGTAGTCGTAATCGATCTGCTCGCACTCGATGAGGCAGCTTTCGTCCACCGTAAGGCCCTGGGCGGCAAAGGCCCGCCGGTAACCCTGGATGCGCAGCGCCGTGGGCGTTGCCCGGTAGAACCCCGTGTAGAACACAATGTTCCGGCGGCCGGAATTGAGCAGGTGGGTGACCAGGCGGTAAGTGCCCTCTTCCAAATCCACCATGCAGTAGGGCACGCCGGCGTTCTCGTAATACGAGGAGGCGAACACACAGGGGATCTCCTGGTTTTTCAAAAGCTGGATGTATTGCACCTGGCTGCCGTCGATGGGGGTATTCAGGGGCACCACCACCACGCCCTCCACGTCGCTGGCCACGAAGTGCTGCACGATCTTTTCCTCCATGTCCAGCCGCTCGTTGGACAAAGCCAGGTACATGGTGTACCCACGGCGCTGGATCTGTTTGTCCAGACACTGCACTAGTTTGCCGTAAAACTCGCTTTCCACATTGGGCGTCACCACGCCGATGACGCCGCTTTTGCCCCGCGCCAGCGTTTGGGCATAGCGCTTGGGGATGTAATTGTATTGCTGGGCCACCTCAAGGACCCTGGCCCTCGTCTCGTCCTTGATGCGATCGCTGCCGTTGAGGGCCAGCGACGCGGTTGCCTTGGAGACGCCCGCCATGCGCGCGATGTCCTGTAATTTTACCATTTCGGTCCGCACAGCCTTCTTTTTGTTTTTTCACGTCCTTGGTGCCTCCATTATGGCACGCCCTTCAGGGTTTTGCAATAGTTAAACCGGTTTTTATGGTAATTTCAGCGCTTCTCACGAATTTTTATCGGTTTCTTTTCGCAGGTTGCCCATCGGCCGTTTTCTTTGCCGCCGCCTTTGCGGGGACGGCGGGCCGCGAGGAAAAAAAGGGGCCGAGCGCGTGCCTCCTCCCGGGCGCACCGCCCCGGCCCGCAGGCGCAGCACCCGGGCAACGCCGGCCGAACCGCTGGGGCATCACGGCTGACAAATCTGCTGGTTTACTGGCTTTTTCGGCCCAACTGCCATAAGATTTTCACGTTGCGCACAATCAAAAACAGCGCGCAGGCGCCAAACAGCAAACAGGAGCCCACCACCACGGCCAAGGGAACGGCCAGGGCGCCGGCAGCCAGATCCCGCAGGTTTTCGTACACCAAGTAAAACAGATATGCCGCGACCAGCAGCTGCAAAACAGCTTGGGCGCCCGGGGTGCCCAGGGGACCCCGGGCAGGCGTTGAACGGGTATCTCTCATTGTTTTCACCCCATTTTTCTGTTGAAGCGATTTAATTTTTTTATATACAGCCCTTCTGCGGGGCAAATGGGCCTCAATCCGCCCCGGGCAGAAGGATCCGCCGCATCAGGCGGCTGGCGGCCACACCGTCCTTGGCGCACAGCACGGCCTCCACCTCAGCGGGGTCGCAGGCAGCGGCCAGGCGCCACAGAGCGTCCAGCCAGCGGCGGCTCTCCTGCACGGCCCCAGCCGCGTCCTCCCGGTAGGGAAACAGATCAAAGGTGAGATAGCCCTGGTAATCCGCCCGGCGCAGCCAATAAAAGAATTCCAGGTAATACAGCGTATGGGCTGTGCCCGGCATCAGGTCGTCATCCATCTGGGCAAAGCTGTCGTTCAAATGCAGGTGCAGATGGTGCACCCCGTGGGCCTGGCACAAAGCCAGGGCCTGGGCGGGCGCGTTGTGATTCATCAGGGTGTGCCCAAAGTCGATGGCCACACCCAGGTTGCACTGAGACAAACTGCCGATCAGCGCCAGAGCGGCGGCGCAGGAATCCAGGTAGCAGTGGGTACGCGGCTCACAGGGCTTGTACTCGAGGCACAGGGCCACGTCGTCCCGGTGGGCGGCACAGGCGGCGATGCCGTCGCGCAAGGCTTCGTAGTCCCGCTGGTAGTCGGCCTGGAACAGGTAATCGTATCCGTCCTGGCCGGGCCAGAGGGTGACGGTGGAGCAGCCGTGGGCGGCCGCGAAGTCCATTCCCTCGCACACGGTCTGCACAGCCCTGCGGCGCACGGCCGGGTCGGGCGCAGTGAAGGCGCCGTGCTGCCAAAAGGGATCGCAGCTCAGGTCCGGCAGCACCGAGGCCAGCGCCAGGCCACTGGTGGCCAACTCACGGGAGAGGGCGTCCCTGTCTATCCCGGCGCGCAGCACCAGGTCCACGGCGTCCACCCCCTCCAGCCCGCGCACCTGGGCAAACTGCTGGCTGAGGGTGTGCCCCGGCGCGTACCCCTGGGTACAGAACCGGTCCACACACTGGTCAAAGGTGTGAAGAAAGACTGAGTAGCGCAGCTCCCCCATAACACGACCCTCCTTTTTTGTGACTTTATTTTACAACAATTTATCTAAAAAATCAATATTTTTAGTCATATTTTTGTGCAAAAAGAACGCAAAGGGCATAAAAAGGAGGATCGTGCGCCACCCGTTGTGCGGCTAAGGCCGCCGGCCGACGGGCAGCCGCTCGACCTTGACTTGCGGCAGCAGGGCCTCCAGGTCCGCCGGGCGGAAGCTGCCCGTGGCCTGGGTGAGCGCGTTGGCCGTGGAGACGGCCACCGCGTAGCGGATGCGCCGGGGCAGCGGCCAGCCCCGGGCCAGGCCCACGGCAAAACCGGCCACCATGCTGTCGCCGCAGCCCACGGTGTTCACCACCGGGATGTCCGGGGTCAGGCCCTGGTAAACGCCCTCCCGGCCGGCCACCAGCACGCCGTCCTTGCCCAGGGACACGGCCACGGTATCGACGCCCCCCTCCCGCAGCTGTTCGGCGGCCGCGGCCAGTTCAGTCCGCGTGCGGGCCGCCCCGCCCAGAAGCTGGCGCACCTCATCTGCGTTGGGCTTGATCAGCGTGGGGCGGGCCTCCAGCGCGGCGGCGAGGGGTGGGCCGCTGGTGTCCAGCAGCACGGGTTTGCCAGCCTGCCGCGCCAGGCGCACCAAAACGGCGTAAAAATCCACCGACAGGCCCTGGGGCATGCTGCCGGAGAGGGTAACCACGTCGGCCGCGGGCAGCTGCCGGCTGAAATCACGCAGAAAGGCCTCCACTTCCCCCGGGGAAACCGGGGCGCCCGGCTCCAGGAATTCAGTGCTGCGGCCCGCGGCCTCGTCCCGCACGTTGATGCAGCAGCGCGTCTCGGCCGCCGTGTGGGTGAAGCGCTTGGTGATGCCCGGCTCCACGATCAGGCTTTCGAACAGGGCGCCGTTGTGGCCGCCCACAAAGCCCATGGCCGTGACCGGCTCCCCCGCCAGGGCCGCCACGCGGGACACGTTCATCCCTTTGCCGCCCGCGGTGTTGTTCACCTCGCGCACGCGCGCCACCTCATAGGGGCGCAGGGCATCCACCAGGTAGAATTTATCAATGGAAGCGTTCAGGGTGACGGTCAGGATCATGATGGGTTCACCTCACTCGTTGATCAGCATGATTTTGCCGTGCACCTGTTCGGGATGATGAAACGGGGCAAAGGCCTGGGCCGCCTGGCTGAGGGGATATCGTTTGAAGATGAACGCCGGGTCGAACTTGAGCCGGCCTGCGGCGAAATAGTGGGCCGTCAGGCTCCACTCCCTGCCCGGGAAGGGCGCGGAATAGCTCATCCAGGACCCGGTGAGCCGGAACTCTTTGCGGTTCAGCGCCTCCCACTGGGCGGGGGTAAAGTGAAGGTCTGCATGGGGCGTGCCGATACAGCACATGTGCGCTTTGTTGGCCGCCACCGCAAACCCCATCTGGATGGTGGCCGGGGTGCCGGCCGCCTCGAACACGAAATCAAAGCCCCGCCCGGCCGTGAGCTCCTGGGCTTTTTTCACATAGTCCTGCGTTTTGGTGTTCACCACTTCGTCCGCGCCCATGCGTTTGGCCAGGGCCAGGCGGCCGTCGTCGATATCAAAGGCCACGATGGTTTGGGCGCCGAAAATTTTGGCCCACTGCAGGGTGAAGATGCCGATGGTGCCGCACCCCAGCACGGCCACCCGGCCCCCGCCCTGATAATCGCTGCATAGCAGGCCGTGCAGCGCCACGGTGGACGGCTCGAACATGGCGGCCTGTTCGTAGGGGATGGCGCGGTGATAGGGCACGGCGTTCTGCTGGGGGACGACCACATACTCGGCAAAGCTGCCCTGCTGGCGGCTGCCGATGAAGCTGTAGTGTTTGCACAGGGAGAAGTTGCCGCTTTGGCAGTCCGGACAATCGCCGCAGGGCACCAGCGGCGCGCCGGATACGGTGTCGCCCACCTGCAGGCCGGTCACGCCCTCGCCCACTTCCACCACGTCGCCCGCGAACTCGTGCCCCAGCACCACCGGGTAAAAATGCGCCCCATGGTGCAGCACCCGCGGCACGTCGCTGCCGCAGATGCCCGTGGCGCGCACGTGGATCTTCACCGTGCCGGGCTTTACCTCCGGCGTCTGGTAATCCGTATAGCGGATGTCCTCATTGGCGTACAATACTGCTGCTTTCATTCGATCTCCCCACCCATCAAAGTTTTCAACCGTTCGTACAGGGCGCGATACACCTGGTACCCGCCGTCATAGACGGCCGCGCGCTGCGCGCACGGCTCGTAAGTATGTTTGAGGCGCACGGTGCGGCGCACCGCCTCGTCAAAATCGGCGTACACCCCCGTGCCCACACCGGCCAGGATGGCCGCGCCCAGGGCCGTGGCCGTGTCCGAGGAGGGCACCTCGATGCGCCTGCCCGTCACGTCCGCCTTGATCTGCATCCACAACGGGCTGTTGGCCGCGCCGCCCATGGCGCGCAGCGTTTGGGCCCGGGCGCCCGCCGCCGCGGCCACCTCCAGGTTGTGCCGCAGGGAAAAGGCCACGCCCTCCATCACCGCGCGGGCAAAGTGGGCCCGCGTTTTGGAAAAATCCACGCCGTAAAACACGCCTTTGGCGTCCGGGTCCCACAGGGGGCTGCGCTCGCCCGCCAAGTAGGGCAGGAACACCAGCCCCTCGCTGCCCGCGGGCACCTGGGCCGCGGCGCGGTCCATTTCGGCAAAGGGGTCCGTGCCGCACTGGGCGGCCGCCGCGCGGTCCGCGGCGCCGAACTCCTGCTGGAACCACTTCACCGCACCGCCGCCGCCCACGGTGCCGCCTTGCAGCAGCCACATCCCCGGCACCACGTGGGGGCTGAGGATCAGCCGCTCTTCGGCGCGGGGGGCGTCCAGGCAGATGCTCATGCCGCCGGCCAGGGCCCCCTCGACGTGGGGTTGGCCAGGCCGGCCCCCCCCCGCGCCCAGGGTGCCCCCGGCCGCGGCCCCCCCCCCCGCC
>CAJMEU010000003.1 GCA_905212515.1 uncultured Oscillospiraceae bacterium | reverse complement strand
TCGCCGAATACCCCGAGTACGCGGCCAACATCGACCCCAACGCCATGAACGCCGAGAAGACCACCGAAGGCAAGGCCTACTGTGTGCCCATCAAGGGCTATAGCGAAGGCCTGTTCTGCAACACCGCGCTGTACGAGCAGTACGGCGTGAAGATCCCCGAGACCTGGGAGCAGCTGCCGACCGCCGTCGAGACCTTCCGCGCCAACGGCATCGTGCCCTTCTCAATGTCCCTGAGCGACATCCCCCACTACATCATCGAATATGTCTTTTTGGCCAACGGCGGTGTGGACGCGCTGCGTGAGCGCCCCAAGGCGGGCGACGAGATCCCCGAATCCTGGATCAAGGGCCTGGAGACGCTGAAAGAGCTGTATGACCTGGGCGCCTTCCCCGACGACGTGCTGTCCACCACCGACGCCACCACCAACCTGCTGTTCAACGAGGGCAAATCGGCCATGCTGGTGACGGGCTCCTGGTATCCCGGCCAGATCCCCGTGTCCGACGACACGGGCACCCTGGTGACGCAGGACCAGGTGACCATCGTCCCCTTCCCCAGCAAAGCGGACGCCACCGGCACGCCGGGCATCGTGGCCGGCTGGAGCGGCGGCTTCTACATCTCCAAACAGGGCTGGGAAGCCCCCGCCTAGCGCGACTACTGCGTGAAGCTGGTGATGGCCCACACCTCCACCAAGGGCATTGAGACTTACTGCGGCCCCGAGCTGGGCGGCGTGCCCGCCGACACCAGCGTGCCCATGCAGGGCGAGGGCCCGCTGGTGACCGTGGGCAACGATTACTGGCAGGCAAACAACGCCCACCCGGCCGACCCCGCCTGCGGCCACATGACCGGCGCCCCGAAGCATATCCTGTACCAGGGCCTGGCCAAGATCTGCACCGGGGACACCACCCCCGAGGAACTGCTGCGCACTGTCATCGACAAGGGCGCCTACTGACCCGTGCGCGAGGGCGGCCGGCTGCCGCCCCTGCACATGGAGACAAAGCAAACACTGCCGCGGGGAGCAGCAGCCGCACCCTTTTTGGGCTGCGGCTGCCTCTCTGAGGCGGGAAAGGGGACTTTGGCGTGAACTCTATGCTGTACCGCAAAAAATGGAAGGCTGTGCTCTTCATTGCCCCGGCGGCGGTATTTTTCCTGGTGTTCATCTTTTACCCGTTCTTTATGAACATCTTCAACAGCCTGTTCGAGATCACCGCCCTGGGCGGCAAGGCCGGCGAATGGAACGCCTTTGAAAATTACCGCACCATGTTCAAAGACGCGGATATGCTGACCGCCATCAAAAACACCTTCAAGCTGCTGGTGCTGGTGGTGGTGTTCCAGGGCGGCATCGCCCTGGTGCTGTCGCTGATCGTGGACGCCGTGGGCCGCGGCACACAGCTGTACCGCACCATCTATTTCTTCCCCATGGTCATCTCGGCCACGGCCCTGGGCCTGATGTTCAACCTGCTGTACCTGTACCCGGACGGCCCGCTGAACACCATCATCGCCTCATTGGGGTTGGAGCCCATCATCTGGAAAGATGAAGCGCACGCCTTCTGGGCCATGCTGATCCCCACCATCTGGCAGTATGTGGGCTTTTACTTTGTGCTGTACCTGACAGGCATCAACAATATTTCCGAGGACATCAACGAGGCAGCCAAGCTGGACGGCGCGGTGGGCCTCAAACGGATCCGGACGATCACCCTGCCGCTGATGCGCCCCGTGCTGGTGACGGCACTGGTGCTGCAGATCACCGGCGCGCTGAAGGTGTTCGATTTGGTGTGGACGCTTCTGCCGGGCGGCCAGCCCGTGGGCAGCACCTATCTGCTGGGCACCTATATGTACCAAATGACATTCATCAACAAAAACGTGGATTACGGCGCCGCCATCGCGGTGTTCATCGTGCTGCTGGGCGCGGTGCTTTCACAGCTGACGAATGTTTTGAGCAAAGAAAAAGACGCCTAGCTGGAGGAGGTTTTTTATGTCCCAAGCAGTCAAACGCCGCCGGCGTGTGCGCCCGTTCAAAGTGGCGGGCCATCTGGCGCTGGCCTTTTGGGCGCTGACGAATATCTTCCCCTTTGTGTGGGTGCTGATGAATTCCTTCCGCACCCGGCAGTACATCCTGTCGGATTCGTTTTCCATCCCCACCGACCCCACGCTGGAGAATTTCACCACTGCGTTCGATAAACTGAATATTTTCCACGCTTATGCCAACAGCTTCATCATCTCCACCTCTGTCACCGTGCTGGTGTGTTTATTGGGCGGCCTGGCCGCCTACGCGCTGACGCGCTTTTCCTTCCGCGGGCACGGGACGTTTATGTTCTGCGTGTACGCCTGCCTGATGATCCCGGTGTTCAGCACCATCATCCCCGTGTTCGGCCTGCTGCTGGACTGGGGCCTGGTGAACACCCTGCCGGGCATGATCCTGCCGCAGACGGCCGGCGGCCTGGCCATGGCCATCATCATCCTGATGGGCTACATGAAAAGCATCCCCGTGGAATTGGAGGAGGCGGCCTTCCTGGAGGGCTGCGACGTGGCGGGCGTATTTTTCCGCGTGGTGCTGCCCATGAGCAAGCCCGCGCTGGCCACGGTGGCCATTTTCACCTTCCTGAATTCTTACAATGACCTGTTCACCCAGTTGTTCATCCTGCGCAAAAAGGACGTGTGGGCCATCAACCGCCTGCTCAGCGAGATCAGCTCCCAGTACGGCACGGACTACGGCCTGCTGTGCGCCTCCATCGTGCTGGTGGTGGTGCCGGTGCTGATCGTGTACGTCTTTTTGCAAAAGCACATCATCAAGGGCATGATGGCCGGCGCGGTGAAAGGGTAGACCAATTTATCAAGCCATGAAAGGGCGTTTTAATCATGAGTAAAACCTGTTTTTCCAGCAAGACTTTCGGCCCCAGCAAGCTGTACAGCACCGCTGTGGAGGCCGGTGGCCTGCTGTTCGTTTCCGGCATGGGCCCCGCCGACCCCGAAACCGGCGTGGTGCAGAAGGGCGATTTTGACAGCCAGATCGAGCGCGTGCTGCAAAACCTGGGCATCGTGCTGGAGGAGATGGGCCTTGCCTACACCGACGTGGTGAAGACCAATATCTATTTGGCCGACATGGAGAATTTTGCCCGCGCCAACGAGGCGTACACCCGCTATTTCACCCAGGACCTGCCCGCCCGCACCACCGTGCAGGTGGCCCGCCTGCCGGGGGATATCGCGGTGGAGATCGAATTGGTGGCGGCCCTGCACTGAGGAGAAGCGTATGAGCGAATTGTATGCCCGCGGCTTTACCGAAGGGGCCGAGGGCCCCAGCTGTGATTTTGACGGCAGCGTGTATGCCGTGGACTACCTGCGCACGGGCACCATCGGCCGCGTGGGGCCCGGCGGCAGGGCCGAGGTGTTCTTTACGCTGCCCCGGGGCAGCGTGGGCTGCGGCACCTGCTTGGGGCGGGACGGCGGCCTGTACATTGCCGATTACACGGGCCACAACATCCTGCGGCTGGACCTTCAGGACAAAAGCCTGCGCTGCTTTGTTCATCAGCCGGCCATGACCCAGCCCAACGATATTGTGGAGACGGCCGGAGGCCTGTTTTTCGCCAGCGACCCGGATTGGAAGGCCGGTACCGGCCGGCTGTGGCGCTGCGCACCGGGCCGGGCCGAGTTGATCGAGGACCGCATGGGCACCACCAACGGTGTGGAGCTGAGCCCGGACGAGCGTGTTTTGTATGTGAACGAGACTGTGCAGCGGACGATCTGGGCTTACGACGTGTCGCCGGAGGGCGCGCTTTCCGGCAAGCGGCTGTTTGCCTCCTTTGCCGATTTCGGCCTGGACGGCATGGCCTGCGACTGCGCGGGGCATCTGTTTGCGGTGCGCTTCGGCAAGGGCACGGTGGTGGAGTTCGCCCCGGACGGAACGCTGCTGCGCGAGATCCCGCTGCAGGGCAAAAATTGCACCAACATCGCCTTCGGCGGCCCGGACGGCCGCACCGCTTACGTCACCCTGTCCGACACCGGCTGCATCGAGACTTTTCCCGTGGAGACGCCGGGCCGGCTGTGGGCCAGAGAAAGGGAGAAATAAGGATGCAGACGCTCACCATTACCCCTGTGACCGGGGACCGCCCGGTGTGTTTCGCCGCCCGGGAATTGGTGCGCTATTTGCAGCAGATGGGCAATACCGCCGCGCTCTGTGAGCGTGGCGGTTCGCTCGTGCTGGGCACTTACGGCGCGCTGGGGCTGGACAAGCCCGAACACGATTTGGACGACGGTTACCTCATCCGTGTGGACGGGGCGGGGCGCGGGATGATCGCCGGCGCCAATCCCCGCAGTGTGCTGATGGGCGCGTACCGCTATCTGGCCCACTGCGGCTGCCGCTTCCTCTATCCGGGCGCAGGCGGCGAAGTGGTGCCCCAGGCCCCTTACGCGGCCTGCCGTCTGGAGGACGCGCCCAGCTACCGGCACCGCTGTGTCAGCATCGAAGGGGCCAATGCGCCGGAAAACGTGCTGGCGATGATCGACTGGCTGCCCAAGGCCGGCATGAACAGCTACCACTTGCAGCTGGAGGACGGTTATACGTTCTTTGAGCGCTGGTACGGCCATCACTACAACCCTTTGAAAGAGGGCCGGCCCGTCACCCCCGAACAGACCCGCGCCTATTTGGCCCAGGCCCGGGACGCCTTGCAGCAGCGCGGCCTGCTGCTGCAGTACATGGGCCATGGCTGGACCAGCGAGCCCTTCGGCATCCACGCCCTGGGCTGGGAACCCCAGCACATGGACCTGCCCGCCGGCACCGCCGCCCTGCTGGCCCAGGTAAAGGGCCGGCGCGGCCTGTGGAAGGGCATTCCCGTGGACACCAACGCCTGCTATTCCAACCCGCGGGCGCGGCGGAAAATGGTGGACTATATCGCCGATTTCTGCGGGGCCAACCCGGATGCGGCGTTTGTGCATGTGTGGCTGGCCGACGATGTGAACAACCACTGCGAATGCCCCGCCTGCCGCCAAAAGCGGCCCGCGGACTGGTACGTGGCCCTGCTGAACGAGCTGGACGCCGTGCTGACGGCCCGGGGCCTGGGCACGCGCATCGTGTTCCTGGTGTACTGCGAGACGCTGTGGCCCCCGCTGGAAAGCCGCATCGAGCATCCCGGCCGCTTTGCCATGATCTTCGCGCCCGTGTCGCTGAATTACACGGCGCCTTTTCTGGCCGACGGCCCCCTGCCCCCTTTGCAGCCCTTTGTGCTGAACGACATCCGCCAGCCTGCGACGGCGGCGGAAAACCTGGCTTACCTGAAGAGCTGGGAGCCCTATTTCTCCGGCGACCGGTTTATCTACCTGTACCATCTGCTGTCCTGCGGCTGGGAAAAAGACCTGACGGGCCAGCGGCTGGCCCGCCTGCTGCACCAGGACATCGCCCATCTGGCCGACGCCGGCCTGAACGGCGCCAGCGCCTGCCAGGCCCAGCGCGCCTGCTTCCCCACGGGGCTGTGCATGTACGTGCAGGCCCGCACCCTGTGGGACAAGGGCGTTTCCTTCGCCCAGCTGGAGCGGGAATATTTCACCGCCGCTTTCGGCGCGGGCTGGCAGGCCGCGCGGGACATGCTGGAAGAGGTGGCGGCCTGTGTGACGCCCGCCTGGCTGCAGCACGAGACCGACCGCACGGCCCCCCAGTGGGAACGGCGCTTTTCAGAATTGGCGCCGCGCCTGCGCCTGGCCCAGGCCGCCTGCCGCGCCGGGGCCGAGGGCCGCGCCGGCGCTGAGGGCCGGAACTGGCGTTATCTGGAGGTGTTCTTCACCCTGATAAGCGCCCTGATGCCCCTGCTGCTGGCCGACGCCCGGGGCGACCGGCGGGCGGCCAAGGCCGCCTGGGAAACGTTCCTGCCCCAGTTGTTTTCCTATGAAGATGAATTGCAGAGCGTGTTCGATATGGAGTGGTTCTGCCGCAATTTCGCCCTGTTCCAGGTGCGGGGGCTGAAGCACTTTGTAAACCATGCCGAGGAGGAGGACTGAAGATGGACCCGTCCCGCTACCAAACCCTGCAGACGCCCTGTATGGTCATCGACCATCAGGCGGCGCTGCGCAACATCCGGCGCATGCAGGCCGTTGCCGACCAAAACGGCGTGGCCCTGCGGCCCCATATCAAAACCCACAAAATGCCCTTTTACGCCCGCCTGCAGGTGGCGGCGGGTGCCAAGGGCATCACCTGCGCCAAGGTGTCCGAGGCCGAGGTGATGGCCGACGGCGGCATCAACGATATCTTCATCGCCTACCCGCTGGTGGGCGCCTTCCGCATGGAGCGCGCCCTGGCCCTGCTGCCCAGGTGCCGGCGCCTGATCCTGGCCGTGGACAGCCTGGCCGGCGCCCGGGCGCTGAACGATTTTGCCCGGGCCCACGGCGCGGTGTTCGAGGTGCGCATGGAGGTGGACACCGGCGCCAGGCGCACGGGCGTGGCCCTGGAGCGGGCCGTGGACCTGGCCCTGGCCCTACAGGCCATGGACAGCCTGCGTCTGACGGGCGTTTACACCTTTAAAAGCATGCTGCTGCACGGCGATTGCTGCACGGACCGGGACGCCGCCGGCGCCGAGGAGGGCGCGCTGCTGCGCGGCCTGCAAACGGCGCTGGGCCGGGCGGGCGTGCACCTTGCGGACGTCAGCGCCGGCTCCACCCCCACGGGCGAGACCGTGGCCAAAACCGGCGCCGTCACCGAGATCCGCCCCGGCACCTATATCTTCAACGACCACATGGTTTGCTGCGAGGGCGCCGCCCGCCCCGAGGACATCGCGGCCCGCTATGTGGCCACGGTGGTCAGCACCCCCAGCCCGGAGTACGCCGTGCTGGACGGCGGCACCAAAATGTTCGCCACCGACGTGCCGCTGCACCAGCCTCCTTATTTTTATGAGAGCTACGCCTATGTGGACGGCCGGGAGGACCTGGTGCTGGCGCGCCTCAATGAGGAGCACGGCATGCTGACCAGCACCCGCGGCCCCACGGGCCTGCAGGTGGGCCAGGTGGTGACGCTGGTCCCGGTACACGTGTGCACGGGCATCAATTTGCAGAATTCCGTCTACATTGATTTCGGCACCAGCATCCGGCCCATGCCTGTCGCCGCGCGGGGGATGCTGGTATGAGCGGACAAACCCAACAGGATCTGCTGATCCAAAACGCGCGCATCGTCGACGGCACCGGCGCGCCCGCCTTTTCGGGCAATGTGCTGGTGCGGGGCAAGCGCATCGCGGCCGTGGGGCCGGGCGTCGGCGCGCCCGGCGTCCGGGTGCTGGATGCGGGCGGCAGGGTGCTGGCGCCGGGCTTCATCGACCTGCACCGCCACTGCGACTTCCGCGCCCTGGCCCCCGGCTTCGGCCAGGTGGAGCTGGCCCAGGGCGTCACCACCGCGCTGTCCGGCGTGTGCGGCATGTCCGCCTTTCCCCAAGCGCCGGCCCGCCGGCGGGAATATGAGGAATACCTGCTGCCCTGCCTGGGCCGCAACCCGGCGGGCACGGCCTTCAGCGGCCTGCCCGCCTACCACGCCCTGCTGGAACAGGCCGCCCTGCCCCTGAACCTGGGCACCTTTGTGGGCGCGGGCGCGGTGAAGGTATTCGCCCGGGGCTTTGCGGGCGGGCCCTTCACGGCCGGCGAGCTAGACGCGGCCGCAGGCCAGGTTGCGGCCGCCCTGGACGCGGGCGCCTTCGGCCTGTCCCTGGGCATCATGTACACGCCCGAGTGCTATTCCTCCTCTGCCGAAATCGCCCGCCTGGCCGCACCCGTGCGGGGCCGGGGCCTGGTGTGCGCCCACATCCGGGGCGAGGGCGACACGCTGGTGCCGTCCGTACAGGAGGCCATCGACATCGCCCGCCGGGCCGAGGTGCCGCTGCAGATCAGCCATTTCAAGGCCTTCGGCGTGCACAACTGGCACGACACCATCTTCCGCGCCATTGAGGTGATCGAGCGCGCGCGAGCCGCGGGCCAGGATGTGACGGTGGACTTTTACCCCTACTGCGCCGGTTCCACCATTTTGTTCTCCATCATCCCGCCGCAGTTTTTGCAGCAGGGGCAGGCCCAGGCGCTGCGCCTGCTGGCCACGGCCGAGGGCAAGCGGCAGCTGCGCCGGGCGCTGTACACCGAGGTGCCCGGCTGGGACAGCGCGGTGCTTCAGCTGGGGCTGGAGCGGATCGTCATCAGCTCGGTGCAAAAGGCCGAACACCTGCCCTTTGTGGGCAAGTCCATCGCCGAAAACTGCCGCGCCCTGGGCGTGGCCGAACCCGCGGACTGGATCGCCGACCTGCTGGCGGCCGAGGACGGCCAGGTGGGCGTATTGGTGAACAGCATGGCCCAGGAGGATGTGGACACGGTGGCCCGGCTGCCCTACAGCATGCTCATCTCCGATTCTCTCTACTGCGCGGACGGCCTGCCCCACCCCCGGCTGTACGGCAGCTTCCCCCGCTTTTTGCAGGAATACTGTGTGCGGCGCCCGGTGCTGGGGCTGGAGGCGGCCATCGCCAAGATGACCGGCCTGCCCGCCCGCCGCGCGGGCCTTGCGGGCCGGGGCGAGATCAAGCCCGGCCATTGGGCGGACCTTGTCTTGTTCGAACCCGCCCGCTTTGCGGACAAGGCCACCTTCGACGCCCCCGCGCAGTTGGCCGCGGGCATGGACCTGGTGCTGGTGAACGGCGCCGCCGCCTGGCAAAACGGCGCCCCAGAGCCGTCCCCCAGCGGCCGCGTACTGAAAAGGAACGCGCTTTAAACCGCAAAAAAACCGCCCTGTGCCCCCTGGGGAAGCACAGGGCGGTTTTCATTCCACCCGGTAAAGGCGGCCGCTGAAGGGCGGCAGGCATAGGTCAGCCAGCCCGCCGGCCACGGGCACCCGCGCCGCCGGCGCGGGGCCGCCGCCGTATTCCGGCGCGTCCGTGGCCAGCAGCAGCGTCAGCTTTTCCGCCCCCGGCACCGGCAGCTGCCATCCGGCCTGCTCTTCAGCGGAAAAATTGAACACCGCGGCCAGGCACTGGCGGGCGGCCCGCCGTTCAAAGCCGTAGAGGCAGCGGGCCTCCTGCCCGCAGTCCAGCCAGGCAAAGCCGTCGGGTTCAAAGTCCCGCTCCCACAGGGCGGGGCTGTCCAGGTACAGGTGGTTCAGATCCCGCATGAAGTGATAAAACGCGTCGTGCACCGGGTAGTGCAGCAGCAGCCAGTCCTGCTGGCGTTTTTCGTCCCACTCGCGCAGTTGGGCCAGCTCGCCGCCCATAAAATTCAGCTTTTTGCCCGGATGGGCATACATATATAAATACAGGGCCCGCGCCTGGGGAAACTTATCCTCATAGGCCCCGTTCATCTTCTGGGCGATGGTGGCCTTGCCGTGCACCACTTCGTCGTGGGAGAGGGGCAGCAGATAGCGCTCGTTGTAAAAATACTGCATGGAGAACGTCAGTTTGTGGTATTCCGCCGCGCGCCGGGCGGGCGGCTCCTGGAAATAGGACAGCGTGTCGTTCATCCAGCCCATGTCCCACTTGTAGTCAAAGCCCAGGCCGCCCTCCTCCGCCGGCTTTGTCACCCCGGGCCGGGCCGAGGAATCCTCGGCCGCCAGCAGCGCCGTGGGGTGCAGGCGTTTGAGGCCCCGGTTCATCTCCCGCAGGAACTGCTGGGCGCCCGCGTTCTCGCCCCGGGCCGCGTCCCCCTGCCAATAGATCAGGTTGTTCACCGCGTCCATGCGCAGGCCGTCCACATGGTATTCTTTCAGCCAGTAGTGGGCGGCCGACTGCAGAAAGCTGCGCACCTCCCCCCGGGAGTGCATGAAGTTGCAGCTGCCCCAGCTGCTGCGGCCCACATCCGCGTGGGGGTATTCGTACAGGGCCGTGCCGTCGTAGTTCCACAAGGCGTAATCATCCACGGCAAAATGGACGGGCACAAAATCCAAAATCACGCCGATGCCGCTTTGGTGGCACTTGTCCACAAACGCCATGAACTGGGCCGGCGTGCCGTAGCGGGACGTGGGGCTGAAAAAGCCCGTGTTCTGGTAGCCCCAGGATTCGTCGCTGGGGTGTTCGCTGAGCGGCAGCAGTTCGACATAATTGTAGCCCGCGTCCAAAAGATAGGGGATCAGCCGGTCGGCCAGCTCGGTGTAATCGTACCAGCCGGCCTCGCCCTCCACCTCCCGCCCGTCCCGCTCCCGCTTTTTCCAGGAGCCGGCGTGCATCTCGTAGATATTCACCGGCCCCGCGCGGCCGTCCGTGCGCCGGCGCATCCAGGGCCCGTCGGCGAAGTGATAAGCGCCCAGGTCCCATAGGATCGAGGCGTTGTGGGGCCGCAGCTCCATGTAAAAGCCGTAGGGGTCGCAGTGGTCCAAGGCCGCGCCGTCCTGTTTGTAAATGCGGTATTTGTAGCGCATGCCCGCCGCGGCGCCGGGTACCGTGCACTCCCAGAAGTTGCCGTCGTACACCTTCCGCATGGGTACCTCTTGCCAGGCGCTGAAATCCCCGATGAGGGCGACGCGCGCCGCGCTGGGCGCGAAGGTGCGGAATACCGCGCCCTCCTCCGTCAGGCGGCCGCCCAAATATTCGTAGGCATCGAATACTTTGCCTGTGTAAAAGCCATAGTGATCCATCTTTCTCCTCCATAATAGACAGGGGTTGGATTTCTTCCTCGAATCCATTATAATGGATGCTGCAGCCCGCCGCAGCCGCCGGCTGCGCCCAAAGGTAGCATATCCAACCTTTGGGAAAAATCGTCGGGGAGGAAGAGCCATGGACCTGCGTGTGGAAAAGACCCGCGCCGCCATCATCAACGCCTTTTTGGCCCTGCGGGCCAAAAAGCCCTTGGAGAAGATCACCGTCAAGGAGCTGTGCGCCCTGGCGCGCATCAACAAATCCACTTTCTACACCCATTTCGCCGATTTGTACGCCCTGGCGGATACCCTGGAGACCGAGGTGGTGGCCTCCATCCTGGCCGACATCGCCCACCCGGAGCTGGTGTTCGAACAGCCCGCCCGCTTCACCGAGGAGCTGTTCCTGGCCTACCACGCCCAAAGCGCCCTGCTGAACACCCTGTTTTCCGGCAGCCGCCGCGGGCGGGTGCCGGGCCAGCTGGCGGCGGGCGTAAACGATCGGATCGTCGCCCCCCCCCCCGCGTATACGGGCCGCCCGGTGCCCGATATCGTGCTGAGCTACCTCATCTACGGCGGCTATTACGCCTATACGGGCAACACCGCCTACGACCCCGGCCAGGTGGCCGCCGTGCTGGGCCGGATGGCCCAGCAGGCGAAGGCGCTGCTGGATGCCGAGGGCGCGGCGGCCGGGGTTTAAAATTGCGGCTCGACAACCCAGGGGAATTGATGTATAATAGAGTGGCAAATATCGCAGACGCCGCCGGGCTTTCCGGCGATCTCACCAAAAGGAGTGAGCGGATTTGATCAAGTTCTACAACCCACTGGGCAAAGTATGCATGACCAATGATTTCTTCGCCGAACTTGTAAGCGCCGCGGCCCAAAGCTGTTACGGCGTGTCCGGCATGGCGTCGGGCTGCCGCGCCGACAGCGTGAAGGCCCTGGTGCTGGGTTCGGATTTTCCCGACAAAGGCGTGCGTGTCACCGAGGACGACGGCCAGCTGGTGATCGAATTGCATATCAAGATGACCTATGGCGTCAACATCGCCGCCATCGTGCGCAGCATTACCCACAAGGTGAAATACGCGGTGGAGGACGCCACCAGCCTGCGGGTGCGGCGCATCGACGTGTGCGTGGACGATATCGTTTGAGCCCTGCGGCGCGGCCGCGGCCGCGTACAAGAGAGCCTGAATCTGTTTGAGGTGACTGTAAAATGATCAATGGCAACCTGCTGAAAGAAAGTTTTTTATCCGGCGCGCACAACCTGTCCAATCGCCGCGCGTCCGTTGACGAGCTGAACGTCTTCCCCGTGCCCGACGGCGACACGGGCACCAACATGAGCATGACCATCGGCGCCGCCGTGCCCGAGCTGGAAAACCTGTCCGACACCTGCACCGTGGAGGAGGCCGCCCACGTGACGGCCTCGGCCATGTTGCGCGGTGCGCGCGGCAACTCCGGCGTGATCTCCAGCCTGTTGTTCCGGGGCTTTTACAAGGCCCTGCAAGGCAAGCGCAGCGCCGGCGCGGCCGACCTTTCGGCGGCGCTGTCCAAGGGCGTGGAGGGCGCTTACAAGGCCGTGATGAAGCCCACCGAGGGCACCATGCTGACCGTGGCCCGCGTAGCCGGCGAACAGGCCGCCGCGGCCGTGGCCGGCGGCGCGGAGGACCCGGTGGCCCTTTGGCGCCCCGTGTGCGCCGCGGCCCAGGCCGCGTTGGATCACCCGCCCGCACCGCGGCCCGTGCGGCAAAAGGCCGGCGTGGGGGACGCGGGCGGCCAGGGCCTGGTGCTGATTTTCGAGGGCATGCTGGCGGTGCTGGAGGGCGGCGAGCCGATCCAGCCCAGCGAGGCGGGCGAAAAGAAGCCCAAGCGCGCCTCCGGCGCGGCCGGCCGCGGCGTGTTCACCGACGACCTGATGAAGGTGGAGGACATCACCAACGGCTACTGCACCCAGTTCCTGGTGAATAAAAACGAGCAGGCCTCCAGTGAAAAGCTGCGCGCCTTCCTGGAATCCAACGGCGATTCGGTGGTGGTCATCGAGGACGACGAGGTCATCAATTGCCATGTCCACACCCAGGACCCGGGCAAGATCGTCAGCCACGCGCTGCAGCACGGCTACCTGACCAATTTCAAGATCGAGAATATGCACGAGCAGTTCCTGGCCCGCCAGAAGCAGGGCGAGGGCCTGCGCAAACAGGCCAAGGCCGAAGAGGCCGCCACCCCGGCGCAGGAGTTCACCTACGCCGCCGTGGACCCCGACCAGCCCTACGGCTTTGTGGCCGTGGCCGCCGGCGAGGGCCTGCGCGCCGTGTTCGGGGACCTGGGCGCCAACGCCGTGGTCTCGGGCGGGCAGACGATGAACCCCGCCACGGCGGACATCGTGGCCGCGGTGCAGAGCGTGCCGGCCAAGACCGTGTTCGTGCTGCCCAACAACAAAAACATCATCATGGCCAGCGAACAGGCCAAGAAGATCGCCGACCGCGAGATCGTGGTGCTGCCCACCCGCACCATCCCCCAGGGCATCACCGCCATGCTGAACTTCGACCCCGAAGCTTCGGCCAACGACAATGCCGTGGCCATGATGCAGGCGGCCGACAACGTCAGCACGGGACTGGTCACCTTTGCCGCCCGCGACAGCGACTTCGACGGCCACAAGATCAAAAAAGGCGAGATCCTGGCCATGGAGAACGGCAAGCTGGCGGCCGTGGGCACGGACATCACCAAGACCACCTATCGCCTGGCCCGCAGCATGTGCAAAAAGGACACCAGCTTTATCACGGTGATCTCCGGCTGCGACGTCAGCGAGGAGGACGCCCGGCGCACCACCGAGCTGGTGCAGGCCAAATGCCCTGCGGGCATCGAGGTCACGCACCTGGTGGGCGGCCAGCCGGTGTACTATTATATCATCAGCGTAGAGTAAACGAAATCTGCAGGCGGCATCCCGAGGCGTTTTGGCGCGGGGTGCCGTTTTGTTCCAAAGGAAAGGAACGTTTATGGAACAGGCATCCGGGCAAACTGTTGGACGTGCGGGGCTTTCCCGCCAGGGGGGCCTCAGCGGCGGGGGCCTTAAGCTAATCGCCATCGGGCTGATGTTTTTGGACCATGTGGGCGCGGTGGTGCTGGAGCGCATGCTGCTGGCCGCCGGACTGGGCGAGGCGGCCACGTCCGAGCAGGTCGCCGCCTTCCTGGCGCAGAACGGCGCCCTGTACTGGGCGGATTTCGCCCTGCGTATGGCCGGGCGGGCGGCTTTCCCGCTGTTTTGCTTTTTGCTGGTGGAGGGCTTTGTGCACACCCGCAGCGCCGGGCGGTACGCGCTGCGCCTGGGCGTTTTTGCCCTGCTGTCCGAGATTCCGTTCGACCTCGCCACCTCCGGCCCGCTGCTGGGCAGGACCACCTGGTGGAACCCCGCTTATCAGAACGTCTTTTTCACCTTGCTGTGCGGCCTTTTGACCATTTGGGCCATGGACTGCTGCGAAAAGCGCGGCGCCTGGCCCGCCTGGGGACGGGTGCTGGCGCAGCTGGGCGCGTGCGCCGGCGGCATGGCCGCGGCCGTGCTGCTGATGGCCGACTACGATTTCACGGGTGTTTTGGCCATCGTGCTCTTCTATCTGCTGCGCCGCCGGCGCACTTTGGCCGGCGCCGCGGGCTGCGCGGCCCTGCTCACCAAGGGCATCATGGAGGCCGCCGCCTTTCTCTCTCTCCTCCCCATTTCCCTGTACAACGGCCGGCGGGGGCCGCGGCTGAAATACTTCTTCTATGCATTTTATCCCGCGCATCTGCTGGCGCTGTGGCTGGCGTGCGTGTTGATGGGCATCGCCTAGGCGCAGCCTATTTCCCGCAAAGGAGGACACCATGGACATCCGCTATCTGAAAGGCGTGGGCGAAAAGCGGGCCGCGCAGCTGGAAAAACTGGGGCTGCGCACGGTGGACGACCTGCTGGCCTTCTACCCCCGCGATTATATGGACTGGAGCCAGCCCTACCCCGTAGCCTCGGCCCCCTATGAGGTAAAATGCGTGGTCAAGGCCACCGTGTACGCGCGCATGATGTCCGGCCGGGTGAAGGGTGGTAAGCAGATGGTACGCTTTTCCGCCGGAGACGATACCGCCAGTTTAATCTTAACCTATTTCAACAATCCGTATATCGGAAAGAAGCTGCTGCCGGAACAGGAATATCTCTTCTTCGGCAAGGTTGCGGGCGGCTTTGCCCAGCGGGAGATGGTGAACCCCACGGTGCTGACGGCCGCCGAGGCCGCGGCCACGCCGCTGGCGCCCGTGTACCCGCAGACCGAGGGCATCAACAGCGCCTATTTGACCAAGCTGGTGCGGCAGGCCTTTGCCGCGGGCACGCCGATCGACGACCCCCTGCCCCCCGCCCTGCGGCAAAAATACAAGCTGTGCGGCAAGGCCGAGGCCGTGCGCATGATCCATTTTCCCCAAGACCTGGACGAAGTGGCCAAGGCGCGGCGGCGGCTGATTTTTGAAGAGCTGCTGGCCCTGCAATTGGGCCTTCTGCTGCTGCGCGGCCGCGGCAAAACGCTGACCGGCGCCCCCATGAAAAAGATGGACCTTGCCCCCTTCTGGGCCTCGCTGCCCTTTGCGCCCACCGGCGCCCAGCGGCGCGCTACCGAGGAAATTTTGGCCGACATGGCGGCCAAAACACCCATGAACCGCCTGCTGCAAGGGGACGTGGGCAGCGGCAAAACCCTGGTGGCGGCGGCGGGCGTGTACGCGGCCGCGCAAAACGGCTACCAAAGCGTGCTGATGGCGCCCACGGAGATTTTGGCCGCCCAGCACGCCGAGACCTTGTCCGGTTTGCTGGGGCCCCTGGGCATCCGCGTGGCCCTGCTGACGGGCAGCGTGAAGGGCGCGGCCCGCAAGGCCCTGCTGGCCGCCATTGCCGCCGGCGAGGCCGATTTGGTGGTGGGCACCCACGCGGTGCTGTCCGCCGGCGTCGCCTTTTGCAAGCTGGGGTTTGCCGTCACGGACGAACAGCACCGCTTCGGCGTGCGCCAGCGCAGCCTGCTGGCCGGCAAGGCAGACCACCCCCATCTGCTGGTGATGAGCGCCACCCCCATCCCGCGCACGCTGGCCCTGCTGATGTTCGGCGACCTGGACATCAGCGTCCTGGACGAGCTGCCGCCGGGCCGCACGCCCGTCAAGACCTATGCCGTCACCGGCAAAAAGCGGGCCGACCTGTACGGTTTTCTGCGAGGGCAGATCGCCGCGGGGCGTCAGGCCTATATCGTGTGCCCGGTCATCGATGAGGGCGACACGGACATGCAGGCTGTGACCACCTATTGCGAGGAGGTGGCGCGGCCCCTGCTGCCCGGCTGCCGCGTGGGCTTGCTGCACGGCCGCATGAAAGCTGCGGAAAAGGGCGCAGTGATGGCCGATTTCAAGGACGGCCGCCTGGACGTGCTGGTGAGCACCACCGTCATCGAGGTGGGGCTGGACGTGCCGAACGCCAACTGCATCGTCATCGAAAACGCCGAGCGCTACGGCCTGTCCGCCCTGCACCAGCTGCGCGGCCGCGTGGGGCGCGGCGGCGGCGAAAGTTACTGCATCCTTCTCAGCGACCATGTGACCGAGGCGGTGAAGCAGCGCCTGCGCTTTTTGTGCCATACCACCGACGGGTTCGAGATCGCCAAATTCGATTTGGAAACGCGGGGCCCGGGCGATTTCTTCGGCAGCCGCCAGCACGGCCTGCCCAGCTTGCAGATCGCCGACCTGATGGCCGACGGCCGCGCCCTGTACGCGGCCCAGCAGGAGGCGCTGGCGCTGACCGCCGCCGACCCCGGCCTCTGCGCCCCACAGCACGCCGGCCTGCGCGCCCTGGCCGAGCGGCTGTTCGCCGGCGATACGGCGCTGAACTAGGTACAAAAGGCAGCCCTCCTTCAGTGAAGAAAGGCCGCTCTGCGCTCTCTGCAACTTGCGGTTGCGCAATCGCCTCCTCGAGAAACCGCAAATTGGTATACGTTTCTCCCCACGCCTGTTATAATGGGCCTATCAAAGGGAAAGGGGCGGCTTGAAATGAGCTTTGGGCAGAATTTGCAGTTCCTGCGGAAAATGCGCCGTGGGATGACACAAGACGAACTGGCGGAGAAAATGGGGGTGTCCAGGCAGACGGTCTCCAAGTGGGAAATGGATGCCTCTTTTCCCGAAATGGACAAGGCCCTTGCACTGTGCGACCTGTTTTCCTGCACCCTGGACGGGTTGCTGCGGGAAAACGTGAATTCCAGCAGCGATGCGTATATCAGCATGGGCCTGAAAACCGTGCCCGCCCTGCGTTATGTGCGGTACGCGGTGATCAGCGCCGATCCGGAAGGCGACGCCATCCGCCATGTACGCGAGTGGGCGTCCGGGCAGGGGATCGAGGCGCCGGAGATGATCGGCTGGGATTTTCCTTTTGTTTCGCAGGAACAGATCAACGTGTATCACATGCACGGATACACCGCCGCCTGCGTGCTGCCCAAGGATTTTGGCGCGGCCTGCCGCGGGATGGAGATCCTTTCACAGCCCGCGCAGCGGTATGCGGTACTCACCATCCGGGAACCATTCAGCGCGCCGTTCAATCTGATCCCCAACGCATACAAAACGCTGCTGCGCTACCTGGAGGTAAACGGCCTGCGGCCCAAGCAGACAAAAGAGATTTTACCCTGTTTTGAAAAAGTATATGACAAAGAAGGCGTCACCTGCATGGATATATGCATCGCGGCAGACGCCTGACACCGAAAGGAGTTTGATCATGCGCGACCCGGAAAAAACCGTCGGCAACATGGCCGACAAAGCCTCCGTCGTCACCCTCGCCTATGTCGACGCCGAGGGGTATCCCGTGGCCAAAGCCATGCTGGCCCCGCGCCGGCGGGAGGGCATCAAGACCTTCTGGCTCACCACCAACACCTCTTCCAACAAAGTGGCCTGCCTGCGGCAAAACCCCCAAGCCAGCCTCTATTGGGTGGACCGGCGTTTTTTCCGCGGCGTCAGCCTGTGCGGCACCGTGGAGGTGCTGGAGGACGCCGAATCAAAGCAGCTCATCTGGCGCGAGGGCGACACCATGTATTACCCCGCCGGCGTGACGGACCCGGATTACTGCGTGCTGAAGTTCACCGCCGTAAAGGGCCGTTATTACAGCAATTTCAAAAACGAGGATTTTTCCATCGAATAAATTTTGCCCGGCAGCCCCCAAAGGCTTGCCGGGCGTTTCTTTTCAGCACACCTTTTATCCCAGGGCCAGGGTGACGGTCATCATCAGCACAAAACCGGCCACAAACCCCACCGTGCCCCCGTGGGAGCCGTCGCCGGCCGTCTCGGGCAGCAGTTCGCCGGCCAGCACGTACAGCATGGCCCCCGCCGCGAAGGACAGCAGCCAGGGCAGCAGCGGGCCGATGGCGTCGGCCAGGGCCACGGCCGCCAAGGCGCTGATGGGCTCCACCGCGCCGGACAGCACGCCCCAGCCAAAGCTCTGCCGCCGGGTGAAGCCGGCCTTGTACAGGGGCAGAGACACCGCCGCGCCCTCGGGCAGGTTATCCAGGCCGATGCCCAGCGCCAGCGCCACCGCGCCCGCCCAGGGCACCCCGCCCGTTTGGGCGGCGGCCAGCGCGCAGGAAAGGCCCACGGCCATGCCCTGGGGGATATTGTGCAGCGCCACGGCCAGCACGAACAGGCCCGCGCCGTGGCGCGGGTCCGCCTGCCCGGTGCGGCCTTGGGCCAGGTCCAAAAACAGCAGCATGCCCGCGCCCACGGCCACGCCGCCCGCCACCGGCAGCCAAACCGGGCCCGCGGCCTCGTTCACCGCCGGCACCAACAGGCTCCACACGCAGGCGGCCATCATCACGCCCGAGGCAAAGCCCAGCCCCATCCGCTGCCGGCCCGGCCGGGCCGGCCCCCGCAGCAAGAACACCACCGCTGCCCGCAACGTCGTCATCAGCCAGGTAAACCCCGTGCCCAGAGCCGCCAAAGCATACGACGCCATACAGACCGCCTCCCCTGTCCCGCTGTGCGCGGCATACAGCATCCGCGTGCAAAGGCCGCGGTCTCCCTTGGCGCAGATGTGCTGATAACAGTAGATGCAAAAGGCTCCATTTTTGTGCGGCCGGGCGGAAGTGGAGCGCTATTGACTTTTACCGCCTGTTAGGGTACTATGGGTCTATTGTAAAATCTTTGTGAAAATCTCGAATTAAGGTGGAAAAAAGTCAATGCCTGACCGATCGTATCTTTATAGCGGCGAAGAATCCTGGAACGCCGGCGAGCAGAAAGACCTGTGCTGGAACGGCGGGCTGTGCCTGCGGGAGGATTGCTTCACCGGCTGCTGGCTGGGCCCCGTGCAGGCTTTTGCCGACCTTGACCGGCTGGCCCTCTCGTGGAACGCGGCGGTGCCCCTGGGCGCCGGCGTGCGCGTCAGCGCCCGCGTGCAGGTGGACGGCGCCTGGACGCCCTGGCTGGATTGGGGCCTGTGGAGCCCTTTGTGCGACGCCCATCGGCTGCCCCCCAAGCTGGCGGCTTGTGCCGGCGCGCGCCTGCGGGACGGCGTGCTGTGCCTGGACAAGGCCGCCGAGGCCTTTCAGCTGCAGGCGGAACTGACGGCCAACGACGTGGGCGAGAGCCCGCTGCTGTATCTCCTGGCCGCCAGCCCCATGGCCGCCGTCGGCCTTGCGCCGGACGAGGGCGAGCCGCTGTATCACCGCTGCATCCCCGTGCCCGCCTATTCCCAGCAGACGCGGGACCCGCGCCTGGCCGGGCGCATCGGCGGCGCCGTGTGCGCCACCATGCTGATGAACCGCTGGGGCGAGGACCTGCTGCCGGAAAAGGTGGCCCACAGCTGCCGCGACTGGGCCGGCAGTTGGGAGGACCCGGCCTACCTGGCGGCCACCGTCTCCCTGTACGGCTACGAGGCCCTGGCCGTCCACTGCGGCGTGGCGGCGCTGAAAAAAGAGATCAAAAGCGGCTGTGCCAGCGCGGCGCTGCTGGGCGGCGCCTCCCCCCGCTGGGTGGTGGTGCGCGGCTTTGACACAGATGCCGACCAGGTGCAGCAGGTGCTGCTGAACGACCCGGACGCGGACAGTGATACCGCGGCCGAGACGGTGATGGACCTGGCGGACTTCACCGCCGCCTGGACGGGCTTGGCCCTGCTGGTACACCCCAAGGACGAGGCAAAAGCGCCCTGCGCCCCCGGCCGCGGCGTGGGCGAACTGCGCCCCAGCGAGCTGCCCGGCGCCTGGACACTGCTGCGCAAGGGCGAGCGGGTGAGCCTGCCCGTGGACTTGTGCGTGCAGGGCGGCGTGTGCCGGGGCACGGTGTGCTACACGGTCAAGGACGGCCGCGCCTATGCCTCCAATGCCCACAAGCGCTTTTTCTATACCGATGTGTCGGCCGCGGGCGACATCCTGCTGGATACGGCGGCCATGCCCGCGGGCACCCATCTCAGTGTATATGTGATCCAGCCTGAACAGACCACCGCCGCCTGCCTGACGCTGTGACCGCCGAAGAAACGCCCTTCCCGGAAAAGACGTGTTGGCGTGAGAAACCATCGGTTTTCGCTGACGGCCTTGGCGTTTAGGAGCACGCAAAAAGCTCGGTAATCCTGACGGATTACCGAGTTTTTTTCACACCTTACCCTTCCAAAACCGCCGGGCCGTGCCCTTGCCGCGCAAAACGATGCGCGGCATTTCGCTGCGCGAAAGCGGACAGACGGCTGGCCCGCCGCACCGCGGCGGCCCTTGTTCGCACCCAGCGAATTTCATTTGCTGGGGCCCCGCTCACAAACGCCGTGCCCTTGGCGGCAAACAATATTGCCGTCCACGCGCCCAAAGGAAAAGCGTTTCTTTTATGGCGTATTTCCCTGCGGTTTGGGCCGGGGCTGCTTTGCCTGAGCTTTCGCGCCGGAAAACTGGGCCATCACAATGGCGATGAACATCATCCCGCAGCCGAACAGCTCCCGCGCGGACAGCTTCTCCCCGCTGATGAGCCAGCTGAACACCACCGCGAACACCGATTCCAGGCACAGGATCAGCGAGGCCACCGTGGGGTCGGTGCTCTTTTGGCCCAGGATCTGCAGGGTGTACGCCACCCCGCAGGAGAAGATGCCCGTATACAGCAGCGGGATGCCAGCCTGGACGATGGCGCCCCAGTGGGGCTGTTCGAACAGGGCCATGCACACCAGCGCCAACACGCTGGACACCCCGAACTGGATGCAGGACATCTTCACACCGTCCACCTTGGGGGAGTAGTGGTCGATGATGAGGATGTGGGCCGTGAACCCCAGGGCCCCCAGCAGCACCAGCAGGTCGCCCTTGCTCATGGCCAGGACGCCGCCCGTGGCGCACAAAAAATACAGCCCCAGGCTGGCCAGTCCCACGCTGGCCCACAAAAGCCAGCTCTGCCGGCGCCCCGCGAACAGGCCGCACACAGGCACCAGCACCACGTACATGGCCGTGATAAAGCCCGCTTTGCCGGCGCTGGTGTCGGCAATGCCGATCTGCTGCAAGGTGGAACCGGCAAACAGCGCAATGCCGCACAGCGTGCCGCCGATCCACAGCGCCTTCGGGTCCTCTTTCTCACCGGCCGGCCGGGCGCGGCGCTTGGACAGGATGAAGGGCATCAGCACCAGCGCGCCCAGTGACATGCGGATGCCGTTGAAGGTAAAGGGGCCGATGTAGTCCATGCCCGCGCTCTGGGCCACAAAGGCTGCGCCCCAGATCATGGCGGTCAGCAGCAGCAGCGCCTCGCCGTACAGTCGTTTTCTTCCGTGCATGTTCTCCCCCGTTGATCCATTATAATTCTATGATATCACAAATTTTGACCTTTAGCAATGGTTGTTTTGACGAAGCGATGTTCCTTTTCCCCTTGTGGAATGGCCGGTGATAGGATACAATAAAGGAAAGAACGGAGGCGGTCCCCATGCATCCCTGGGCTCATTTCAAAACCATCACCCGCCATAAGGCGCTGGTGTTCCATCACTGCCGCAGGGCCGGCCTTGTATGGCAGGGCCTGGTGCACGACCTGTCCAAGTACGGGCCCCTGGAATTTTGGACCGGCGCCAGGTATTTCCAGGGCGACCGCAGCCCCAACGACGCCGAGCGCCAGGCCACCGGCGTGAGCAGGGCCTGGCTGCACCATAAGGGGCGCAACAAGCACCATTTGGAATATTGGATCGACTACTCCCCCTCCGGCAGCCACCGGATGGAGGGCATGAAAATGCCGGTAAAGTATGTGGTGGAGATGATGTGCGACCGCATGGCCGCCAGCAAGGTGTACCGCGGCGCCGCTTATACTGACAGGGACCCCTACGATTACTACATGCGCAGCCGCGCCCATTACCTGCTGCATCCCGAGACGCGGGCCCTGCTGGAGCAATTGCTCACCCTCCTGAAAGATGAGGGCGAGGAGGCGCTGTTCCGTCACATCCGCACCCGGGTGCTGCCGGGCCGCCGTTAAAGAAAAAAGAGCCTCGTCGAGGCTCTTTTTTCTTTGGAGAGAAGGGGGGAAATCAGATCAGGCCGAAATCCGCCTGGCAGAACGCGGGTTCGCCGTCGCTGAACACCATTTGCGGCACCAGCAGCTTGTCGGTGAAGAACTCGTTGGAATCGAAATCCAGATGGCGCACGCGCTTGTCCGCCAGCTTGAAGATGGCCACGTCCGCGCAGGCGCCGGGCGCCAGCGTGCCGATCTGCCCCTCCATGCCCATCAGGCGGGCCGGGTTGGCGGTGACGCACTTCAGCACGTCGGACAAACTCATGCCCAGCTGCAGGTATTTGGCCATCACAAAGGTCAGGCTTTTGGCGTAGGGCGAGCAGTTGTATTTGTCCTTGGTCCAGTCGGTGCCGATGAAGTCGGGCGTGAAGCCCTGCTCCAGCGCCTTCTGGCAGCATTTGATGTTGAAGTTCATCTTGCCGTTGGCCGCGTCGAACAGCACGCCGCGGGCGCGGGCCTCCAGGATGCACTCCTTGATCTTGCCCGTGTCTTTGTCGAAAATGTTGTCCTGGCCCACGTCCATGTAGCAGTGGCAGAAGATATCGTCCTTGCGCAGGCGGTTGGCGATCTCGGGGATGGGGTTCAGGGGTTTCGAGACGTGCACGCACACGCCCACGCCCAGCTCCTCGGCCAGTTTCACCGTGTAGTCGAAAGCCTCCAGGTTCACGGCCACGCCCTCACTCTGGCGGATCTTCAGGCCCAGGATGTTGTGGCGGTATTTGTTCACGATGCGGCGGATATCCTTAGGCTTGTACTCGGGAATGTCGAACTTTTCCACGATGTTGGTGTCCGCCTGGCCGCTGCCGTACATGTTCAGATAGCTTTTGATCTTCACCTGGGAGGGGATGACGGTGTCGGTGTAGAACGCCTCGAAGTTGGCGCTGCCGGCGCTGCCGGCGTCCATGCAGGCGGTGACGCCCGGGGCCAGCATATACGCCGGGTTCACGCACACGCCGCTGCCGCGGCGGTACACGTGGGCGTGGCAGTCGATCAGGCCGGGCGTCACGTAGCAGCCCTCGGCGTCGATGGTGCGCACGGCGGTGTATTCCTCGGGCAGCGCCGCGATCTTGTCGTCCAGGATGGCAATGTCCATCACTTGGTCAATGCCTTGGCTCGGGTCCACCACGTGGCCGTTTTTAATGACAAAATCCAGTTCGGTCATAAGCGAAAACCTCCTAAATTCAGTTGGGAGCGCCGCCGTGCCGCGGCCCCGCACGGTGTTATGATCATTACCGCGCCGCACGGGTGGCCCCGCCGCGCGAATTAATTAACAAACAGCGATAAAAAGGCTCAGCACAGGCCCATCAGGTACAGGATCACGCCCAGGCCGAAGGCCAGCATGGGGATCAGGCACTGGGACACAAAGGTGTACTTGTAAGTATCCTTCATATCGGTCTTGGCCACGCTGTTGGCCAGCACAACGCCGGAGGCGTGGGGCATGGCGTCCAAACCGGCGGAGGCCATGCAGGTCAAACGGTGCAGGATCTGGGGGTTGATGCCCGTATTGATCATGTACTGGCCCAGGCTCTCCAGGAAGATGTTCAAGCCGCCGGAGGAAGAGCCGGTGATCATGCAGATCACGTTGATGGAGAAGAACATCATCAGGATGGGGCTCATGTTCAGGCCCAGCAGCCAGTCGACGCAGGTCTGGAACGCGGGGGAAGCCTGCACCACGCCGCCGAAGCCCATGATCATGGAGGTGACCATCAGGGCGGACAGGCCGCTGGCCGTGCCGGAACCCAGGGCCTCTTTCACGTTCAGGCGGCCCCAGAACAGGTCGATGGCCACCACGATGCCCAGGGTCATGGCCAGGACGACCGCGAAGTTGGACACTGCCACAAACTGCATGAACACGAAGATGGAGACGATCAGGATGATGATGGGGGCAAAGGCCTTCAGGGGGCTGGGCAGGTCTTTCATGATCTCGGGATCGTTCAGGTTGGGGATATTGTCGTTCTCACCGGGCACAAAATGTTCGCCGCGGGCCTTGCAGCGCTTGGCGGCCCAGGTATAGAACAGATAGTCCAGGATAAAGATGAAAATGGACGTGACGATGCCGATGACGGGAGCTGCGTAGATCGTAGTGCCGAAGGTATTGGTGGGGATCATGTTCTGCACTGCGGGTACGCCGGGGGCAAAGCTCATGGTGATGGTGGCGGGGATGGCCAGCAGCAGGCCCGGGAAGATCTTTTTGGGCAGGTCGGCCTCCTTGAACAGGGCCATGCAGATGGGATACATGGTGAAGGCGATGATGAACACGCCGATGCCGCCGTAGCTGAGCACCAGGGTGGTCAGCAGCACCACCAGGATGACGCGCTTGGTGCCGATGGCCTTGACCAGGGTGTTGGCGATGGTCGCGGAGGCGCCGCTCTCCTCCATGACCTTGCCGAACACAGAGCCCAGGGCAAACATCAGGAACCAAGTGCCCGCGAAGTTTTTGAAGCTGGTGGCAAAGCTTTCAGAGAAGCCGGTCCAGATGTCCATGCCGCTGAAGATCATTATGACCATAGACGACAGGACATCAACGACGCCCATGTGCCAGCCTTTAAAGATCAAGAAGATCAGCAGCGCGAGGGCCAGAATAATACCGATTACACCTAACATGAGATACACTCCTTTTTTTAATTGCTGTTTTTGTCAATTCTATCAAAATCGACGGCGAGCTGTGCTCCCTCCCAGACGCTGCCGACCAGATTGCTGTAACGGGTCAGATACTTGCCGTGGCCCTGGGTGGCCTTGGGCTTCCACTCTTTGCGGCGCGCCGCAAGCTCCTCATCGGACAGTTGCACGCTGATTTCGCGCTTGTTGATGTCGATGTGGATCAGGTCGCCGTCTTTCAACAGGCCGATGGGGCCGCCCACCGCCGCCTCGGGGGAGATGTGGCCCACACAGGGGCCGCGGGTGGCGCCGGAGAAGCGCCCGTCGGTGATCAGGGCCGTGGAATCGGACAGGCCTAGGCCCACCAGCGTGGTCATGGCGGCGTGCATCTCACGCATGCCGGGGCCGCCCTTCGGGCCCTCGTAGCGGATGACCACCACGTCGCCGGCCACGATCTTGCCGTGGTGCATGGCCTCGATGGCCTCCTCCTGCGAGTTGAAGATCTGGGCCGGGCCGGTGTGCACCTTCATCTTCTCGCACACGGCGCTCTGCTTGCACACGGCGCCATCGGGCGCCAGGTTGCCCTTCAGGATGGCAATGGAGCCCTGCTCGTGCAAAGGATGCTCCAGGGTGGTGATCACGTCGTCGAACTCGGAATTGTTATGTACCGGATATTCGCCGATGGTGATGCCGTTCACCGTTTTGGCGGTCATGTCGATATGCTTTTCGCCCAGCGCCTGAATCACGGCCGCCACGCCGCCGGCCTCGTCGAACTGGATCAGCGAGTATTTGCCGGAGGGCTTCACGTTGGCCAGATGGGGGGTGGCACGGCTGGTGCGTTCGAAATCCTCGGGCGTCACTTTATAGCCGAACTCCGCCGCGATGGCCGGGATGTGCAGGCAGGTGTTGGTGGAGCCACCGATGGCCATGTCCACGGTCAGCATGTTCTGGATGCTGTTCTCCTTCACGATGTCCCGGGGGCAGATGCCCTTTTTCACCAGGTCCACCACGGTGATGCCGGCCTGTTTGGCCTCGCGCAGCTTGCGGGAGTACACGGCGTGGGTGGTGGCGCAGCCGGGCACGGTCAGGCCCAGGGCCTCGGCCAGGCCGCTCATGGTGTTGGCGGTGCCCAGCATCGAGCAGCCGCCCGCGGTGGGGCACACCGCCTCTTCGATCTCTTTCAGCTCCGCCTCGCCCATGCCGCCGGTGGAGATCTTGGCGGACGCCTCGCGGATCTGGTGGATGGCCAGCTCCTCGCCGCGGAACTTGCCGGGCAGCATGGGGCCGCCGGGCACGATCACGCAGGGGATGTTCAGGCGGCCGGCCGCCATCAGGCTGGCGGGCACGATCTTGTCGCAGGTGGCGATGATGACGATGCCGTCCAGCTGCTGGGCCTCCACGGTCAGCTCGATGGAATCCACGATCACGTCGCGGCTGGGCAGCACGCTGCACATGCCCACGTTGCCCTGGGTGATGCCGTCGCAGATGGCGATGGTGTTGAACTCGAAGGGCACGCCGCCAGCGCGGTACACGCCCTGCTTCACCGCTTCGGCAACGCTGCGCAGGTGGACGTGGCCGGGGTTCATCTCATTGAACGTATTGACGATGCCGATGAACGGCCGCTCCAGCTCATCTTCCAGCAAACCCACGCATTTCAGGTGCGCGCGGTTGCCGGCATGCTCGGGGCCTTCCGTGACCACGCGGCTGCGATAAGGCTTATCATTCATACTGTCTCTACCTCTTCTCTCCAAAATCCAGGCGGGAGGGTGCGCGGCCCGCTGCCGCCGCCCTGCTGGATGCAGGGCCGTTCATCAAGTTACTTAGCAACTTCGATGCCAGTTTATGCGGCCAAGCCTTCATATTTTCCATTATATGGTTGTCACAGGCACATTTTTGTGTATTTTGTCTAATATTTAACGATTTCTTTGTGAATCATCCACGATTCTTCTTTTTCCCTCCTTGTGCAATGCGCCCAAACTCTTTGGGCAGAAATACCCAATCTGCTTGAAACAAAAAGCGACAAATAAAAACAAAGCGAAACAAATCGTTCATTTCGAACCAATATGTTTCGCTTTGTTTCTGTTTCTCGCCTGTTATTTTTGCTGAATTCCCGGGCATTTATTTCATTCTATGCCATAGTCTTTCATTTTCTTCCACAGGGTGGAGCGGCTGACACCCAGCAGCTCCGCCGCGCGGCTCCGGTTCCAGGCCGCGGCCTCCAACGCGCCACGGATGCGCCGGCGCTCCGCCTCGGCACGGGCCGGCACGGGCGGCGCCTCGCCCTGGGTGCTGTGATTCGAATCCGGCAGGCGCGGCGCTGCCGTGCCGACGCCCGGCAAGTCCGCGGCCGCGCACAGCTCAGAGCCCTCGTCGCCCAGCACGCCGCGGATGTCCTGGGCGCCCAGCACCCGGCCGGGGCAGGACACCACCGCCCGCAGGCAGATATTTTTCAGCTGGCGGATGTTGCCGTACCAGCGCACGTGTTCCAGCAGGTCGCAGGCCTCCGGCGAGAGGTGCTGCGGCCCCTGCCCGGCCCGGTAGCGGGCGCCGTAGGCGTCCACGAAGTGCTGGGCCAGGGCGGGGATATCGCCCGCGCGTTCGTTCAGGGACGGCAGGCGCACCCGCAGCACGTCCAGGCGGTAGTACAGGTCCTCGCGGAACTTGCCCTCCTGCACATAGCTGAACAGGTCCTTGTTGGTGGCGGCGATGACGCGGATGTCGATGGGGATGATGCGGTTGTCGCCCAGGCGCATGATCTCCCGCTCCTGCAAAACGCGCAGCAGCTTGCACTGCAGCGCGGTGCTGATCTCCGCCACCTCGTCCAGGAAAATGGTGCCGCCGTGGGCCTCTTCGAACAGGCCGGTCTTGCCGCCCCGGGACGCGCCGGTGAAAGCGCCCTCCACATAGCCGAACAGCTCGCTCTCCAGCAGGTTTTCGTTCAGGGCCGCGCAGTTGATGGCCACGAAGGGCTGGTCCTGCCGGCTGCTGGCGTTGTGGATGCTTTGGGCGAACAATTCCTTGCCCGTGCCGGAAGGGCCGGTGATCAGCACGTCCAGATCCGCCTGGGCGTACTGCCGCGCCCGGCCGATGGCCTCCCGCAGGCGCGGGCTGCCGCCCAATATATCCTCGAAGGTGTGTTTGGCCACATAGCCCTTGTCGTGCAATTGCTTGCGGATGGATTTTTCCATGGATTGCAAGCGCGTCACGTCCTGGAAGGTGACGATGAAGCCCCAGATGTGCCCGTTGCTTTTAAAGTAAGATTTGCTGACGGCCAGCTGCAATTTGTTGTACGGCACCAGCACGTTTTCGCAGGTGTCCGGGCCCAGCAGCAAATCCCGCAGGCGCCCCACGCTGATACAGCCGTTTACGGGCCGGCCCACCTGCGCCTCTTTCAAGCCCAGCATGGCGGCGGCCTGGTTGTTGAAGCTGACCAGCTCCTGGTTGTTGCCGATCTCCAGCACGCCCTCGTAGGCGTAGTCCAGAATGGTCTTGACCCGCTGGGTGCGCCGCTGCTCCACGATCTGTACCTGGGCCACCTTTTTGGCCTCGGTGAACGCCTGCCACAGGGCCTCCTTGCCGCTCTCCATCAGCAGGCAGGGCATGCCCAGTTTGGCCGCGTACTGGCTGGTCTGCACACCGCCCAACAACACCTCGCAGCCGTCGCCGATGGCGCGGTCCACCGTGGCGGTCCAGTCCTGATCCGAGTGGCGCTCGTAGCAGCGCATCCGGATGTCCAGGATGCGGGCCAGGTCCTCGGCGCCGTACACCACCGTATGGGAGCCCACCAGCGCGAATACGTTGTCGCCGTATGTCCTGCGGGCCTGCATCATGGTGCGCACCAGGTCGTTGCCCGCCAAGGGGATCTCCACCACCGGCGGCTGTTCGGCCTGGCGGCGGAACAGCTCGGCCGTGATGCCCCGGGAAATGATCACGTCATACGCGCCCAGCACCTCCATGTCGAACTGGTTGCCGGGCATCACCACTTCGTCCAGGGTGTACTCCTCGCTCACCTTTTCAAAATCGTGCTGGAATTGGCCGTGCTCTTTAAAAATTTTCTGCGCCTCGGGGAAAAACCCTTGGGTGGGGAACAGCAGTGCCATGCGGATCACGGGACGGCACCTCCTTATATATAAGGTAAGAAGCGCGGGCGCCAGGCGCCCTGCGGCGCCGGCCCCGTTTCTGTCCATTATACCATTGCCCGCGGCCGATGAACAGGCGGTAAAAAATTTTCCTGCCTTTTCCCTTTTTAAGTATTGACAAACGCCCATTATTTCTTATAATGTAATTGCAAACACCAATATCTCGTTTCATTTATTGAAACAAAAGGAGGCGCTGCATGAAACCGAAAAACACCGGGGAGACCACGGCGGGCAATCAAAGCGTGGCCAAGGCCCTGCGCATCCTGCAGGTGTTCACGCAGGAAAACCCCTACCTGCGCCTGAAGGACATCAGCGCCCTGGCGGGCATCAACCAGGCCACCGCCAGCCGCCTGCTGACCACCCTGAAAGAGCAGGGCTTCATCGCCCAGGAGGGCGTGTACTACTGCCTGGGCTGGCAGGTGTTCCTGCGCATGGAGGGCGTGGTGCTGCAAAGCATGAGCATCCGCCGCCTCAGCGCGCCCTATCTGGAACAGCTGGCCCTGCTGGTGCGCAAGAACGTGAACCTGGCCGTGCTGGACGGCACGGAGGTGGTGTACATCTACCGCGCCGAAAGCGAGGACGGCTTTTACAGCTACTACCACACGGGCATGCGCCGCTCGGCCCACTGCACTTCCCTGGGCAAGGCCCTGCTGTGCGCCTCGCCCGAGGCGGCCCGCCCCATGTTCGCCGGCGCCGGGCCGCGGCGCTTCACCTTCTCCACCATCACCCAGGAGGACGCCTTCATGCAGGAGCTGGAAAAAACCCGCCTGCGCGGCTACGCCACGGACCTGGAGGAGTGCAACAACGGCTGCAACTGCCTGGCCGTGCCGGTGAAGAGCCCCGCCGGCGAGGTGCTGGCGGCCATCAGCGTGTCCGGCCCGTCGGACACCTTCCGCCAGGAAGCCATGATGAAGCTGCTGCCCCATTTGCAGAACACGGCGGAGAAACTGTCCCTGCAGCTGTGCGCCGGCCCCGCGGGGCTGTGACACCCAAAACACCCCCGAAGGCTGTTTTTTTGGCCCTGCGGCCGGCCCTGCGGCCGCGGCCATGAAAATAAGGTTTTTATTGCGAAGCGATCAAACATTGTGAACGAAGGAGAATTTTTATGTTGCGTGTAAAAGGTGTATATCCCGCCCTGGTGACGCCGCTGGATGAGAACGAGCGCGTCAACGAGGCTTCCCTGCGCCGTCTGCTGGACTACACGGTGGACAACGGCTGCCACGGCGTGTTCATCCTCAGCAGCACCGGTGAATTTTACGGCCTGCGCGAGGAGGAAAAGCGCCGCGCCATCGAGATCACCGTGGACCATATCCACGGCCGCGTGCCCGTGATGGCGGGCGCCTACGGCGTCGGCACCAAAGAGGCCATCCGCATGGTGCAGGTGGCCAAAGACGCCGGCGCCGACGTGGTCAGCGTGCTCACGCCGATGATGATCACCCCCAACGACGAGGAATTGTACGAACATTACCGCGCCATTGCCGCCAGCACCGACCTGCCCGTCACCCTTTACAACAATCCGGACCGGGTGCACGTGAAGATCAGCCCCCAGGTGGCCGAGCGCCTGGCCGCCATCGACAACATCGTGGCGGTGAAGGATTCCAGCGGCGACATGACCCTGATGATGGAGTACATCCAGCGCACCAAGGGCATGGAGTTCGACGTGCTCAGCGGCCGCGACACGCTGATCTTTTCCAACCTGATCCACGGCGGTTCCGGCTGCGTGGCCGCCACGGCCAACGTGGCCCCCGCGCTGCTGCGCGGCCTGTACGACAAAGTGCAGGCCGGCGACATCGCCGGCGCCCTGGCCGACCAGTACAAGCTGATGCCCTTCCGCCTGGCCTTCGGCATGGCCAGCTGGCCCGCCGTCACCAAGGACGCGCTGAACCTGATGGGCTTCCAGGTGGGCAAGCCCGTGGCACCCATCACCGGCTGCACGCCGGAAAAGCTGGAGGTCCTGCGCGGCCTGTTGGCCGACCTGGGCGTGCTGGACGCGCTGCAATAAATCCGCAAATTTTTTGAGAGAGAGACGAAACGATCCTATGGCAAATGTATTTACCGTACCCCCGCGCATCGTCACCGGCGCCGGCGCCCTGGAAAAGGCCGCGGGGCTGCTGGCCTCCTTCGGCAAAAAGGCCCTGCTGGTGACCGACGGCATGATGGTGAAGCTGGGCAACGCCGCCAAAGTGACGGACGCCCTGGCGGCGGCCGGCGTGGACTGCGCCGTGTACGACGCCATCAACGGCGAGCCCGACCACCGGATGATCGACGCCGGCGTGGCGCTGTATCAAAAGGAACAGTGCGACTTCCTGGTCGCCATCGGCGGCGGCAGCCCCATCGACAGCATGAAGGCTATCGCGGCCGTGGCCGCCAGGGGCCGCGGCATGTACGACTATGTTGGCAAGACCCAGTAGGAGCCGCGGCCCCACAATTTCAGCCTCCCCACCCACCCCGGCACCGGCAGCGAGGCCACCAGCGTGACCATCATCACCAACCTGGACACGCAGGTGAAAATGATGATCAAGGACCCGGCCCTGATGGCCCAGCTGGCCGTGGTGGACCCCCAGTTCACCCGCACGGCGCCCCCCGCGGTGACGGCCGCCACGGGCGTGGACGCCCTGTGCCACGCCATCGAGGCCTACACCAGCCGCCTGGCCTTTCCCCTAAGCGACATGTTCGCCCTGGACGCGGTGAAAAAAATCTACGCCAACCTGGACAAGGCCTTTACCGACGGCGACAATCTGGCCGCCCGCGAGGCCATGGCCACGGCGGCGCTGGAGGCGGGCATCGCCTTCTCCAACTCCTCCGTCACCATCGTCCACGGCATGAGCCGCCCCATCGGCGCCCTGTTCCACGTGCCCCACGGCCTGTCCAACGCCATGCTGCTGGCCAAGTGCCTGCGCTTTGCCCTGCCCGGCGCGGTGGACCGCTTCTGCCAGTTGGCCCAGGCCATCGGCGTGTACCGCCCCGGCATGAGCAACCAGCAGGGTGCCCAGGCCTTTGTGGACGCGGTGGAAAAGCTGCTGCGCGTGCTGCAGATCCCCACCCCCGCCCAGTACGGCATCAGCCGCGCTTCCTTCTTTGCCCAGCTGGACAAAATGGCCGAGGACGCCCTGGCCTCCGGCAGCCCGGCCAACACCCGCCGGGCGCCCACCAAGGAAGAACTGGTGGAAATTTATCGTTCGCTGTGGGACTGAGCATTTGCCCCGTCCCTTCCATCCTGAATTTTTGAAAGGTGCGTGACTGACTATGAAAAAAATCGGTTTTGTCGGTGTTGGCGTGATGGGCCGCGGCATGGCCAAAAATTTGCAGAAGGCCGGCTATGAGCTGACCATCTACACCCATTCCAAGGCGAAGGTGGAGGACCTGCTGGCCAGCGGCATGGCCTGGGCCGACAGCGCCGGCGCCTGCGCGGCGGCCGTGGACGCCGTGATCACCATGGTGGGCTATCCCAAGGACGTGGAGGAAGTGTACTTCGGTGAAAACGCCATCCTGGCCAACATGAAAGCCGGCGGCTATGTCATCGACATGACCACCACCAGCCCCAAACTGAGCGTGCGCATTGCCGAGGAAGCGGCCAAAAAGGGCATCCACGCCCTGGATGCCCCGGTTTCCGGCGGTGACACCGGCGCCCAGAACGGCACCCTGGCCATCATGGTGGGCGGCGAACAAGCGGACTTCGAAGCCTGCCTGCCCCTGTTCCAGGCCATGGGCCAGAACATCCGCTACGAGGGCAAGCCGGGCGCGGGCCAGCACACCAAAATGGCCAACCAGATCGCCCTGGGCGGCGCCATCGCCGGCGTGGCCGAGGCCATCACCTACGCCCGGGCCAACGGCCTGGACCTGCAAACCATGCTGGACACCATCAGCACCGGCGCCGCCGGCAGCTGGCAGATGACCAACAACGGCCCCAAAATGCTCAATGGCGACTACGCCCCCGGCTTCTTTGTCAAGCACTATATCAAGGACCTGACCATCGCCGCCGAGGGCGCGTCCGACGCCCAGGTGGCCTTGCCGGTGCTGGATACGGTGCTGGGCATGTACAAGGCCCTGGCCGACAAGGGCCTGGCCAACGAAGGCACCCAAGCCCTGATCGAGTATTTCAAATAAGCCATTATAAACAAGCCGCCCCGTTTCCTTGGGAAACGGGGCGGCTTGCGGTTTATATGAAGGAGATAAGCAAATTAGGAAATGTTTCCGTAAGCGTCGCAGGAGACGGACACCGAGGGGTAAATGTTTTGTTTGATCTGCCCTTGGCTGTACAGCGACATGGTGCCGCTGGCATAGGCGCTGTTCCCGCTGTGGCTGGAACTTGCCGATCGCTTCGCCCATGCGGTGTTGCTGATGCTGACGCCGTAGCTGTCGGCCGTGCAGCTGACGCTGACGCCCTCGTTGATGGAAAACGTCCCGTAAACCGTGAACGTCCACTCGGTACCGTAAATATAATCCTTCCTGCCCACCTTGCTGTAAACGCGCCCGCGCGTCTGCACGATCTGTTCCGACACAACCACCGTCACCACCGTGCCGTCGGGCAGGGTTTCGGTGCTCTCGCTGACAATTTTGTATGCGGGCTCCGCCGCCAAGGCCGCGGGCACAAACGCAAGGCAAAGGACCAACGTTAAAAACAGTGCGATATACTTTTTCATAGTGCCTTTTACCCTCCCAATTCAATCGGTGGGTTTGGGCGGCATGGAATCCACTTCATAGCCAGGGCCGATGGTAACAATAATGGGCTCTTGCGCGGCGTAGAATTCCGCCACGATGCGGCCGGTCACATACCAGGCCAGTATCCCCAGCACCAGCGTAATCACCGCAACGCGCACCAAACGCACCCGTTTGGCGTACCGCCGCACCTCGCTGGGCTCCATGGTGGACAGCACCTCGTCGGCAATGGCCTCCGGTGTGCCGAAACGCCCCCGTATCTGGGTAAATTCCGCGCCGGGGTTGGCCTCTAAGTACTCCTCCACGCCGCCGCGGATGCGTTCCACCGTCTGCCGGCGCAGGGGGCCCGGACACACCAGTGCCTTGCCGATGTCGCGGTAATAGCGGTTCAGCTCCCGGTCCAGGTCACAGCGTTTCATCTTCGGCCAAACCCTCCCCACATTTGCGCAGTACCTTCAGCACGCCTCTGTTTACGGAAAAGTAATCACGCCGAATCTGTTCAAGGTAGGTGACGCCCGCAGGCTCCAAATGGTAATACACCCGTGTGCGCCGTCGGCCCACCAGCTCTTGCCGGTTCGAGATCAGGCCTTTTTCCTCCATGCGGTACAAAGTGGTATACATCGACGCCTCTTGCAGCACGAACAAGCCCTCGCTGCGCCCCGCAAGCTCCTGCGAAAGTTGATATCCATACATGTCCTGCTCCCGCAGCAACGTAAGCAGCAGAAGCTCCACCGTTCCACGTTTTAAATTATCGGACGTACTCATAGCGCGCTACTCCAAATTTGGTACTTTTATTAAACCACAAAATATCCTCGTTGTAAATACCTAACATTAAAAGTTATTGTTGACAAATTATATAGACTATGCTATTTTAAAATCAGAAAACAGCAAAAGGGGGCGATTCCCATGCACAATTGCGTCCGCGCTCCCGCCCACGGCGGGCCGGGGGATTAAACGTCCGTATCGTCACTTTTCCCTCAGATTACTTGCTTTACTGCAAGGAGGTAAAAAAATGAAGAAAAAACTATGTGCGCTGGCCCTGTGTGTTATTATGGTAGTGGCCCTGGCCGTCCCCGCGTTTGCGATTGACCCAAGTTTAATCAGCTGGGATACCAGTCATGGACGTCAGCTTGGATGCAATTCTACTGGAACATACGTTCTTAACCAATATACAGGTGGAGCTGTTACTTCGGGGAATTATGTTACCACTTGGACAGATACTCGTGATGCTACGCAATTTTGGGAGTTTCCTAGTTTGGCAAATGGTGGGTATCTTTTTGTTCCCTGGTCAAATCATAGTCTCTCCATAAATATATATTGGGCGGAGTCTACTCCTCAAGTAAATGTATATTCTATCGCGTCAAACGGATATTATGATGCTGCTATTACAATGGAGAGCGAAATTTGGCCTTCGTCTGGGGCAGGATCATTTTTAGCTTCTATCACTCCTTCTCCCAGTTACGGAAAGCGTTATATTTTTGTAACAGGTGAAAACACCTCCGCATCTGATGGGCATGGGACAAGCAAAATCGTTCGGTGGAACACCAGTGCAACTCGTTTATATGATTTTGATAACAGACAGGTTGCTTCTGCTCGTGCGAGACGATTTTAGTAAAAAGATGGGGGGCGGAAGATAAATGAAGAAATCTTACTTGAAAAAGATTTATTTTCTCTCTCTTTTCTTCTTTGTTTTTGCTCTTGTTAGCTGTCAATCGGCAGAAACCTCTTCCGTTTCTCGTGACGATGACCTTTCTTCCCCTCCCCCCTCTGCCGGGCCTTCGCCCGAATCCGGCGGGGTACTATCGCTGGTCACTTCTCCCCATGGTCTGATTTTTACCTCCCTCGCGTCGGCTCCCGACGGCTTTTATGAGGTCACATCCCATTCGGATTGGACGGCCAATATCTTTTATACCGATTATCAAACGAAGCAAAAAGTATATTTAAGTTCCCAGCTCAGCTCCTCGCATCGTGACGAGACCGACGAAAGTTTTATTCCAACGACTGTCGGCGGTGTCTTTCCCGCCTGTGACGGAAAATACCTGTATGTATTTAAAATTGGCAATTCCGAACTGGAGCGCGTGTATGGCGAGGACGGACGGGCCTGTATTTGGCGCGCTAGCCTGAACGGAGCCGGTCGGCTCAAGATGGAACTGCCTGCCAACATGTCGCTTCTAGATGGGTCTGGCATCGTCTCTGATCAGCATGTACTGTATGCCGTGGTCAGCGTCACGGATGAAGCCCAGGAATCCTATCGGCTGGTCCAAATCGACATAAAACGTCAAACCGTTCAAACTCTGGAAGAGCTTAGCGCCGAGCAAAACCATTTTCTGCTTGGCGTCGCAGAGGATTCCCTGGTGATGAAATCCATTACCCGCGTGCCTTCGGCCCGCTCGCAAAAAGAACTGCTTAAGAAGCTGTCCGAGCGGGAGCACGCCGTCTACCTCTATAACCCGCGTACTGGCGCGCGCACCCCGCTCAAAAGCTGGAAGCAGGGGCAAGCGGCGGAGCTCCTCGGCCCTGATTCCCTTTATTTTTATACAAGCGACAATCGCCTGGAAAAAGCAAATGTCAAAGACGGAACACTGGTTGGTGTCGGAAAAGTCACTTTCCCCGGGGATTTTGCAGGAAAAGACGTCACTCCGGAAATACAGATTTTTGACCACCATATCATTTTCCGCACGGTTTCTGACCAAGAGCAGAAACGATATGCTTACGACCTTATCACCGGGGAGCTAAAACAGCTGAGCCTTCAGTTCAACGACGCTCCCCTATCGATTTTGATTGAAACCGACGGCTTTTTTGTGGTGCATACCGGTGACCAAGAATTTTCCTATGCAGACACCGCACCGGATGGCGCGCCTATCGCAAACACACAGTTGGTGCCCATCTATTCTTTGATCCAGAAGGAAGATTATTGGAATAACCGACCGAACTATACGTTCATATCTTCCCCGGAGTAACCTCCTCCCCCGGCCCCTTTACTTCGCCCCGTGCCATAGTCGCGGGCCCCGGCGCGTATTCTCTTGCAGACAAGGGGACGGTTCTTTTGTCCGACCATCCCCCCGCCGCCAAACGCCCCCGTAGGGCGGGATGCCCACATCCCGCCGCGCCCCGTGCCACAAATCCAAGCCTTCGCGCGTATTCTTTATAACCGGCCCAACGCGAAAACAGCGGTATTCTTCCAGACAAAAGAACCGTCCTTCTGTCTCCTGGACAAACGAACCAGTTATGGACTCTTGACTTGTTTAGCGATTAATTTTAGACCTGCCCCCCCTAAGACAAGGGGACGGTGCTTTTGTCCGACCATCTCCGACAGCCCTTCCCCCGCTCCGCGCC
>CAJMEU010000002.1 GCA_905212515.1 uncultured Oscillospiraceae bacterium | reverse complement strand
GTGACCAACGCCCTGAGCCAAGAGGCCATCAACATGGCCGGGCACCACTACAGCGGCCACACGGAGATCTACGCCCACTATACAAACACACAGAAATACTGTATGATGCTGGCCCATGAGGACTTGCGCGTGGCCCACGTATCCACCCACGTGTCCCTGCGGGAGGCCTGCGACCGGGTGAAAAAGCAGCGCGTGCTGGATGTGATCCATATGGCCAACGAGGGCTGTAAGGCCATCGGCATCGAAAAACCCAAGATCGGCGTGGCGGGCCTGAACCCTCACTGCGGTGAGAACGGCATGTTCGGCACTGAAGAGATCGAGGAAATCCAGCCGGCCATCGACGCGGCCCTGGCCGAGGGCATCGACATCCCGGAGAAAAAGCCCACCCCGCCGGACACCGTGTTTTCCAAGGCGCTGGGCGGCTGGTATGATATCGTGGTGGTGATGTACCACGACCAGGGCCATATCCCCCTGAAGGTGGAGGGCTTTGTGTACAATAAGGCCGAGGGCCACTGGGACGCCGTGGCCGGCATCAACGTCACCCTGGGCCTGCCCATCATCCGCGCCTCCGTGGACCACGGCACCGGCTACGGCCACGCGGGCAGCGGCGAGGCAAACGAGCTGAGCCTGGTAAACGCCATGGACTATGCCATCCGCATGGCGCAGTATCGCCAAGCCAATGCCTGACCCCCGCAGTCCATTTGTGGAAAAGGAGCGCCCCATTTGAAAAAACAGCATCGGAGCCTGTTGGTCCTTGCAGGCCTCATCGGTGTGCAGGCAGGTTTCATCGGCATAGGTTATAACTGCATCAGCGTATTATTGTCCGCCGTTATGCAGGACACCGGCTTCATGGCCAGCCAGTTATCAGTGTATTATACTATCTATACGCTGGCCAGTGCCGTCAGCGTCAATTTCCTTTCCCAATGCTTTTTTCGCGGCAAGGGCCATTTTTTACTGGCTGCCCTAGGGGTTATATCAGCCTTCAGCATTGGGGTCATGGGCTGGGTCACCCAGGTGTGGCAATCGTATATCACGGCGGCTTTCGCAGGTTTTGCCGGCTGTCTGTGCCTTATTGCGGCGCCTATTATCACCAACAATTGGTTTAGGCACAACCGGGGGCTTGTAAACGGCATCGTCATGGCTGCCTCTGGCATTGCAGGCGCTGTATTCAGCCCCGTCTGCTCAGCCTTGATCAGCCGTTTTGGCTGGCGCCCGACTTGTCTTGTCCTCATGGGGCTCATCCTGATACTGGTATGCCTGCCCTGCCTTTTGGTCGTGCGCGCCGCACCGGATGGATCGGGGGTTCCCGTGCCCCATAACGCCGCACAGTCCTCTGATTGTTTGGGAAAGGCGGCCGTCTCCGTCCGTCATACGCCTCCGGCACTGGCTCTTTTGCTTTTCTTTGTCTTGTTCATGCCCCGGCTGCTCACCCAATTTTGCGTTCAGGTCCCCACGTATGCCCTATCTCTGGGCATGCCGGTCATGATGGCCGGCACACTTACCAGCCTGCTTATGTGCGGCAACATCGCCGGAAAACTGCTGTTCGGTTTTCTGTTGGATAAACTGGGTATTCGTCGTGTCATCACCGGCGTCTATCTGCTTACCGCCGCTGCCTTTGTCCTGCTGCTGGCAGGGGGCGCCGCCCCATTATATCTGTATGTGGGCACGGTGTGCATCGGCGGCATCTATGCCCTGAACACCATCGGCGGTGCCATGCTGTTTCTAAAGGTATACGGCCCTACCTGTTATCGAAAAGAGCTGGCCCGCCGCAGTGTGGCGCCCATGGCTTTGGCGGCCTTTTCCTCTCCGGCTATCGCCTTGGCGTACGATACCACCGGCAGTTATGACGGCGTGCTGGCGATGGCAGCCCTTTGCTGCGCAGCCATGGCCGCCGCGCTTCAAACCCTCACCCCTCATCACATAAAAGGAGGCTCTTTACATGGAATACAAACTTTTGCCCGGCCTGACCCCGGACGGAACGATCTACCGCAATGAGGCCATGGGCATCCTGGAGGCCATGCTGCCCCCGGGCGCCTGGGCCACGGCCCACGCCCCCGCCCTGCTGGAACTGCCAAACGGCGATATGCTGTGCGCCTGGTTCGCGGGCAGCTATGAGGGCAGCGCGGATGTGAGCATCGTGTGCGCCCGCCTGCCCCAAGGCGCCGCCCGCTGGGATGCACCGGTGCAGGTGTCCCACGACGCGCACCGCAGCGAGCAGAACCCCTCGCTGTTCCTGGCGCCCGGCGGCGCGGTATGGGCGGTATACACCGCCCAGCTGGACCGGATGCCGGGCAAGGACAACATGCAGTTCACTTCCGTCATCCGGCGGCAGATCAGCGCGGACGGCGGCCGCACCTGGGGCGAAGCGGACGTGCTGTTCCCCCGGGAGGGCAGCTTCTGCCGCCAGCCCATCCAGGTGCTGGCGAACGGGCGCTGGATCTTCGGCAACTGGCTGTGCACGGACAGTGCCAGCGGCCTGGCCGGCGACCCCACGGCGTTCCAGATCTCCGACGACCAGGGCCGCACCTGGCGCCAGGTGGACATGCCCGGCAGCCACGGCCGCGTACATGCCAATGTGGTGGAGCTGGAGCCGGGGCGCCTGGCGGCCTTCATGCGCAGCCGCGCGGCGGATTTTATCTACCGCAGTGAATCCACCGACAACGGCGACAGCTGGAGCGAGCCCGTGCCCACTTCCCTGCCCAACAACAATTCCAGCATCAGCGCCCTCAAACTGCGCAGCGGGCGCGTTGCCATTGCCTATAACCCCACCTGCACGCCCGATCCCCAACCCGGCAGGGCGGCCTGGCCCGGCCTGCGCTGCCCGGTGGCCGTGGCTTTGTCCGAGGACGGCGGCCTGACCTGGCCGATGATCCGCCATATGGAACTGCGCGAGGGCTTTGTAGCGCCGGAGAAGAGCACCAACATCCGCCAGTACGAATACCCTTACCTGATGCAGGCGGCGGACGGCGCGCTGCATCTGGCCTTTGCCTACCAAAGCAGGCGGGGCGTGAAATGGATGCGCTTTACCGAAGGGGACGTGATGGGCCAAAAGCGCGAACGCGTGGGCGTGTACAACCCCACGGCGGCAAAAGTTTAAAAGCCCCCGGTTTTGACCTACGCCGGGCGGGAAAGGAGACGACCCTGTCCTGTTGAAATATTTAGAGACGGACCGCAGTTTTTACAAAGATGTGGTGGCCATCGCGGTGCCTATCACCCTGCAAAATCTCATCACCATCGGCATCAACATGATGGACACCATCATGCTGGGCGCGCTGGGCGAGACCGCGCTTTCCGCATCCTCACTGGCCAACCAGTTCATCCATCTGTTCCAAATCTGCTGCATGGGCATCGGCATGGGCGCCGCGGTGCTCACCTCCCGCTATTGGGGCGCGCGGGACCGCACCTCCCTGAAAATGGCCATCACCGTTGCCCTGCGGGTCTGCCTGCTGTTCGCATCCCTGTTCACCTTAGCTTCGGCCCTGGCCCCCCGCGCCATCCTGGGGTTTTACACGCCGCAGACGGAGGTGATCGAAGCGGGCGCCACCTATCTGCTGTGGTCCCTGCCCACCTTCTTCCTGGGCGGGCTGTCCCTCATCACCACCAATATCATGCGCAGTGTCAATTTGGTGCGCATCCCCTTGGTCACCTCCGTGTGCGCGTTTTTCGTCAATGTGGGGGCCAACTATGTGTTCATTTTCGGCAAAGGGGGCATGCCGCGCATGGGCACGGCCGGCGCGGCCCTGGGCACCACCATCGCCCGCCTGTTCGAGTTCTGCGCCATCTGCGGTTATTTTCTGCTGAAGGATACGTCGGTGGGCTATCGCCTGCGCGATCTGGGGCTGCGGTGCAGGGCCATTGTGCGGGAATATCTGCGCATCAGTGTGCCCGTGCTGGTCAGCGACAGCCTGCTGGGCTTTGGCAGCAATATGGTGGCCATGGTGATGGGGCACATCGGCGCCAGCTTCGTGTCGGCCAACGCCATCACCACCGTGGTGCAGCAGCTGAGCACCGTGTTCATCCAGGGCATTTCTTTTGCCAGCGCGGTGCTGACAGGCCAGACCTTAGGACGCGGCGACGTGCAGGCGGCCAAGCGGCGCGGATACACCTTTTTCCTGTTGGGCGCGGTGCTGGGCGCCCTGGCAGGCGGCATCATTCTGCTGATCAGCGAGCCGGTGATCGGCGCCTACAACATCACGCCCGCCACCCGGGAAATCGCGCGGGAGCTGATGGCCGCCATCAGCATCATCACCCTGTTCCAGGCCATGAACAGTATTTTGACCAAGGGCGTGCTGCGCGGCGGCGGAGACACCAAATTTTTGATGGTGGCGGACATCTTCTTTTTATGGGCCGTCTCCATCCCGCTGGGATACTTTGCCGGCATCGTGTGGCAGGTTCCCCCGTTCTGGATTTACTTCTGTTTGAAGATCGACCAGGTTTTGAAAGCAGTCTGGTGTATCTTCCGCCTCAACAGCGGGAAGTGGATCAAAAAGATCAGTTCTGCCCAGGCAGGCGGGTAAAAGAAACAACAGGGTGCGGCTTTGAGGCCGCACCCTGTTTCTGTGTCGTCTCGGAACCGTCTGCCCCATCGGGCCTTTTTCCTTGTACCGGGCTTTTTACTTTTGTCCGTAATAGGCGTTTGGCCCGTGTTTGCGCAGGAAGTGCTTGTCCTGCACGTGCTGCGGCGCGGGCTCTGCGGCGCTGTCCACCGCGCGGGTGAGCAGCGCCATTTTCGCCACCTCTTCCAGCACCGCGGCATGGTACACGGCCTCGGCCGCGTCCTTGCCCCAGGCGAAGGGGCCATGGCTACGGCAGACAACGCCCGGCGTGTGCATGGGATCAATGCCGCGGCCGGTGAACGTCTCCACGATGACCTGCCCGGTACTGCGCTCGTAATCCGTCTCCACCTCTTCAGCGGTCAGGTGGCGTGCGCAGAGGATGGGGCCGTAAAAATAGTCGGCGTGGGTGGTGCCGTAGCAGGGGATATCCCGCCCCGCCTGCGCCCAGGCCACCGCGTAAGGGCTGTGGGTGTGCACGATGCCGCCCAGCGCCGGGAAGGCCCGGTACAGCTCCAGATGCGTCTTCGTGTCGGAGGAAGGGTTCAGTTCCCCTTCCATGACCTTGCCGTCCAGGTCCAGCACCACCAGGTTTTCCGGCGTCAGGTCCTCATAGCGCACACCCGACGGCTTGATAACCACCAGGCCCCGTTCCCGGTCGATGCCCGACACATTGCCCCAGGTGTAGGTGACAAGCCCCCGGCGCGGCAGCTCCATATTGGCCTCATAGACGATATGCTTCAGTTTTTTCAGCATCCTTCCCCCTCCTATTTCAGCTTCCACGCGAGGTCCGCCAGGAACAAATCGCGCTCCAGCCCCTCCACGGTGGTATTCTTGGTGATGTGCACGAACTCAATGTCCATCATACAGGCCCAGTCCTTCATCTGCTCGGCAGTCACGTCGTAGCTGAGCACCGTGTGGTGCGCGCCGCCCGCCGTGATCCAGCACTCCACGCCCGTGGTAAGGCTGGGCTCGGCCCGCCACATCACCCGCGCCACCGGCAGGTTCGGCATGGGCATGATGGGCTTCACACAGTGGATATCCTGGCAGATCAGCCGCAGGCGGCCGCCCATGTCCACAAGGCTCACCACAATGGCGTCGCCCTCATGCCCTTCAAATACCAGGCGCGCGGGCGGCTCCCGGTCGCCGATGCCCAGCGGGTGCACCTCGACGCGGGGCCGCTGCGCCGCCACGCTGGGGCATACTTCCAGCATGTGGGCGCCCAGGCTGTATTCATTGCCCTTTTCCAGATGGTAGGTATAGTCCTCCATGAAGGCGGTGCCGCCCGTCTGGCCCTCGCTCATGGCCTTGAGGATGGCCGTCATGGCCGCCACCTTCCAGTCGCCCTCGCCGCCGTAGCCGTAGCCCTGCGCCATCAGGTGCTGGCTGGCGAGGCCCGGCAGCTGGCGTATGCCGTACAGGTCCTGGAAGGTGTTGCTGAACGCCCTGCAGCCCTCGGCGTCCAGCATCTTTTTCATCGCGATCTCCTCGCGCGCCTGGTAGCGCACGGTGTCGATGTCGTCCGTGGCAAAGTCGTACTGGGCACGGTAGGTGTCCATCAGTGCGTCGATCTCCGCGTCGGTCACGGCGTCCATCGCTTCCACCAGCTGCCCCACGGGCCAGGTGTTCACCTGCCAGCCCAACTTCGCCTGCACCTCCACCTTGTCGCCCTCGGTGACGGCCACCTCGCGCATATTGTCGCCGAAGCGCATCACCTTCAGCTCCTTGCTGAACGCTGCGCCCACGGCCGCGCGCATCCAGCCACCCAGGCGCTCCTGCATGTCCGCGTCCCGCCAATAGCCCGCGATCACTTTGCGCGGCATGCGCAGGCGCGCCCCGATGAAGCCGTGCTCCCGGTCGCCGTGGGCGGCCTGGTTCAGGTTCATGAAGTCCATGTCGATCTCTTCATTGGGGATCTCGCGGTTGTACTGCGTGGCGAAATGGCAATAGGGCTTTTGCAGTGCCGCAAAGCCGTTGATCCACATTTTCGAGGGGCTGAAGGTGTGGCACCAGGTGATGATCCCCGCGGATGTGGGGTCGTAGTTCGCCTCGCGCACGACATCCGTGATCTCCTGGTTGGTCTTGGCGGTGATTTTGTAGACCAGCTTGCAGGGCAGGTTCCCCGAGGCGTTCAACGCCTCGGCCATCGCCGCGGCGCGGGCCGCCACGGTGTCCAGCACCTGGGGCCCATACAAAAACTGGCTGCCCACCACAAACCAGAATTCATAATCTTTTATGCTCATTGTCGTTTTCCCTCTCTGTCGTCAAATTTTATCGCAGCGCTTGTACAGCGGCTTTTTCCACCGCGAGGCCCTTTTTATAGTCCTCGATGAACCGGGCAAAACCGGCTCGGTCAGCTTCCTGCGGGGGCTCGGCGTTGCTCTTTGCGGCGGCGAACACGCGGTCGGCCAAATAGCGTTCCAGCGTCTCGCCGTCGCGCTTTTCCAGCATATACGCCGCCAGCAGCGCCATGCCCCAGGGCCCGCCCTCGCCAGCCGTTTCCATCACGGCCACGGGCACGCCCAGCGCCCCCGCCAGCAGCCGCTGGCCCACAACGGGCGTTTTGAACAGCCCGCCATGGCCGTACAGCGTGTCCAGCCGCACGCCCTCGCCATCGATGAGAATATCCATGCCCAGCTTCAGCGTGGCCATGGCCGCATACAGCTGTACGCGCGCCAGATTCGCCAGTGTGAGCCGCGCATCCGGCCGGCGCACCAGCAGCGGGCGCCCCTCGGCGAGGCCTGTCACCGGCTCGCCGGAATAGTAATTGTAGCTCACAAGGCCGCCGCAGTCCGCCTCGCCCTCCAGCGCTTTTTCATAGAACAGGTCGTACAGCGCAGGCTTTGCCAGCGCCGCGCCCGCCGCCCCGGCCATCTCCCCCAGCAGCTTCACCCAGGCGTCCAGGTCAGAGGTGCAGGTATTGCAGTGTACCATGGCCACGGTCGCGTCCGTGGGCGTCGTGACCAGGTAGATCTCGGGGTATACTTTTGACAGAGGTTTTTCCATCACGGCCATGGCGAACACCGACGTGCCCGCCGACACATTGCCCGTGCGCGTGGCCACGCTGTTCGTGGCCACCATCCCCGTGCCCGCGTCGCCCTCGGGCGGGCACAATGGTACGCCGGGGCGCAGGGCGCCCGTGGGGTCCAGCAGCTTCGCGCCCTCGGCGGTCAGCACGCCCGCGGCTTCGCCCGCACACAGCACCCGAGGCAGGATGTCCTCCAGCCGATACTGCAGCTCGTGTGCCTGCAGCAGGTCGTCGAACTGACGCATCATCGCCGCGTCGTAACCACACGCCGCACTGTCGATGGGGAACATACCGGACGCCTCGCCCACCCCCAGCACCTTTTCTCCCGTGAGCCGCCAGTGCACATAGCCCGCCAGCGTGGTCAGGAAGGCGATGTCCTTCACATGCTCCTCCCCCTTCAGCATGGCCTGGTACAAATGTGCGATGCTCCACCGCTGCGGGATATTGAACCCGAACAGTTCTGTCAATTCCGCGGACGCGGGGCCGGTGGTGGTGTTGCGCCAGGTGCGGAAGGGAATAAGCTGCCGCCCTTGCGCGTCGAAAGGCAGATAGCCGTGCATCATGGCGGAAATGCCCAGGGCCCCCACCGACGTGAGCGGCACGCCGTGTTTTGCCTGAAGATCCGCAGCCAGCTCTGCATAGGCGTCCTGCACGCCCGCCCACACGTCGTCCAAATGATAGGTCCAGTATCCGTCCTCCTGCCGGTTCTTCCAGTCGTGCGCGCCTGAGGCCACTACCGTGCGATCCGGCCCGATGAGCACCGCTTTGATGCGTGTGGAGCCCAGCTCAATGCCAAGGACGGTGTTTTCTGGTTCCAATACATTCAACATTTTGTCAACTCCTTTTTCACCCTGCATTTGAAAAGGCGCGGCGGAATTATACAGCTCCTTGCCGCGCCTTTGAGTCAAAACATTCTTTTGCCTTTTCAAGCCTTGTTAAGGTCTAAAATTTCCCAATGAGCTATACGTGTCAGATATAAAAGGTATCGAACACATATTATGGAGCATTATAAACCGAACATGGTGATATCAATTCCTTCAATCATATATTGGCCGGTGCCCACCTGCATCATAATAAAAATAAAGGAATTCAGCAGGGCGCCCACCCAGATATTGCCCGTACGCCTGTAAGTATAACGCGCAATAATCGGCGCCAGCTCCAGCGGTATCAGCATCGCCCATACGACCGTAAAGGTGCTACAGGCTTCGCCCGTCAGCAGCGAACCTGTTGCAAAAAGGGTGGAATACTCGCGGAAAAGCAGCAGGCCGAGCCCTAAAACGTTGCCAATACATACAATCGCTGTAGAGGCCCATTCCGGCAGATCCTTAAATCTCGTGTTCGCACACAAAATAGCATTCACAATATAGAATGGAGCACACAATAACATATAGCGCAGCATCACAAATATTTTTACCGGTCGGAATGTCGTGAAATCAACAGTGGCAATAACAAAATCCACGTTAAGCACAGCGTCGATACACCAGAGGACGGCATGGACCGCACAAAATACCGTAAATGCCATCAGCGCCGACTGTACGACTTCTCCGACAGACAGCTTTGCAGGGTCTAAAGGATTTTTCCAGCAATATTCTTTATTCCTACGGTTGAGCAGCACCTTGACCTGCGAGACAATATAAATCGCCAGAAGGGACACGATCGCCGTAATGAAAGACCAATACCCCAGAGCACCAGAAGTATGCGCCGCATTAGGAAAGAAATTGCTGGAAGGGATTAGTTTCGAACCGGCCGCCGTGCAGGGAACCATCGTCATATAAGAAAAGACAGTAAGGAACACAAACATTCATAGCAACGGCAGTGATTCCTTCCAGTTTTTAACGGACGGCTGGTTCTCCCTGTCGTCAATAACCAGCGCCGTCTTACTGGCCCTTAGCCGTTTAAACATCGGCGTGAACAGTAGCAGATCAAATACCGCTAACGCAAGCATGAACCAGCCCACAAGACCCACGACAAGACACGCGATATACCAACCCCATATCTGGCTGTCGGCTGACACAAAGGACGCCCCCGAGGGAACACCAAACGCACCGTAGAAGAAATCAATATTCACCTTGGTTGCAGTCCGGGAGAAAAGCGCGCCGGGATGGGTGTTTTCAGGCTGATAGATCTCTCGGCCACCAAAGCCTTCAAACTTCTCTCCCTCGGCCAGTTCGAGCGCACCATCTGTGTCAAACCATACTCCCAGCGGAACCGCTGTCTCCTCAAAGCCGGGATACACTTCCTTGATCCAGCCGGTGGCAATCGGAGAGCTTGGAAAGGTATATGAGCCGATGTAAGTGGCGTCGATCTCGTCAAATTTGCCAACGCTGAGGCCAAACGTAACGCCTTCTATCGCCCCCGGCTGCAGGTCATAGATGCCAAGCGTCCCTTGTGCGCACAGCCACGCGTTGATTTTCGGGTTGTCCGTCCCAAGGTTAATCGCGTTGATCACGGCAGCGGATCCGTTGTTCCCCCAACTGTGGCCCGTAACGCCCACCATTGTCTCGTCCACAAACGGCATACTCATAGCCAACTCGACCATCGCCTCCATGCCCATGGTGTTATGCGTGAGCGCGTCCACGCCCTTATCCGTTTTTCCATGGCCCATCGCGTCGAACGCCACCACAACGTAGCCTCTGCGCGCCAGTTCAATATAGACCGGTGCGGTGGTATCCTTATTGGAGAGCCCACCGTGCATGACCACGACTGCCGGCGCCGGTGTAGCCTCGGTAGCGTTCTCTGGCACCAACACCTTGTACGTCATTTTTTCGGACGTGCTCGAGGTGAATGTTGCAGCAATGCTTTTATTCCCAGCGGCGTTGTTCTCCTCAATTGCCTGTGCGACCTCCGCGAGTGCTTGGTTGTTGTAATTCTTCACGCTGACATCTCCGAAGCTTGACTGCACCATACTCGCACCGAAGCTGCCGATTATACAAAGCGCAAGCGCAATTGCGAAAAAGACAAGCGTTCTTCTCCTCACCTTTGACATATCCATATCCTCCTTCAAATTTCAGCAGCGCACGGCCGCCGCCTTCGTCATCAATCAGACCCTGTGCAATTTACACAAAAATTCAATCTGATTTAAATAAAATATATGACATTTGTGCTCTAAAATAAAGAAATCGCTTGTCACATTATAGACTTTTATTGACGTTACCGCGCGAATCTGCCATAATATCAACAGAGGAGATGTGCAAAATGGCGAATCAGGACCGGCGTGTCTTTGACAAAGACGCCCAGGTGTGGGTGCATCGCTACAAAAACCTGCGCAACATGGCCCACTGGCATTTTGAAAACGAGCTGGTGGTCTGTCAGGAAGGGGCCGCCGAGATCATGCTGGACGGCATCTTCTACACGCTGCACCAGGGCGAGTGCGCGTTTTTCTGCCGGGAAAGCGTCCACAATATTCGCGGCACGGCTGACAGCCGCATCGCGGTTGCACAATTTGGCGAGCTGCTTCATCCGCCCTGCTATCTGAAAAAACCCATTTTTGCCGACCGTTACAACGCCTGTGAGCGCATGAACGAGTTGAATGCGGAATACCAGAAAAAACAGCTTTTTTACGCCGAAAAGATGAACGCCCTCATCACCTCCCTGCTTTCGGATATCTTTCGCGGGGAAGAGCTGGAGATCGGTGCACGCGCGGCGCAGCCAACGCTCACACATTACAAGCAGCTTCTTGTTTTATTGGAGCAGCACTGCGACGAATACAGCTTTGAGGACGCGGCCTCGTTTATGAACATGTCCGAGGCTTATTTTTCCCGTTACTTCAAACGCATGACGGGCCTTACTTTTTCCCGCTATATGAACATCCTGCGGGTAGACCGCGCCATCGAACTATTGGGGCAGCTGGAGGACATCACGATGGCCGATTTAATGGCGCGCTGCGGCTTCAACACCTTGCGCAACTTCAACCGTGTTTTCAAAGAGGTCACGGGCTACGCCCCCAAGCATCTGCCCGCGGGCTTTTCTTTAAATCGCCGTGCCTTTGTCAATGAAGAAACGGGCTTTGACCCCACGCTGGACACCTCCATCGTTTTGGCGGAGTAGCCCGCCCGGCCTGTGCCGGCCCCGTCTCCCTTTCCGTCGTAAAGCAGCCAATTAAAATAGAAAACGCCCGCTGCGAAAATCTCGCGGCGGGCGTGGATTACAAGAGGCTTGCAGGAAACAGTTCATTTTGAACCATAAAACTGGAACACGTACGATTTGGCGTTGGGTCTTCTTTTCAATGGTACAGCGCCTGCGCTCGGCCCTGCAATGGCAGAACCACACATTTTTTCACAACTTCATCTTAAACGCAAAACACGAACAGGGCAACCTCTTTCAGGATACCCTGTTCGTCTTTTTTATTCCTATTTTGCAGCGCGCCTGAAGTCGTTTTTGCCGGCCGGTCATACCGGCTTTTTTACCTTTTACAGCGCTTTCACCACCTGCGCGATATGCTCGGCACAGAGGCCAAACTGCTCCAGCAGCTCCTTGGCCGGGCCGGAGTGGCCGAACTCATCGTTGACGCCGATGCGCTTCACCTTACAGGCCAGGCCCGCTTCGGTCACCGCCGCGCACACCGCCTCGCCCAGGCCGCCGATGATGCTGTGCTCCTCACAGGTGACCAGTTTGCCGCACTCCTCGGCCGCCTTGAGCACCAGCGCCGTGTCCAGGGGCTTGATGGTGCCCAGGTGGATGACGCGGGCCTCGATGCCCTCGGCCGCCAATGTGTCGGCCGCGGCCAATGCCTCGGCCGTCATCAGGCCCGTAGATAAAATGGCCACATCGCCGCCCTGGCGCAGCACCTCGCCCTTGCCGATCTCAAAGTGATAGCTTTCCTCGTCGTGGAACACCGGCACGGCCAAACGGCCGAAGCGCAGGTACACCGGGCCCTCGTGCTCGTAAGCCGCGAACACCGCCGCGCGCGCCTCCACGTCGTCCGCCGGGCACAGCACCACCATGCCCGGGATGCTGCGCATCAGGGCAAAATCCTCGCAGCACTGGTGGCTGGCCCCGTCCTCGCCCACCGAAATGCCGCCGTGGGTGGCGCCGGTCTTCACGTTCAGATGGGGATAGCCGATGGAGTTGCGCACTTGTTCAAAGGCGCGGCCCGCGGCGAACATGGCAAAGCTGGAAGCGAAGGGGGTGAGCCCCACGGCCGCCATGCCCGCGGCCACGGCCATCATGTTGCCCTCGGCGATGCCGCAGTCAAAGTGCCGGTCCGGGAATTCCTTTTTAAATACGCCCGTCTTGGTGGCGGCGGCCAGGTCCGCGTCCAGCACCACCACGTCCTCGTGCTGCGCGCCCAGCGCCTTCAGCGCCGCGCCGTAGCTGTCACGGGTGGCGATCTTTTTTACCTCGCTCATGCCTCCATCGCCTCCAATCGCGCCAGTTCGGCCTTCAGTTCTTCCATGCCCTGGGCATATTCCTCGTCATTGGGGGCCTTGCCGTGCCAGCCCACCTGGTTTTCCATGTAGCTGACGCCCTTGCCCTTGGTGGTTTTCAGGATGATCGCCGACGGCCGGCCGCTGGTGGCCCGCGCATGGGCGAAGGCCGCCTCCAGCGCCGGGAAGCTGTGGCCGTCCACCGTTTGTACCTCGAAGCCGAAGGCGGCGAACTTTTTGTCGATGGGGCCGGGATTCATCACTTCTTTCACCGGGCCGTCGATCTGCAGGCCGTTCGAATCCACCAGCACGCACAGATTGTCCAGCTTGTAATGGGCGGCGAACATGGCCGCCTCCCACACCTCGCCCTCTTCCAGCTCCCCGTCGCCCAGCAGGGTGTACACGCGCACCGCGCTCATGCCCTGGCTGCGGGCGCCCAGGGCCATGCCGCAGGCCGCGGACACGCCCTGGCCCAGGCTGCCGGTGGACATATCCACGCCGGGCACCGTGTTCATGTTGGGGTGGCCCTGTAAATAGCTGCCCGTGTGGCGCAGGGTGGGCAGGTCCTCCACGGGAAAGAAGCCCCGGTACGCCAGGGCCGCGTACAGCCCCGGCGCGCTGTGGCCCTTGCTCAGCACGAAGCGGTCCCGGCCGTTCAGTTTCGGCTGGGCCGGGTCGATGTGCATCTCCTGCCAATACAGATAAGTCAGCACGTCGGCCGCCGACAAGCTGCCGCCCGGATGGCCGGCCTTGGCCCCGTGGGTGGACGTCAGCACGCCCATGCGCACCTGACAGGCCAGTTTTTTCAGTTCCAATTCTCTCTGCGGTGTCATAGTCATTCTCCAAATACTTTGATGTAATCGGCCTTGAATTTCTCGATGCCCTGGTCCGTCAGGGGGTGCCTTGTCATCTGCTCGATCACCTTGTAGGGCACCGTGGCGATGTCCGCGCCCGCCAGGGCACAGTCCGTCACGTGGATGGGATTGCGCACGCTGGCCGCGATGATCTCGCAGTGGATGTCCTCGTAATTGGCGAACATGTCCGCGATGGTCTGCACCAGCTCGATGCCCGGCTGGCTGATATCGTCAAGCCTGCCCAGGAACGGGCTGACGTAGCTTGCGCCCGCGCGGGCCGCCAGCAGCGCCTGATTGGCCGTGAAGATCAGCGTGCAGTTCGTCGGGATGCCCTCGGCGGACAGCACCTTGATGGCCTTGAGGCCCTCGACGGTCATGGGGATCTTCACCACCATATGTTTGGGGTCCAGCGCATAGATGGCCCGGCCCTCGGCGATCATGCCCGGGGCATCCTCCGTGGTGGCCTTCACTTCGCCCGAGATGGGCCCGTCCACGAACGAGGCGATCTCCTTGAGGGTCTCGGCGTAGTCCCGCCCCTCTTTGGCGATCAGGCTGGGGTTCGTCGTCACCCCCGCGATCACGCCCATGTCCCACGCCTTGCGGATTTCCTCCACATTGGCTGTGTCGATAAAAAATTTCATAGGGTTCCTCCTTTATGCAAACGGATTTTCATTCGGGTACGGCAGATTTTTGGGCTGATTGTACGCGATATCCGCAATGCCGATGTATTTGAACACCTCAAACAGCGCCTTGCCCCAGTGGCCGAAGGCCACGGCGCCATGGTGCGGGTAGCGTTTCGCGATCAGCACATGGCGGTAGAAGCGGTCCATCTCCGGGATGGCGAAGGCGCCGATGGAGCCGAAGCTCTCGCAGTCCACGTCCAGCACCTGGCCTTGGGCGATGTACGCCTTCAGCTGCGTGTCCGCCGTGGATTGCAGACGGAAGAAGGTGATGTCGCCGGCCTTGATGTTGCCCTCCATGGTGCCGCGGGTGATGTCGGGCTCCGGCAAATCGGGCTCGAGGTCCCGCTTCATGATCAGCTGGTAGCCCATGTGGGGGTCCTTCAAAAGGCCCGAACAGGTGTTGCCGCAGTGGAAGCCCATGAAGGTCTCGGGCAGGCGCACGTCGTATTTGCCCTTGATGGCCTTGTCATAGATGGAGGCGGGCACGGTGTTGTTGATGTCCAGCAGCGTGGTGACGGCCCCGGACACGCACACGCCGATGTACTCGGACAGCGCGCCGTAGATGTCCACCTCGCAGGACACGGGGATGCCCATGCCGGCCAGGCGGCTGTTCACATAGCAGGGCACAAATTTGAACTCCGTTTGGAAGGCGGGCCAGCACTTATTGGCAAAGGCCACGTAGGGCCGCGCGCCCTTGTGGGCTTCGGCCCAGTCCAGCAGCGTCAGCTCGTACTGGGCCAGGCGCGGCAGAATGCCCTCGTATTTGTTGCCCGGGCCCAGCTCGGCCTGCATCTCGGCCATCTTGGCGGGGATGCGCGCGTCGTCCGCGTGCTTGTTGTAGGCCACCAGCAAATCCAGCTCGCTGTTTTCTTCCACGGCCACGCCCAGGTCATACAGGGCCTTGATGGGGCCGTTGCAGGCCAGGAAATCATCCGGCCGCGGGCCGAAGGTGATAATTTTCAGGCCCTTGAGGCCCAGGATGGCGCGGGCGATGGGCACGAATTCCCGCACCTTTTCCGCCAGCTCGGCGGCGGTGCCCACGGGGTATTCGGGGATATAGGCGCTTTTGCCGCGCAGCCCCAGGTTATACGAACAATTCAGCATGCCGCAGTAGGCGTCGCCGCGGCCGTCGTGCAGGTCGCCGTCGCCCTCGGCCGCGGCCACATACATGATGGGGCCGGTGAACCAATCGGCGATCAGGGTCTCCGGCGTCTCGGGGCCGAAATTGCCCAGGAACACCACCAGCGCGTTGACGCCCGCCGCCTTTACGTCCGCCACGGCCTTTTGGGCGTCCAGCTCGTTTTCCACGGTGACGGGGCACTCGTACAGGCCTTCGCCGTAAGCGGCCTTTAACGCCGCGCGGCGCCGCTCGGACAGGGACATGGGGAAGCAGCCGCGGGACACGGCGATGACGCCCGGTTTTACCTCGGGGATATTGGTGAACATATTCATTTCTCCTTTATTCTACAACATTATAGCACAAGATTCAAATGTCGTCTGCAATATCGATGTTTTTTCCTGTAAGTCCTACATAGGCCCCGCGGGCGGCCTCGGCGGACTCGGGATGGGCCAGCAGCCATTTGTTGCGGGCCCACAGGCGTTTATCCTCCCCGTTCACCGGTGCGATATCCGGTTTCGCCCCGTTGGTGCCCCGGGGCAGCACGATGGCCACGCGGAAGCCCGCGTCCCCGTCCACATGGCAGGGGGCGTAGTGCAGCGTGGTGGCGTACACCTCCACCGGCACCCCGGCGGGCGCGCGGAAGGCCTTCACTTTCGCCGTGTCCAGCACGCCGTTTTCGATCTCGTCCTGTTTGGCCACCAGCAGGATAAATTCGCCGGCGCCGATGTTCACCTCGCTGTCCCGGTGATATTCCAGGCAGTTCAGCTTGGTGTTGCGGCCCCAGCACATGCCGATCTCCACCGGCATGCCGCCATAGGCATGGTTTTGCAGCGCGCCGTAGACGGCACAGGCCTCCAGCGCGGGGATGGCCGGCGCGTAAGCCGTGCCCGCCTCCGGCAGGGGGATTTCCTCCATGGCCGCCCGCAGGGCGGCGGTGTCGTACCCTTCCAGCACCTGGCCGTAGGGCTTGAAGGACGGGTCGCAGACAGATTCGATCTTCATCAAAACCACTCCTTTACAAAAGTTTGGGGAACAGGGCCTTACAGGCCGGATAGATTTGTTTGAACTGGGCGTAGCGCGCGTCGTACAGCTGCGTCAGCGCCGGGTCCGGCTGCACCGTGGCCTTTACGCGCACCAAAGCGCCGGCGGCCTCGCGCACGGTGGCGAACTGCCCGCAGGCCACCATGGCCAGCAGCGCCGCGCCGTAGCCCGGGCCCTGCTCGGTGGCCACGATGTCCAGCGGGATGCCCAGCACGTTGGCCAGAATGGTCCGCCACAAGGCGGACTTCGACCCGCCGCCGCAGATGTTCGAGCGCGGGATGGAAAGCCCCAGGCTTTTCGCCACCTCGAAGGAATCGCGGATGGCAAAGGCCACGCCCTCCAGCAGGCTTTGCGTCATATCCGCGCGGGTGGTGTCCATGGTCATGCCCACGAACATGGCGCGGGCGTCCGTGTCGTTGATGGGGCTGCGCTCACCCATCAGGTAGGGCAGGAAAAACACGTGATTTCTGCCCAGCTTTTCCGGGGCGATCTTCCCTTCCTCGCCCTGGTAATCCGACGTGCCGATGATCCCGTCCTGCCACCACTTGTTGCAGCTGGCGGCCGAAAGCATGCAGCCCATCAGGTGCCAGCCGCCGTCCGCGTGGGCGAAGGCGTGCAGACCATTGGAGGCGTCCACGCCGAATTTTTCGGCGGAGATGAAGATGGTGCCCGAGGTGCCCAGGGAGATGTTGCACCGGCCGTCGCCCACCGTGCCCGTGCCCACGGCCGCGGCCGCATTGTCGCCCGCGCCCGCGCACACCACGGCGCTTTGCGGCAGGCCCAGCGCCGCCGCGGCCTCCGGCAGCAGCATGCACACGGGGGCACAGCTCTCGTACAGGCGGGGCATCTGCGCTTCGGATATGCCGCACACATCCAGCATCTCCCTGCTCCAGCGTTTGTTCTGTACGTCCAGCAGCAGCATGCCGCTGGCGTCAGAGTAATCGGTGGCGTGTACGCCCGTCAGCTTGTACACCAAATAATCTTTGGGCAGCATGATCTTGGCGATGCGGGCAAACAGATCCGGTTCATGGTTTCTCATCCACAAAAGCTTGGGCGCCGTGAAGCCCGCGAAGGCGATATTGCCCGTGCGCGCGCTGAGCGTCTGCCGGCCCACGTCCTCGTTCAGGAACGCCGTCTCCCCGGCCGTGCGGCCGTCGTTCCACAGAATGGCCCGGCGCAGCACCTGGTCCTTTTCATCCAGGGCCACCAGGCCGTGCATCTGGCCCCCCAGGCCGATGCCCCGCACCGCGCCGGCGTCAAAGCCTGCCAGAAGCCGCGGCACGCCGGCCAGGCACGCGGCCCACCAGTCCTGCGGGGCCTGCTCGCTCCAGCCCGGATGGGGGAAAACGAGGGGGTATTCCTGCGAGACCATGTTCAGCACGGCGCCCGCCTCATCCACCAAAAGGAACTTGCAGGCCGAAGTGCCCAGGTCTATGCCGATATACAACATTACAAAACACCTCACTTTGCCTTTAGTATAGCGCGCAGGGGCGCGCCCTTCTTTGACGAGTTGGCGCATTTTATTAGACAAGTTTGCTGTTTGCAAAGTTTTGCCGTTCTGCCCATGTTTGGGGTTGATTCTTTATGTAAAACGGCAAAAGCCCATCGCAGCCGATGGGCTTTTTTAACAATATTGGCCCTCGAACCCCGCCAGCAGTTCCAAACTTTTTTCACGGGAATAGAACCGCTCCGTCGAGTGCAGGCTGTGGCGCATGCTCGCCTCTTCCAGCACGGGGCTGCGGCGCTGGCGGCTGTAAGCCTCCGGCGTCATCCCCAGTTTTTTCTGAAAAGTTTTGGAAAAGTAGCGGTAATCGGAAAAACCGGCCTCCATGCACACATCCAGCATCTTCTGCTCGCCGGAGGCGATCAGGCCGCAGGCGGCGTTGAAGCGCACGGTGTTTACATAATCCTGAAAGCTTTGGTTCAGCGTTTCTTTCACAAAATGGGACAGATAGCTCATCGAACGGTTTTCCGCCCGGGCAAAGTCCGACAGGCGGATCTTGTGCATGTAGTTTTGTTCCACAAAATCCAGCAGCCGGGCCAGGCGCGCGTTGCGCTTTTCCCGCTCGGCCGCTTCTTGCGCCGTGATCACGCGCACGGGCATAGCCGTCAGCAGCCGATACAGCAGCAGGCTGGCCTGGCCTAGGCAGAACAGCTCGTAGCAATCCGGCCGCTCCAAATACACCCGCATGCACGCCAGCAGCGCCTGCTGTACCTGCCTGTAGGCCCCGGGGGCCAGATATTTGTGCGGGTACACATCGGTGACCTGGATGCGCTCCAGCGCCGGAAAGCTCTGCTCAAAGCACCGGGGGCCCACCTGCATACACAAAAAGGTGCAGCTCTCCCCCACTTTGTGGAATTCGTGCAACTGGTTGGGGCCCACCAGGGCCATCTGTCCCGCGCTTACCCCATGGGGGCGCTGCCCGCAGGCCAGGGAGAGCTGTCCCTCCATCACCCAGATCAGCTCCCACTCCGCGTGCACATGGGGGGCGCGGTAATCCACTTGATTGAAAAACAGATGCAGCCCGTCGATCTGCGGGTGCTGGATGATCTCCACTTCGTTCACTGCCCGCCCCCCTTTCGCCAGCTCCATTATAGCACATTTTACCCACAAGAAAACCCCCGCCTTGAAGGGAAAAGGCAGGGGGCAATGATGACAAGCGCAAGTGATCAGCCCATGAGGGCCGTCCAGGCCGCCGAGGCCGGCAGCGCCAGCGCCAGCGCGGGGATCATGTTGGCGATGGGCGCGTTTTTGATGCCGCTGACGCGCAGGCCCGCCGCCAGCGTCAGCACACCGCCGCAGGCCATGAAATCCTGCAGCATGGCGGGGGTGACGAAGGGCGCCAGCGCGCCGGCGGCCAAATACAGCAGCCCCAGCACACCGGCCATGGGCAGCGCCACCAGGGCCACGGCCACGCCCAGGGTGACGGCGAATACCGCGGCCGTGCAGAAGTCCAGTACCGCCTTGGACAGCAGGATGCCGGCGTCGCCGCTCATCCCCTCCACCAGCACGCCGTAAATGCCGAAGCCGCTGGCGCAGAACAGCACCACCACGGTGATGAAGCGGTCCATCTCAAACCCTTCGCCGTGGGGCAAGCGGCCCACCGCCTTGCCGAACACATGGGTGATGTGCTTTTCCAGCTGCCGCATCTCGCCCAGCAGGGTGCCGAAGATGACCGCGATGACCACAGGCGTCATGGCGCTTGCCTTGACGATGGAGTTGATGCCGATGGCCATGGAAGAGAACCCCAGCACCACGGTGACGTTTTGGCTGATGCGCTGGGGCAGCCGGGGGCCCAGCGCCGCGCCGGCCAGGCCGCCCAGCAGCACGCCGGTACAGTCGGTCAATAATCCAATAGGCATGGGCGTCACCTCAGGAAAGGCGCGCCAGCACGTCGGCGGCGCGCACGCCGGCAAAGCCGGGCAGTACCAGATCGGCCTGGGACAAAACCGCCGGATCCCCGATGCCCACGGCCTTCATCCCCGCGTTGTGGGCGGCCTTCACGCCGGCCACGGCGTCCTCGAACACCACACAGGCCCCGGCGGGCAGATGCAGTTCCTCGGCGCCGCGCAAAAACACCTCCGGGTCGGGCTTTGCCCGGCTGGCCTTGGTGCCGTCCACCAGGGCGTCGAACAAGTTGGCGATGCCCAGCCGTCCCAGGATCAGGGGCGAATTTTTGCTGGCCGAGCCCAAGGCGATCTTATATCCCCTCGCCCGGGCGTCGGTGAGGAAGTCCCGCACGCCGGGCAGCAAGTCGTCCTCAGTCAGCCCTTTGATGTAAGAGACGTACAGGTCGTTTTTCTTTTGGCAGTTGGCCTCTTTTCCCTCTTCGCTCATGGCGCGGCCGCCCAATTCTAGGATGATGTCAAAGCTGGCCGTGCGGCTGACGCCTTTCAGCCGCGCGTTGTCCCGCGGGGTAAAAGGAATGCCCAATTCGTCCGCCAGGGCCTTCCAGGCCAGATAGTGATATCTCGCCGTGTCCACGATCACGCGGACCAAATCCAACAGCACTCCTTCATAAGCGCACATCACCTCCCCCACACAGGCCGCCAATGCACACCTCCGGGTCCACCGGGGCGCGGGCGGGGTTACCCCGCCACCGCTCGCGCTCATCCAGGCCCACCGCCCGTTCATGGGCGATGAACAGTTGGGCGTCCCGGGCCTGGCGGGCCTGGTTTTTTTCATATTCCTCCGGCGCCGGCGACACCTGGGCTGCCAGGGCGCGGAACTGCGCCAGCAGCGCGGGCTGCCGGGCGGCCAGGTTGGTTTGTTCCAGCGGGTCGGCCGTCACGTCAAACAGCAGGTCCTGGGCTTCGCAGCCCCGGTAGGTGATGAATTTGTGCGCCCCCTGACGCAGCATCATACAGTACCGGTAACCGTCGGCGCCCTTCTCCATATATTCACTGTACACGGCGCGGGCTTTGTCCATGGCCGCGCCCTCCAGCGCAGGGGCCAGGCTGATGCCGTCCGCGTCCGCGGGCATCTGGGCGCCCGCCCATTCGCACAGCGTGGGGCCCAAATCCAGGATGCTGGCCGGGGCCGTTTCCACGCGGCCGGCGGCCACGCCGTCGCCGGCCAGCATCAGGGGGATCTTGACTGATTTTTCAAAAAAAGTTTCCTTGCCGTAGAAGTCCCGCTCCCCGGCCTGGTCGCCATGGTCGGACAGATAACCGAATAGCTTTTTCGTGCCGCGGCCGGCGGTAAAGGCGTCAAAGGCCGCGCGCACCCGGCCGATCTGCCCATCCATATGCTCCACCATGCCGCAGTAGGCAGCGCGCACGCCCTGTGCCACCTCGTCCGTGGCTTCCACGCGGTGGGCCAGCAGATAGGGGTTCGTCGCCTCCGGCGGCTGGCCGCGCAGGGCCGGCAGCTCCACCCTGTCCCAATATTTTTGGAACAGCTCCGGCGGGGCCACATAGGGGAAGTGGGGCCCGTAGGTGCCCACCAGGATGAACTGGGGCTTCTCGTGGGGCTGGGCCAGGTAATCCACGGCCGCCTGGATCACCAGTTCGTCGTAGTGCAGCACCGGGGATTCGCCCCCGCCCACCACCTGGGGCGCCCACTTGCCGGCAAAGGTGCGGGCAAACACGCCGCGCTCGGCCTTGATGTGTTCGGGGCGCGTCCAGGTGACCAGCGTGATGTCCGGCGCGATGCGTTTGGTAAAACCATGGCGCTGGTCCTGTCCGATAAAATGCATGCGGCCCGCCAGCACCGTTTCATACCCGGCCGCCGCCAGATGGTGCAGGAACGTGGGCAGGGTGTCGGGCAGGGTGTCCACATTGGTGAAAATGCCCGTGCGGGCCGGGCGCATACCGGACAGCATGGCCATGCGCGCGGGCACGCACAGCGGGCAGGCCGTGTAGGCCTCGCTGAAGGAAGTCCCCTCCCGGCGCAAGGCGTCCAGGTTGGGCGTGTCCACGGGGATCTCGACGCCGCCCATGAACTGAGGCGCGTGCTGGTCGCTCATAAACAGCAGGATATCCGGCTGGCTCATGCTCTCCCCTCCTGTGTCTGCGGCGGCAGGCCGTGGTAAACACTGCTCTGGCCGGCGCCGGGTTCGCCCGCTAGGGAGGTGACGCACACCTCCGGCGGCTGTTTGGCCGCTTCGGGATAATCCCGGTAACGCTCGCGGTCGTCGTAGCCCGTCTGCTTCTCAAAGGCGGCCATCAGCCGCGCCCGGCCGGCCGGGTGCGCCTGCAGCGCCTCGGCCGCGGCCGGGTCCGTCACCTGGCGCAGCAGCCGGCGGAATCCATCGCACACCTGGGGCCGCGCAGCGGCCAGGTTGTTTTGTTCCAGCGGGTCGGCCGCCACGTCAAACAGCAGGTCCTGCTCCTCATAGCCGTGGTAGGTGATGAATTTATAAGTTCCCCGGCGCGCCATACAGCCGTAGGTCCAGCGGCCGTCGGGGCCTTTGTCCATGCTCTCGCTCAGCACGGCGCGGCCCCGTGGCCCGTCCTGCCCGCGCAGGATCTGGGCCAGGCTTTGGCCGTCGGCCCGCTCGGGCGCATCCGCGCCGGCCCATTCGCACACCGTGGGGCCCACGTCCAGGATGCTCACCGGTTCGTCCCAGCGGCGGCCCGCCGCCACGCCGGTGCCGGCCAGCAGCAGAGGGATCTTGGCTGATTTTTCAAAAAACGTCTTTTTCCCAAACACGCCATGTTCGCCGATGGTGTCCCCATGGTCGGACAGATACCCAAACAGATGGGGCGTTCCCCTGGCCTGCACAAAGCCGTCGAACGCCCGGCGCACACGGCCCACCAGGCCGTCCATATGCTCCACCAGGCCCTTGTAAGCGGTCTGGCAGGCCAGGCCCACTTCCGGGCGGGCGTCCGGCTCCCGCAGGGCGCACAGCACAGGGTTCATAAAATCCTCTTTCGTGCCGAAAGTGGCGGGCAGGCGGGCGGTTTTCAGATATTTGTAAAACAGCTCCGGCGGGGCCACATAGGGGAAATGGGGCCCGTAGGTGCCCACCAGGATGAACTGGGGCTTTTCGTGGGGCTGGGCCAGGTAATCTTCAGCAGCCTTCGTGACCATTTCATCATAGCACAGCACCGGCGACTGGCCGCCGCCCACCACATGGGTGCACCACTTATACCCCATGGTCTGGGTGTGCACGCCGAAGTCCTCCACAAGCCAGGGCGGGCGCGCCCAGCCGCTGTTTGTAAAATCCGGCGCGATGCGTTTGGTAAAACCGTGGCGCTGGTCCGGCCCGATAAAGTGCATACGGCCCACCAGCACCGTTTCATATCCGGCCGCCGCCAGATGGTGCAGGAACGTGGGCAGGGTGTCGGGCAGCGCGTCGTTGTTGGTGAAAATGCCCGTGCGGGCCGCCCGCATGCCGGACAGCATGGCCATGCGCGCGGGCACGCACAGCGGGCAGGCCGTGTAGGCCTCGCTAAAGGAAGTCCCCTCCCGGCGCAGGGCGTCCAGATTGGGCGTGTCCACCTCCATCTCGGCCCCGGCCATGAACTGGGGCGCGTGCTGGTCGCTCATGAATAGCAAAATGTCCGGCTGCATACAACCACTCTTTTCCGTAAAAATTTCAGGGCTTTTTCACAAGGGCGGCAAACGCGCGCAGGCTGTCGTCCGCCTGGGGATACACGCCGCATCGATCCACAAAGGCGTGGGCCATGCCGCAGTAGTTCATCAGCGTCACCGGCACGCCGGCCTCGGCCAGGCGGGCCGCGTAGGCGCGGCACTGCTGGGTCAGGTAATCGTACTGGGCGGCGATAAGCAGCGTTTCAGGCAGACGGGAAAAATCATCGTCCCACAGGGGCGACACCGCCTTGTCCGTTGTGGAAACGCCCGCGGGGATATAATTCGCCTCAGAGCGGCGGCCCGCGTTGTAAATGGCCATGACGCGCGGCTCGATCAGATGCTTTTGGCTGTCGTCATAGCAGTAATCCGCCAAGGAAAAATGGAAGTCCGCCAGCCCCTCGGTGTCACGCACGGCCAGGGCCGGGTAATACAGCACCTGGCGGCGCACCATGCCGGTACCCAAGTCCCTGTCCCGGTGGGCGCACAGGGCGGCCAGGTTGCCGCCGGCGCTGTCGCCGGCCACGGTGATGCGCGCCCGGTCCACCCCCAGCTCTTGGGCGTGGGCGTACACGTGCGTCAGCACGGCCCAGGCATCCTCGGGCCCGGCGGGCCAGGGATGTTCGGGCGCCAGACGGTATTCGGGGTTCACCACCAGCGCGCCCGCCTCCTGGGCCAGGAACCGGCAGAAGGGCTGCACCATGGCCCGGCTGCCGTACTGCCAGCCGCCGCCGTGGAAATAGACGATGCAGGGGCGCGGGTCCTCCGCCCTGTCGCCCGGGCGGCACAGCGTCACGGGGATGGGGCCGCCCGGGCCGGGCAGCTGTTCCTCCCACTGGTCCAGCGGTTCGGTTGTGATCTCTTTGCCTTCGGGGCCCTGGGCCTTTTGCAGCGCACGCACACGCAGGACGTCCCCGGCGCGGATGGCCGCGATTTTTTCATCGGGCCGATCGCCGGCCGCCTCGGCCTCCGCCAGCATTTCGTCGCTCAAAAAGCCGATGCGGCCGCCGGGCAGCAGCTTCAGCACGTGGTCCACGCCGCTTTGGCGCCAGCGCAGGGACGGAAGCTCTGTTTTCATGCCGTGCATCTCCTTACAAATGGGCGTCCCACTTGCCGCAGAACGCATCCACGGGGCTCCTGCCCTTGAAGGCGCTGCGGCCGGTCAGCTTTTCCACCAGCTGGCGGATGCAGTGGTCGTTGTTGCTGTAGCAGTTGACGTATGTTTTCACCCGCGGGAAATCCAGCAGATGATAGGGGTTTTCCAGGCTGACAAACACCGTGGGCACGTCGTTGATGTAGTGGCCGCAGTCGGCGCCCATGGGCTGCTTCCACTCGATGCGCACCACGGTCTGGTTGCTTTTGGTGGAGAGGTTGGCCACGTAGAGGATGAGGTCGTACCCTTTCACCACCTCCTCGTATTTGGCGGTGAAGCCCTCGCCGTAGGGCTGGGGCACAAACTCGTCCACCCGGAAGCCCTCGGCCTCGAGCAAGCTTTTCACCTTGGCGCAGGCGGGCTGCACCTTGTAGTTGCCCTCGCCGCCCGCCGGCGGCTCCACGGCGTGGAACAGGATGCGCGGATAGCGCTGCGGGGTGATGGGCAGCACGCCGGGCTGCTCTTTCACCAGGGTGATGGCCTTGTCGGCGCACTCCTCGGCCCAGGCCCGGTGCCGGGCGCAGCCCACCACCCGGGCGGCCGCCTGCGCGCTGATGGGCGCGGGGCTTTTGTGCAGCCCCAGGGCGGCTTTGGTGGCCAGAACGCGGGTGACCGCCTCGTCCAGGCGCCGGGGCGTGATGACGCCCTGCCGGATGCCGTCCAGCATGAAATGGTAGTCCTCCTCCAAATTGCGGGCAAAAAGGAACATGTCCGCGCCGCGGGCGATGCTCTCGGGCACAGCGCGGCGGCGGCCCATGGCCAGGGTGTAGCCGGCCATGGTGGTGGCGTCGGTGCAGATCAGGCCATTGAAGCCCAGCTCGCCGCGCAGCAACCCCTGCATCAGTTCGGCGCTGAGGGTACCGGGCATGATGTCCTCGTCCCGGATGCCCGGGTTCAGGCGCCGCGTCCAGGCGGGCTGCATGATGTGGCCCACCATGGCCGTGAGGGCGCCGGCCTCGATGCCGGCTTTATACGCCTGGCCGTAGGTGGCCATCCAGGTGTCGCAGTCCATGTCGTTGATGGAGGTGACCAGGTGCTGGTCGCGCTCGTCCTGGCCGTCGCCCGGGAAATGCTTGATGGACGCGGCCAGGCCCAATTCCTGTACCCGCTTTACATAGGCTTCGCCCATGCGCCTGACGCGCACGGGGTCGCTGCCGAAGGTGCGGGTGTTGGTGATGGGGTTGCGGAAGTTCGTGTCGATGTCGATGATGGGGGCAAAGGCCCAGTTGGCGCCCACGGCCGCCGCCTCACGGGCACAGGCCTCGGCCATGTGGGCGGCCATCTGCACGTCGTCCGTGGCGGCAATCTCCATGGGCGAGCCCACCAGCGTGCCCTCCGCCACAATGCCGTTGCCGCCCTTTTCCAGATTGGCCGCGATCAGCAGGGGCACCTTGCTGCGGGTGCGCAGCGCCTGGGTGGCCGCCACGGCGCGGGCCGTGGGCACCACGCGGTACATGCAGCCGCCGGGCGACAGAATGCCGTACACATAGTCGAACTCCTCGGGTTTGGCCTCTTTGAACAGCACGCAGAACAGCTGCCCGGCCTTTTCCTCGGTGGTCATGCCCGCCAAGGTGTGTTCCACCCAGGCGATGGCCTCGTCGTCCAGATAAAACGGATTTGCCTTTAGATCGATCATCGCTCTTCCCTCATTTCGTCGTTTTGGGGCGTTCACTCCTCGGGTCTGTCTACGAAAAGATACGCCAGCGGGTCCGTGGGCAGGCTTTGCCTGTCCGCCTGTTCCCGCTTTTTGCGCCGGCGCGATGCACAGCACACCAGCGCGGCCACCGCCGCGCCGCCGCCCAACAGCGCCAGCAGCGGCAGCAATGCCGTGCCGATGCTCATCCCTTTGCCCCCTCGCTTGCCTTTTGCGCGGGCTTTTCCAGGCCAAAGCGCGCGTAGATTTCATCGGGGGCGTCGTTCTCGGCGCACAGATGGGCCATGGCTGCCAGCAGCTCGGCCTTTTTGTCCGCGTTTTCCAGCGGGCGGCGCTGGCCTGGGTCGGTTTGCAGATCGAACAGCAGGTCCTCCCCTTCCCCCTGGGCCTTGGCGAAGCGGGGGTTCACGCGGGATTCGATCTTCATCACCGGCGCGCCCTTGGTGAAGCCGAAACCCGGGTGCAGGGTGGCGGTGCGCATCTCCTCCACCGAGAAGGGCGCCCGCATGTGGGTGGGCATGTGGGTGTACTCGTACATCTGCACGGCGCTGTCGGCCACGGCCCGCAGCAGCACCCAGCGGCCGTCCGTGATGCCCACGGGCGCGCCGTGGTAGCCGAACAGCGCGTACCGGCGCACCGGCTCGTCGCCGGCGATCACGCCGGCCAGGGGCTTGCCCATCATATCGGCCGGGATGTCCACGCCGAAAAAGTCAAGCAAAGTGGGCGCCAGGTCAATGGTCTGCACCAGGGCCCGGCGGCGCTGTCCCGCGGCGCCGGGGCAGCGGGGGTCCCAGATAAACAGGGGCGTGTGCACCAGTTCCTCATAGTTGGGCGCCGCGCCCTTGCCCCACCAGTCGTGCTCGGCCAAAAAGAAGCCGTGGTCGGTGTTGACGATCAGCATGGTGTCCTTCCACAGATCCAGCTCGTCCATCTTGTCCAGCACGCGGCCCAGCTGCTGGTCGCAGAATTCCGTGAGGGCATAGAATTTATTCCGCATGATCTCAAGGCTCTTCACGTCCTCGTCCACTTTGGCGTAAGGGGGCCAGTCGGGCACAAAGGGGTCATCCGGGCTGAAATAGCGCGCCTCGAAATCCCGGGGCGACGTAAAGGGCTCATGGGGGTCGAAGGTCTCGATCTGCAAGAACCAATTGTCAAATTTGCCGTTTCGCTGCAAAAAGTCGATGCCGTTGTCGAAGGTCTGGTGCATGGCGAAATCCGCATCCGTCTGCCAGCGCCGGCGGTTGTGGTCGTTCTGCCAGCCGCCCCTGCGGCGCATGGCCGCCAGGGTGCCGTTCATATTTTTGGTGCCGATCAAGTGGGGCGAATATTCAGCGGGCGGCGGGGTCAAATCGGCCACCCAGGTGTCGCTCTCCTGTCCGCGATAGCACTCCCAGGAGGAGTAACGGCTGTGATAGGTGCATCCGCCGTCCTCCACATAATGGTAATGGTCCGTGGCCAAATGGGTGTAAACGCCGTTCTCCTTCAGGATCTGCGGCATAGAGTCGTCAAAGGGCTCGATGGGGCCCCAATCCCGGTGCAGGAAATTGTAGCGCCCCGTGTGCAGCTCGCGCCGGGCAGGCATACAGGGCAGGCTGCCCACATAGCTGCAGTCGAACTGCACCGTGCGGGCGGCCAGGCGCTCAAAATTGGGCGTGGGGATGGGGCCGCCGTTCACGCTCAGCAGGTCCCGGCGCAGGGAGTCGTACATCACCATGATGGCTTTCATTGGCTTCAATCCTTTCTTTCAGGGCTGTGCTCAGTGGCGGAAGGTGTGGGCCCGCAGACGCGCGATCACCTCCGGGTGCCTGTCAAAGACGTTGTGCAGCTCCCGGGGATCCGTGCGCAGGTCGTACAGCTCGTCCGCGTCGTTCCAGTTGCGGATCCACTTGTAGCGGCCGTCGTAAACCATCAGGCTGTTCAGCAGCTCGCTGATCTGCACCTGGTGGGGCTGGGCTTCTTCCCCATCCTCGCCCCGCAGGAGAGGCAGCAGGCTGCGGGCGTCCATGTCCCGCTTATCCCAGGATACGCCGGCCAGGTCCAGGCAGGTGGGGGCCAGGTCCATCAGCTGCGCCAGGGCGCCGCTGTCCCGCCGGCCGGTCATCCACGGGGCGCTGATCACCAGGGGCACGCGCACGCTGGCCTCATACATCACTTTCTTTTCAAGCAGGCCGTGGTCTCCCAGCATCTCGCCGTGGTCGGCGCAGAAGATCACCACCGTGTTGTCCTGGAGGCCCCGGCGCTGCAAAATATCCAGCAGCCGGCCCACCCACTGGTCCATCACTTCCACGCTGGCCGCGTAGCACCGCCGCACGTTCAGGGCCTGCCCGGCCGTCATGCCGCCGGTCTCCTGGGCGGCGCGCTGCTTCACCCAGGCGGGTTTGCCCGCAAGGTCGTCGTCAATGGGCGGGGGAAGCTGGGCGTCCTTAAAATGCTCATAATTTTCGCGGGGCGGGTCCCAGGGGTTGTGGGGGCCGGCAAAGCTGACGAAGTAGTGCCAGGGCGCGTCGTCCTCCACCTGCTCCAGCCAATCGCAGGCCGCGCGGCCGATGAAGCTGTCCAGGAAATCCTCGTCGGGCAGCACGCTGGGCGCCGCGTAAAAGCGGCGTTTTTCCCGCATATACGCTTTATAATCCGCGTTCAGCGCCTCCAGGCGGGCGGGGTCCCGCCCGGCCAAATAGCGCTGATAGGGGCCGTTGGGCCGGATGGCGCCGTCCTCGCCCCGCTTGAACCACGCGCTGTTCATTTTGCCCTCGGTCTCGAAGGGGGCGGTGAAGCCATAGTGGTACATGCTGGGCACGTCGCCCTTGCCGCAGTATTGGTCGGCTTTGTGCAGATCGCTTTTTCCGGCCATGCCCACCCGGTAGCCCGCCTTGCGCAGGGCCTGGTAATAGGTGGCTTGCTCCGGCGGCAGCACGGCGTCATGCACGGGCACGCCGCAGCGGCTAGGATACCGCCCCGTGGCCAGGGCCGCCCGGCTGGGCGTGCACAGCGGGCAGGCGCAGCAGCTTTGGGTGAACACCAGGCCGCAGTCCATGATGCGCTTGATGTTTGGCGTGGGGATCTGGTCCCCCATGCCGTCCAGGGTGGTAAGGCGGAACTGGTCGGCCATGATCATCAGGATATTGGGACGTTTTTCCATCGTCGATAAATCCCCTTTCTACAGCAAGCGGCGGCAAATCGCTTTGCCGCCGCCATAAATTTGTTTTGCTTTTCAGGCGGCCGCGGCAGCCGTGCGTTTGGCACGGGTCGCCTTGGCCAATGCCACGCGGGCGCGTTTGTCTTTCATGAACTGAAGTTTATCCTCATTCATGCGGTAGATCATGAACACCAGCCACACGCTGTATTTGATGCAGGTCTGCAGATAGTCGCTCATGCCCACGTTGGTGAATTTGGCCAGGCCCAGCACCAGGAACTGCACGCTCAGCGAACCCGCCAGGATGCCGATCACCGGGTTTGACTTTTTGGCCAGCCACACGCCCACCGCCATGGGGAACATGTTGGCGAACACCGTGCTGTTGGAGCTCATGCCCAGCACGGGTACCAGGCTGCTTTTATACGCGGTGTCGAACACGCCGGCAATGGCCACCAGCGCGCCCGCGGCCACATAGCACAGCAGGGCGTTGCGGTAGATGTTGATGCCCGCGTCGTTGGCCAGCTTCTGGTTGCCCTGGATGGCGCGGCGGTTGTAGCCGAACGAGCTGTACTGGAACAGGTAGGTCATCACCGCCATGATGATCAGGGTCACAACGACGATGAACACCTTGTTGGACAGGATGCCCACGCCCTGCTTGCCGAACAGGTTCAGCCCCTGCTGGTTGTACATGCTGAAGGAAATGCACTCGTACACCAGGCTGATGCCCAGGCCCAGTACCATGGGCAGGATGCGCAGGTTGATGAACAGGAACCCGGTGAAGCCGCCCGCCGCCATGCCCAGCAGCATGCTGAACACCAGCACGCCCACGCCGCCCAGGTTCAGGGACAGGGCGATGTTGCCGCCGATGATGCAGGCCAGGTACATCTGCGAACCGGTGGAGGTATCCATGCGGCCCACCGGCAGGTTGCAGTTCAGGCCCAGCGCGAAGCAGAACGAGGACACCAGATTGCGCATGAGGGTGGTCCAGTCCACCACGGAGTTCATGGTGTGGACGCCGCACACGGCGGAATTCAGCACTTCCATGATCAGCCACACCACCACGGGCACGGCAATGGTGAACGCCGCGTGCATGAGCAGAATATGCTTTTTCTTAAAGTCCTGCCATTTGCTCATTTGTTTCTCTCTCCTTTATCGGTCGGGCCTGCCGCCCTCACACAGATGCTTTGTTTCGAGGGATCAGCCCATCATGGCACTGATGCTCTCTACATTCAGGCTGGCCATGATCTGGTTGATATCTTCAGGCGTAATGTCGGGATTGTTTGTCACCAGCATGGAATCCACAAATTCTTTGCCGGCGATCCAGTTCCCGGCATCCTTGTCGTCCCAGCCTTCCGTTTTGGCCAGTTCCTCGGGGCTGGTGATGGCGATCATCTGGAAACGATAGTTTGCGGCGTTCCCCTGCGCATCCCGGCACGCGGTGTCAATGGCGCCATTCAGCGCATTGTAAGTGGCAGCAAACAGACAGGCGTTCAGGGCGCTGGAGGGTTTCACCGTCACCATGTCCACGCTGGGATTTCCACTGGGGTCCTGGGTGTTGAAGGCAGTGGTCAAGGTCGTGCTGAAAGCGGCAATGCTGGCCACCTTGACGTCGATGCCGAAGGCCTGTTCCACCTCGTTCACGGCGGTGGCCGACTGGTTATACGTCTGGCCGGAGCTGAGGAACATGGCGTATTTGCCGGTTTGCAGCAGGGAGGAGATGCCGGGCAGCCAGGTCTCTTTGTTGGGCGAGCCCGGATACAGGGTGATCAGGATGTTTTTGTCGTTGGCCACGTTGGTGGTTTCGGAGGAAGCCACCAGATCGTCGATGGACAGCTCATAGGTCAAGCCGTATTTTTCCTGCAGGCCTTCCAGGATCGCCCGGGATACTTCAACGTGCTGCACGTTGCCCTGGGCGGCCAGGGACGTGGAAACCAGGAATCCTTCGGAACCATCTTCGCTGGCATTCGCCTCCAGCCAGTCGCGGAAGAGGTTGCCTACATGGTCGTTATCAGCGCCCGCCCAGCCTGTAAACAGGGGGAAGTCTCCCTCCATCAGCTCAGGAGCCATGTCGGGGATGCCCTGCACGGTATAGATCACGTCGTTCTCTTCGCACAGTCGGGCCATCTGGGCAGAGTTGGATTTGAAGTCGATGATGGCGTCAGCGCCCGAGTCGATGCAGTTTTCGATGAAGGTCTTAACAGCGGCATCATCCTTCAACACTTCGGAAAAGATGAACTTGACGTTGTAGGTAGGGGCGATGAAATTCTCAAAGTAGGCGCGGCGGGTGGTCACCTCGTCGTTGGCCTGGGCCTCGGCCACGCCGATGACAAACTGCTTGGTGGGGGTGGCCGCACCGCCCTCCGCGGTGGAAGAGGCCGTGCCGGAGCCCGCGGTGGAGGCCGGGGCGGAAGAGGATGCGCCGCCGCAGCCGGCCAGGCTGGTCAGAAGCATGGCGCCGGTCAGCACCAGGGCCGCCGCGCGTTTCCAAATGTTCTTTTTCATGTTTCAAATCTCCTTTTCATCAATCGTTTCTCACCGCACCGAAGTGCGTTCAAACCTTTAGAATTGCACACGGGAGGGCAGCAGGTTCTGCCGCTCGCTGTTCAGGTACACCAGCGCCAGGAAGATGACGCCGCGGATGCCCTGGATCAGCGCCGAGGACACGCCCACCATCAGCAGGCCCTTGTTCAGGGCCGCCACCGTCAGGGCGCCCAGCAGGCCCGCGTAAGCGTTGGAGCGGGCGCCGCCGAAGATGGACATGCCGCCCAATACCGTGGCCAGCATCACGTCCATGCCCAGGCCGCTGCCGGTCTCCACGCTGACGGCCGACACGTCGATGACGCTGAACACCGCCGCCAGGCCCACGCCCAGGCCGGTCATCAAAAAGCTGATGTAGGTGGCCTTGCTGTTGGACATGCCCGTCTGCCGGGCGCAGCTCTCGTTGCCGCCCAGAAAGCGCAGCTCACGCCCCACTTTGGTGTAATGATAGATCACCACGCAGAAGATGAAGTAGAGGAAGAAGACGATGTAGCGGAAGCCCCCGTCCTCCATGGCCGCGCTTGTCTCGTAGGGGATCTCGATCTTGCCGGCGCCGCCGATGAGCAGCGTGGTGATGGCGCCGTAAATTTGTGTGACCACGATGGCCACGGTGATGGTCTTGATATGGCACACCACGCTCATGGTGCAGTTGAAGGCCATCAGCGCCAGCGCCGAGCCCACGCACACCAGCACGAACAGGGGCACGGAATGGGTGGCGTTGTAGGTCAGCACGCCGAAGGTGGCGGCCATGCCCAGCACCGCGCCGATGGAGATGTCCAGGTTGCCGTTGGAGTAGATGAAGGCCACGCCGGTGGCACAGGTGCCGATGATGATGGCCTGGCTGAGGATGCCCTTGAGCACGCTGGGTTTGAAGAAGCGTCCCTGGGTGGCCGCGCCGAAGATGACGATGATCAGCGCCAGCATCACAAAGGGAAAAACCATGAGGAACCAGCGGTTCGAGCGGATGACCTCGACGCGCTCTTTCAGGCTCAGGTGCAGCTCCCGGTCGTTCGTTTTTACGGAGGCGGTTGCATTCATTGTCTCTTCTCCTCCTCAAATCATGTATTCGATGAGCGTACGGTCGTCGTAGCCATCTTTGCGGAAGAATTCGCCGGACACTTCCCCGTCGCGCATGATCAGCAGCCGGTCGCACATGCCCATCAGTTCGGGCAGTTCCTCGCTGATCATGATGATGGATTTGCCCAGTTATTTCAAGACGTAAATCAGCTCGTACATGGCCGCCTTAACGCCGATGTCCACGCCGCGGGTGGGGCAGTCCAGAATCAGGATGTCCGCGTCGTCGGCGCACCACTTGCCGAACACCACCTTCTGCTTGTTGCCGCCGGACAGCGCGCGCACCGGCTGGTAGGCGTTCTGGCACTTGATCATCAGCGCCTTGACCTGCTTGTCCACATAGGCCTTTTCCCTGCGGGGGCTGATGAAGGGGCCCACGTTGTTTTTGTCGTAGCCCGTGGAGGCGATGTTGTTGTAGATGGAGGCGTTCAGCTCCAGGCTTTCGGTGTCGCGGTTCTTGGACACGTAGCCCATGCCGTTTTTGAAGGCCACCTGGGCGTTTTTCACCACCGTGCCGTCCTTTGTCAGCACCACCTGGCCGTCCACCACCTGGTCCAGCCCGTAAAGGGCGCGGCCCACGGTGTGCATGCCGCAGTCCGACAAACCGCCGATGCCCAAAATCTCCTGCCGGTGCAGCTCCAGATCGAAGCACAGCAGGTTGTGCATGGTGGTGATGCAGTCGGCCTTCAGCACCACTTCATCCTCATAGCCGTCGTTGTCCTCGCGGTAGTAGTGGCCCTTGATCTCGCGGCCTACCATCTTCTGCTTGATGTCGTCCGGGTCAAAGTCCGCCTTGGCGATGTTGTCGATGATCACGCCGTCGCGCAGCACGGTCAGCGTGTCGCACTGCTCCATCATCTCGTTCAGGTCGTGGCTGATGATCATCACGGCCTTGCCCGCGTCCGCCATGTCATGCATGATGCGGTAGATGATGTCGCGGCCGTTCTGGCTCAGGGCGGTGGTGGTCTCGTCCACGATCAGCAGCTCGGGGTCGCCGTACATGCACTTGGCGATCTCGATCAGCTTGCGCTCCTGCATGTCGTACATGCGGGTGGGCAGCGCCGGGTTGATGTCCGTGACGCCGATCTTCTCCAGCGCCTTGCGCGCCTCGGCCACCATGGCTTTCTTATCGATGGCCGGGCCCTTTTTGAAGCGCTTGTAATTGCCCAGGAAGATGTTTTCCGCCACGGAGATGCCCGCGATGGTGCCGGCCGCCTGGACGATCATGCCGATGCCCGCCTCCTGTGCTTCCAGCACATCCTTGGGGCTCCAGGGCTTGCCTTTATAGAACATCTGGCCGCTGCTGGGGGGCTGCAAGCCCGCGATGATGGACGAAACGGTGGATTTGCCCGAGCCGTTCTCACCGATCAAGCCGCGGATCTCGCCGGTCTTCACTGCGAAGTCCACGTGGGACAGCGCGATGGTCACGCCGAAGTTTTTGCTCAGGTCTTTTACTTCGGCCAGCACCTTTCCTTTTTCCGGCATTGGGAACATGCCTCCTTCTCCGTCTTTGCCGCCCGGGCCCGCCCCGGGCTGTTTCCGTTTTTCATTATAACGGGGGTTGCGCCGCGGGGCTGTAGATTTTCCGAAAGCCTGCTGTCAAAATTACGACTTGATTTTTGGCCCCCTGATCCCGCTATCGAAAAAGCGATTTTTTGTGTGATTTTTACGACTTCTCCCGCCGGGCCCCTTCAGTTTGTTAACAAATGTTAATAAAAAAACAGAGTAAAACAAGGTGTTTTTATCGCAAAAAAAAGCGAAAAAGACGCTTTCTGGCATCTTTTCCGCTTTCTTTTTTGCGCTGTGTTCCCTTTTGGCGCCGTTTAAGGCTTCTTTTGCCCGGCCAGCCCGCGGCAATGATTCATCAGCATCGGGAAGCTGACGCCATCGGCGATCATCTGCCGCACCTCGCCCGCTTTTTCGGGCGGCACCATGCCCCGCACGCGGGCCCACAGCATTTCCGGGGTGAAGCGCGCGTCATGGTCAAAGGGGACCACGTCGTCCGTGGCCTGCAGCCATTTCAGCATGTCCAGCCGCATGGCGGCCGCCACGCCGGCCAGGGCCGGGTCGTGGATGCGGTTGGTGGTCTCGTTCGGGTCTTCCCGCAGGTCGTACAGCTCGTCGCCGCCCAGGGTGCGGCTGACGTACTTGTAGCGCTCGCCCCGCATCATGATGCCCTTGGCGTGGGCTTCGTCGTCGCTTTGGGCGCGCTGCTTGGGCCAGTAGGGCGAAAGGGCGGACGCCACGCCCCCGCCGTCCTGATGATACTCGTCGCAGTGGGTCTCGCCCGGCTGGCGGCCGCCCTCGCAGAAGGCGTAGTCCCGCACCTTGGCCGCGCGGTCGGCCAAAACGGGCCGCAAGCTGCGGCCGAAATGGGTGTGGCCGGGCGCCACGCCGGCAAATTCCATGGCCGTGGCGTAGAAATCCACCAGTTCCGTCAAGCTGTCGCTGACGCCGGGGTCCACCGCCACGCCCTTGGGCGGCTTGACGAGGAAGGGCACCCGGGTGAGGCAGTCCTCGAAGCTGTTCTGGCATTTTTCCGGCAGGTCGTAATCCCCGGCGAAATCGCCGTGGTCGCTGAAGAAGAAGATGGCGCAGTCGTCATAGATGCCCGCCTCTTTCAGCGCCGCCACCAGGCGGCCGAACTGGGCGTCGATCTTCATGCACATGCCCTGGTACACCGCCCGCAGCTCGTCCCAATCGGCGTCGGTGTAATCGTCCATCCCTGCATATTTGCGGATCTCCGACAAAATTTTTGCCTTGCCGGTGCAGTCCGCCGCCCGGATGCGCGGGGGCAGTTTGGCCCGGTCGATGGCGGAGAAGTAGGGCTCCTCCACCCGGTAAGGCGTGTGGGGATAGGTGAGGCCGAGAAACATGCACAAAGGCTTGCCTTCCGGCAGGTCCCGGATGCGCCCGATGGCCGCGTCCACTACCTCGTCGTCGCCGTTGTAGTTGACGCCCCGCCCGTCCAGCTTCAATTTGCCCTCGTAGTGGGAGTAATAATTTTTATCGCCCGGCCCGCCCCGGGGATCGGGGTTTTCCGGGCCGGGGCCCTGCTTTTTCCGGCCGCCGTAATAGATCTCGCTGGCGTGGCTCTCGGTCCAGCCGGGGATCTGGCCGGCGGTGAGGTCGTTGCGGTCGTTCATCCACACGTAATACCCGGCGTCCTTCAGCTCTTTCAGCAGCGTGGTCTCGCCGGGACGCAGCAGATGGCTCATGGTGCGGTGGCCGTGCACATGGGGATACAGTCCGGTGAAAAAGCTGCACCGGCTGGGCACGCACACCGGGTTTTGGCAGTAAGCGTTGCGGAAGGACACCGCCTCGCCGGCGGCGAAGGCATCCAGATTGGGTGTGACGGCCGCCGGGTTGCCCAGGTGCGCCAGCGCGGACGAACGCATCTCGTCCGGGTTGAAAATGATGATGTGGGGACGTTTTGCCATGGTAACAGCTCCTTTCGGGCTCAATAACGCTCTTTCAGCTCCTGCGGATGGCGGCGGCGCAGTTCTTCGGCGCAGTCGGCGCGGCCGGTCTGCTCCAGCCGCCGGCAGTAATCGTACAGATAGCCGCGGCAGTGGAAGGGGCCGCCCTCGGCGATGACGTTCCACAGCGGGTCCTCGTGGGACCGGTCGATGTTGCTGAGCATATTGCCGGCCACCCAGCGCTCCAGATACCAGGCCGCGTGCCAGCACACTTCCGGGTGCTCTTCGGCCAGGTTTTTCGTCTCGTGGGGATCGTCCTTCACGTTGAACAGCTCTTCGTCTTCGATCAGGTGATAGCCGTCGTGATAGGTGCGGATATACATCCAATCGCCGAAGCGCACGCCGCGCTGGCACACGTGGGCGCACTGGCTGACCACCAGATGGTCGCGGCCGCCGTCCCCGCCGGTGCGCACGCAGTCCGCGAAGCTTTCGCCGTCGTAGCGGACGGGGTTCGGTTTGCCCACCACCCGGTTGCAGGTAAAGGCCGGCACGCCGCCCAGCAGATCGACAAGGGTGGGCAGCAGGTCCGCGTTGTAATGGAAGCCGCCGGACGCCGCGTTTTGGGCGCAGCCTGGCCACTTGATGATGAGGGGGATGTGGGTGGTGCTGTAATCGGCCTCGCCGTGCTCGCAATAGCTGCCCAGCTCGCCCAGGTCCTCGCCGTGGTCGGAGCTGATGATGATGGCCGTGTCCTCGTAGATGCCCTGCTCTTTCAGCTTCTGGAACACTTGACCCAACTGCCGGTCCGCGTACCAGATGCCGGTGTCGTACTCGTCCACCATGGCTTTGAAATCGTCCAGGTCCTTGATCTCGGTGATCTGGCGCGGCGTGGCCGGGTTGGGCACATTGTCGTAGCCCGTCACCTCGCAGGCGCTGTGGCCGCCGGGCTTTGTGCGCCGGTGATGGTCCAGCAGCTCCCGGGTCATCCAGGGGTCGGGCAGCGGGTCGTCGGCAAAGGGCTTGCCATAGCTTTCCGGCGTGCGGTAAGGGATGTGGGGGTCCCACACGTGCAGGTGCAAAAACCAGTCCTTTGTCTCCCGCTTGCGGTCCAGCCAGTCCAGCGCCAGGGGGATCACCTCATGGGCCGGCTCCAGGCCGCGCTTGCCCACGTTGTAGCACTCGTCAAAACCGCCGTTGAACCACCAGGCGGCGTGCCTGTCCGGGAAGCTGCTGATGGTGGCGGTTTTCATGCCGGCCCGGCGCAGCACCGCCGGCAGGTTGTAGCGGCCGTTGAAATCGGCCATGCCGCGGTCGCGCCCCTCGGGGCGCATCTCGGCATTGATGCCGCCGTGGCCCACACAGCCCGTATGGATGCCGAAGCGGCCCGTCATCAGGGCGGCGCGGCTGGGCAGGCAGGGCGCGTCGGAACAATAGTAATCGGTAAAGCGGACCGCCTGGCGGGCCACGGCGTCGATGTTGGGGCTGGTATCGCGCGGATAGCCGTAGCAGCCCAGGTGGTCCGGGCGCAGGGTGTCGATGTCCACATACAAAATGCGCATAAATATTCTCCTCTCAAGATCCAGCGGGCGCTTGGCTGTCAGCGGAAGGCAAAGCGCAGGAAATCGCATTTGCCCGCGCCTTCAAAGCGGAAATAAAGGCCATGCACGCCCGCGGCGGCTTCCGGCAGCGGCAGCGTCACGGGCTGCCAGTCCGCGGCCGCCAGCTGCACCTGCGCCTTTGCCGCGGGGGCGGCTTCCGGCGCGTCCAGGCAGAGGCTGAGCGCACCCGCCATCGTGCCCCGCAGCCACAGGGTGACGGCGGCCGGCGCCCCGGCGGAAAAGCTGAAATATTTGTAGCCGGCCACGGTCCCGTTTTGGATATTGCAGATAAACTGCTGCGGGGAGGGGCCGCCGGTGCCCGTCTCGGTGATAAAGGGCACCGTGTCCCGCGCCACGTTGCGGAAATCCAGCATGGCCGCCTGATCGGCGCCGTACAACTGGCAGGCAATGGCCGCGGGCCAGGCCCCTTCGGCGGGCAGAGGGCCGCCGTTCAGCCCGCAGGAGGTGACCTCCACCTGGGGGATGCGGCCGCCCGGCAGCAGCTCCACCCGCTCGGCACAGCCCTGGCGGGAGAAAGAGGTGCAATGGGTGTGGCGGTGGTAGAACATGTAGTACGTTCCGCAAACCCGGACGAGGCCGCCGTGGTTGTTGCCCGGCATGCACACCGGCAGCGCGCGGCCGCCGAGGCCGAGATCGGCGTTGTCCACGATGACGCCGCCGTAGGTAAAGCCGCCGTCGGGCCTGTCGCTGACGGCGTAGCACAATTCATGCCAGTGCTGGCTGGAATAGACAAAATAGTACCGGTCGCCGAAGCGCCGCACGGAGGGGGCCTCCACATAGGCGTGGCCCGCAAAACTTGTGCCCGGGGCCTCGTCTTCTCCGGGAATACACAGCACGGGTTCGGTCACCGCCGTGCGCATATCCCCGTCCAGGCGCACCACCATGGCCCCCGGGCTTTTTACAAAACCATATTTTTTCCCCAGCATCTCGCTGGCAAAGCCGTAATACAGATAAATTTTCCCATCGTCATCCACCAGCACCGAGGGGTCGTAGGGCATGGCGTCTTCCAGCACCGAGCCGTCCGGCTTTTGAACATGGCTGTAAAAGGCAAAGGGCCCGGCGGGCGAATCGCTGACCGCCACCCCGAACTCGCGCCGCATGCGCAGGCAGTAATAGAGATAATAGCGCCCGTCCGGCCCCCGCACCACATCCGGGGCAAAGAGCTCCAGCCTGCCGTCCGGGTTGGAGGGGTCCTGGTCCTTGCGATAAATGACCCCTTCATAACGCCAATCGCCCAGGTCGTCCTCCGGCGCCGACCAGGCCACATAATCCTCCAGGCAGAAAAAGCCGCCCCCCGCCGTATCGTGGGAGCCGTACACATATACCCGCCCCTCAAACAGGCGCGGTTCGCCGTCGGGCACATATTCATCCAAGGGCAGATAGGGGTTCACCGCTGTGTGCTTCATATCCAACTTCTCCTTCCAAAGCAAAGCCCTCTTCCCCGTCCCCTTTGCGGCGCTTCAGGGCGCGCCCGAAGCGCGCTGCGCCAACCAGGTGTCGAGCTGTGCCTGCTTTTCTGTAATGACCGCGTCGATGCCGGCCTCCTCCAGCTCCGCCAGGAAGCGCGGCAGCGCGTCCTCCGGGTCCAGATAGCCGCTCATCAGCACGTTGTGGTATTTATCCGTCACCGTTTTGCAGCGGTTCACCGCCGACTGCACGGGTGTGGAATCGAACACAAAGCCCATGGCGGGCGAGCGCTGCGCGCCCTTCAGCGGCAGCCTGGGCAGGGTTTTGCCGGGCAGCGTCCAGGCGCTGGCCGCCTGGCGGTTGGGCCAGCCCCAGTGGATGGTGCTCCACTCGTCGGCGGGGGGCGTATCGATGTTGGTCACCGTGTTTTCGTCCAGCCGCACATAATCGACGTTCTCCTGGCCGTAGATGCACAGGTCGGCCGCCTCCTGGTCGATATACAGCAGCTCGATCATCCGCATGGCCTCGCGTTTGTGCCCGCTGCCCGCGGCCACCCACCAGCCCAGGTTCACCGAGGAGGTCTTGGCGATGGGGGCGCTCATCACAAAGGGCACCAGCTCCTCCCCGAAAGAGCGGGTGTTGCTGACGATGTTGTTGTCGCTGACGCGGGGAAAAAAGCCGAAGCCGTTGTACAGCTTCATCATGCGGGACGCCGCGTCGTCCGTCAGGGACGCGTCCTTCAGGATCAGCCCCTCTTCGTACCACTGATGCATGCGCCGGCACACCTCGGCGTACTGTTCGCTGGCGTAAAGGTTCTCCACCGTGGTGCCTTGGTTGTCCAGCAGCACCCCCAGGTTGTCCCCCAGCGGGTCCTGGCCCAGGGTTTGCTGGATCTGGCCGAAATGGGGCACCACGGGCACCATGTCCGGGCAGGCATCCTTCACCTTCACCAGCACAGCGTGCAGCTGATCCCAGGTGGTCAGCGCGTCGGGGTCGATGCCCAGCCGGCGC
>CAJMEU010000001.1 GCA_905212515.1 uncultured Oscillospiraceae bacterium | reverse complement strand
GCCTCCATCAACCACTCGGACACCTCTCCATGGCGCGGTGCAGTTTAGAGTGCTGAATTATGATACCATAGGTTTTCCCATTTGTCAATCCAATTCTGGAAAATTCCATCTTTTCGACGCAAAAGGTGCGGCGGGCCAAAGGGCCGCCGCCTTTCGGTGGTTTACGCGGGCCGCATGGGCTTGGCGGCTTTGACCACCTGCAGTTTGCGCGCGCGCCGCGCCCGCATTGCCTCGCGGCGATGGGCGGCCTGCAGCTCCTTTTCAATGCTCAGTGCCGCATAGCACAGCAGGGCCAGCACCGGGCACAGCAGCATGGACGGGTTCAGCCCATCAGACACGTAGGCACCCAGGAATGACAGCGACCCGATCCCGCACAGCACCGCCAGCATACGAAGAACAAAACTTTCTACTTTTTTCATGATCCTTCCTCCTCAAAAACGGCCGCGCGCCGTGTGGTTCATTGATTCCTTGGTCTTACAATAATACAACTTTCGGTTGTTGTCAAGTAGTTATAACTACTATTTTTAAAATTTTTGCCTAAAGTCCCCTTTACAACTACTACTTTTGGTTGTATCATAGAAATGAACAACAGGAAAGGAGCGAGGCGCATGTTTGCACAGCGTCTGCGGGAACTTCGCCGGCTGCGCGGGTTATCCCAACAGGCTTTGGCCAATGTGTTGGGGGTGAGCCAACAGGCCGTGGGCAAGTGGGAGACGGGGCGCTCCACACCCGACGCCCAGACTATTTCCGCCCTGGCCGCCCGGATGGGCGTGACCACCGACTATCTTCTGGCGGAGCCGGAGGCCCCGGCCGTGGAGCCTTACCGCGCCGCCGGGGAGCATTTGATCCCCGTCATCGGCACCGTGCGGGCGGGCTACGGCGCACTGGCCATGGAAGAGGATTACGGCGAGGAGTACGCCCGTGTGAAAGACCCCGGCAGTTATTTTTATTTGAGGGTAAAGGGCGACAGCATGGAACCGCGCATCAGCGACGGCGACTTGGCCCTGGTACACCGGCAGAGCACGCTTGCCTCGGGCGACCTGGGCGTGATGGTGTTCGGCGAAGGGGAAGGCACGCTGAAAAAGTATGTGGTGCGCGGTTCCAGCGTGGTGCTGCAGCCTTTCAACCCCGATTATCCCGCCCAGGTGATCATGGGAGAGGATCTGGACCATCTTTATATCGCCGGCAAAGTGGTGGAAACGAAGGCCAAGTGGTGAACTTTTCCCCTTCTGTTTCCATCTTACTTCATTGCAAGTACATTAAAAAGGACTTTTAAAATGCGTACGACACTTTATTTGATGCGCCACGGCGAGACGGACTGGAACTGCGCGCACCGCATGCAGGGCCATGCCGACGTGCCCCTGAACGAGACTGGCCGCGCCCAGGCCAAAGCGGCCGGCGCGCGCCTGGCCGGCCTTGCTTTCGGCGCCGTATACGCCAGCCCTTTGCAGCGGGCACGCCGGACGGCCCAACTGGCCACCGGCCTGCCTGAGGAAAAGATCCTGGCCGACAGCCGCCTGCTGGAGATGGGCTTCGGCGCCTGGGAGGGCGTGCCGGTGACGCAGATGCCCGCGGCCTTTTTTGACAAACCCTCGGCCTATGTGCCGCCCGCGGGTGGTGAGAGCTTTCCCGGCGTGATGACACGCACCGCTGATTTTTTGCAGGACGTGATGGGGCGCCACCACGGCCAGCGGATCCTGGCCGTCACCCACGGGGCCGCACTGCGCTGCATCGCCCTGCAGCTGACGGGCGCGCCGCTGGATGAATTGTGGAACGGCACCTTGGTGGATAACTGTGCCATCCTGGTGGTGGAGGACGACGGCAGCGGCCCGCGCCTGGCGCGGCGGCTGCCCGCGGAAGAAAGCTGGTGACAAAATGATGCAGGGCACAGTAAAATTGGAAATTTATCTGCCGTCCAGCTGCCTGGACGCGGTTTTGGAAGCATTGCATGAGGCGGGCGCGGGCCGGGTGGGCCTGTATGACCACGTGGCCTCCTGGGCGCCGGTGGAGGGCTGTTGGCGCCCCTTGCCGGGCAGCGATCCTTACGACGGGGCAGTGGATAGCCTGTGCCGCGGGCGGGAGTACAAACTGGAAATGCGCTGCCCGGCCCAAAACGTCCCCCAGGCACTGGCGGCCGTGCGGGCCGTCCACCCTTATGAAGAGCCCGTCATCAACGTGGTGCCGCTGCTGGACGCGGCGGCTTTCGCAGCGGAGGAAGGGCATGGAGGCTGAAAAGGGATTTGCCTATTGCGGATTGGCCTGCTGTGTGTGCAGTGACAACGGCAGCTGTGCCGGATGCCGGCGCGGCGGCTGCGCCCACACGGCCGATTGTGCCATTGCCGCCTGCTGCCGGCGGCAAGATCTGCCGGGCTGCTGGGCCTGCGCTGAATTCCCCTGCGGCCAGCCCATGCTGCAAAAGCCCCGGGTGAGGGCCTTCTGCCGTTTTCTGGGCCAGGAGGGCGAAGAGGCGCTGCTGGCCGCTCTGCGGCGGGGCGAGGCAGCCGGCTATCAATACCACTACCCCGGCCTGCTGACCGGCGACTACGATGCCCCGGAAGACGAGGCAGCCATTTTGGCGCTGCTGCGCCGGTTATGAGGGAGGAGATCGTTTTGCGCTGTGCCATCCACCCCTTGGGGACGCTAAAAAATTACAAATACGTGGTGACGCTGTCCTGCGTGGACGGGCGGCTGCTGCTGTCCCGCCACGCCAGCCGCGCCACGTGGGAAAGCCAGGGCGGCCACATCGAGCCGGGGGAGACCCCCATGGAGGCCGCGGCCCGGGAATTGCGGGAGGAGAGCGGCGCCGTGGACGCCGCCATCCAGCCGCTGTGCGATTATCGTGCCGGTGCGGCGGGGGACGAGGCCAACGGCATGGTGTTCGTGGCTTATTTCGAGCACATGGAACCGCTGACCCATGAGATCGCGGAAGTGCGCGCCTTCGATACCCTGCCCCCGCCCGACCGGCTGACCTATCCTGCCATCACGCCGCTGCTGTACGCCGAGGCATTGGCGCAAAAGGCCCTGGGCCTGGCCCATGTGCCGGCCGCCGACCGGCTGCGGGCCGCGGCGCTGTCCTTCTGGGGGGCCGTGCTGCGCCAGGACGCGGCGGCCCTGCCCGGCTATTTTGCCGAGAACGCTGTGGTGCGCTGGCCGAACACGGCCGAGCGCTTCACCTCCGCGGGATATATCCGGGCCAACTGTGCCTATCCCGGCACTTGGCATGGCACCGTGGTGCGGGCCGAGCCCATCCCCGGCGGCGTGGTGACCGCCACCGCCGTGGAGAGCGGCGAGGGCGAAGCGTTCCACGCCGTGTCCTTTTTCACCTTCGATGACGCGGGGCGAATCACCGCCCTGGAAGAATATTGGGGCGACGACGTCCAGCCGCCCGCCTGGCGCCGGGCGCTGGACGCGGCCCTGCCCGACGAGCCCTGACAGGCAAAAGGAGGCTTCTTATGCTTTGGACTGAACGTTTCCCCGCTCTGCGGCAACCGGAGTTCGACGAGCTGTGCGCGGCGGTGGATTCCCCTTATTGGGCGCCGCTGTGCGCCGCGTGCGAGGCTGCCGGCGGCCAAAAAGCCATCGAGTACAGCAAATGCTGCGGCGCACCGGGCTGGAATGTGAAATTCCGCCGCAGCGGCCGCAGCCTGTGCGTGCTATACCCGGACAGCGGCCATTTTACCTGTATGGTGACGGTCGGCCCCAAAGAGCAGCTTGAAGCCGAGGCCCTGCTGCCCACCTTCAGCCCAGAGACGGCAAAGATCTACCGCCGGGCGGACGCGGTGAACGGCGCGCGCTGGCTGATGCTGCCCGTGGACAGCCGGCAGGCCATGGCGGACGCGCTGGCGCTGATCCGGTTGCGGCTGCCGGCGGCGAAGCGGGGGATGCTGTGATGGGCGGGACATGCAGGCTGTCCGGCATCGTGCTGGACTGCGCCGACCCCGCGGCCCTGGCCGCTTTCTATCAGAAGCTGCTGGGCTGGCCCCGGGAACCGGCCGGCGAGGGCTGGGCCGCGCTGACCGCGCCCGAGGGTTGGACGCTGGCGTTCCAGGCCGTGCCCGCTTACGCGCCGCCGGTTTGGCCCTGGCGGCCCGGCGCGCCCGGGCAGATGCTGCACCTGGACTGGCGCGTGGGCGACCTGGACGCGGCCGTGGCTTTTGCCCTGGCGTGCGGCGCCAGATTGGCCGACGCCCAATATTTCACCACCTCCCGCACCCTGCTGGACCCGGCGGGCCACCCTTTCTGCCTGGACAATGGCCAGCCGGAGGCGCCGCAGCATGGCTAGGCCCTGGTTTGACGTTCAATGGCCGGAGGCGGATACGGCCGTTATCAGTGAGCCCTTGCACTGGGAACAGCCCCACTGCTACCTGCTGCTGGGCGCGCGGCGCGCGCTGCTGATCGACACCGGCCTGGGCGTGGACGACCTGGCGGCCCAGGTGCGGGCCCTGACGGATCTGCCCGTGCTGGCGGCCGTCACCCACGCCCACTGGGACCACATCGGGGCTTTGGGCGCCTTTGCCCGACGGGCGGTGCACAGGGCCGAGGCGCCGTGGCTGGCGGGGCATTTCCCGCTGCCGCCCGCGGCGGTGCGCGCCCAGCTGACGCGGCAGCCCTGTGCCTTCCCGCCCGGCTTCGACGCCGCCGCTTACGCCGTGTTCGCCGGCGGGGCCACCCAGTTTTTGCACGATGGGCAAGTACTGGACCTGGGCGGCCGCCAAATACAAGTGTGCCACACACCAGGCCATTCGCCGGGCCGCGTGTGTTTTTGGGAGGCCGCGCGCGGCGCCCTTTTCTCCGGCGACCTGTTCTATCAAGGCCAACTGGACATGTTCTATCCCACCACGGACCCAGCGGCCTTTCTGCTGTCGGCACAAAAAATGGCCGCGCTGAACGCGCGGCGCATTTGGCCGGGCCACTACGCCCTGCCCGTCCCGCCCGACCTGGCCGGGCGGGTGGCCGGCGCGCTGGCCGGTTTGCAGCGGGCGGGCCGATTATGCCAGGGCGCAGGGCTGTTCCCCTGCGGAGATTTCAGCCTGCGGCTGTGACCCGGCATGCGGGCGTTAAAACAGCCGAAGCGAATGCTGGAAAATATCGCCCAGCGCATTCAGGCAGGCATGGGCGCCCATGGACCAGGCCATGCTGCCAGTTCTGCGCGCCACCAGGCCCAGCAGCAGCGACGCCAGAGGGATAACGACCCAAAAATTGGCGCCTGTGCCGATATAATACGCATGCCCCAGCCAGAAAATGGCCGCGCACGCCAATACGGCGGCGGCGGGGCGCAGCCCGCGGGATTCCAGCAGCGCAGGCAAAAAGGCGCGGAACAACGGTTCTTCCATCACGGCCGCAAAGGACAGCTGAAAACACAGGCCCCGCCAAACGCTTTCGGCCGTGGGCGCCTCCCCGCCGCCCTTGAAACCGCGCACCCAGGCAAACAGCAGGGCGGCGGCAGCCACCAGTACCGCTGTCAGCAACAGGTTTTTCACAAAGCCCCGGCTGTGCGCCAGCCGCACCTCCGCCCGCCGGCGCCACAACCCCCAGGCCAGCGCGGCGCATACCAGCGCCCGCAGCCACACGGTGAAGTCGTCCATGCCGCCCTGCCAGGCAAATAGAGGCGACAGCAGGAACAGGGCCAAAGCGGGCAAGGTGACAAAGCAGCGGTCCAGCCTGTCCCGCAGCGCCCAAAAAAGCAGGGCCGTACAAAGCTACGTGTCCACCAGATAAACCGCTGCGGCGGCGGCCGATGTGCCGCCCAGTATCAGCAAGGGAAACCGCAGGGTCAGCAGCGCCCCCAGCAGCCAGGGGGCCGCCCGCCGGCCGGAAAAGATCGTCTCGCTTTTCATCATTCCTTCTCCTTTTCTCCGCGCGGCTTTTGCCGCCGCTATCTGTATAACGAGCGGCCGTTCCCTTTTCCTTCGCCGCTGCGGGCATTTACTTTTTGTATTGATAACGCAAAAATATACTTTTTGTATCATCTATAGGCCCGTTTGGGGCGGGCCTTTCTTTTTTGTACCCTTTTGGGGGCGGCCGGGCGCCGCCGAAGCCAACACAAGGATGTGGTATGCCGTGGACCTGATGGAAAAGCTGACTATATTGACGGACAGCGCCAAATATGACGTGGCGTGCACCTCGTCGGGTGTGGATCGCGCCGGCGACGGTGTGCATCTGGGCAGCGCCAGCGCGCCGGGCATCTGCCACACGTTCTCGGCCGACGGGCGCTGCGTAAGCCTTTTGAAGGTGCTGATGACCAATGTGTGTCGCTACGACTGCAAGTACTGCGTGAACCGGCGCACCAGCGACGTGCCCCGCGCCGCCTTCACCCCGCGGGAATTGGCCGAGCTGACCATCGGCTTTTACCGCCGCAATTACATCGAGGGGCTGTTCCTTTCCAGCGCCGTGCTGAACACGCCGGACTATACCATGGAGCAGATGATCAAGGCGCTGGAGCTTTTGCGCGGCGAATATGGATTTCGGGGCTATATCCACGCCAAGACCATCCCCGGCGCAGACCCGTTGCTGGTGCGGCGGCTGGGACTTTTGGCCGACCGGCTGAGCGTGAATATCGAACTTCCCAGCGAGCAGAGCCTTTCCCTGCTGGCGCCGGAGAAGAAAAAGCCCGCCATCCTGCAGCCCATGAAGCAGGTGAGCAGCGGCATCGCCCAGAGCAAAGCCGAATTGGCGGTGTACCGGGCCGCGCCGCGCTTCGCGCCGGCCGGCCAGAGTACCCAGATGATCGTGGGCGCCAGCCCGGAGAGCGATTTCCACATCCTGCGCCTGACCGAAGGGCTGTACAAAAAGTTCTCGCTGAAGCGCGTGTTTTTCTCCGCTTATGTGCCGGTGGCCGAAAACGCGCTGCTGCCCGCCCTGGACACGAAGCCCCCGCTGCTGCGCGAGCACCGGCTGTACCAGGCCGACTGGCTGCTGCGCTACTATGGCTTCGGCGCACGGGAAATTTTGGACGAGCAGCACCCGGATTTCGATCCTTACCTGGACCCCAAGTGCAACTGGGCCCTGCACCATTTGGAGCTGTTCCCCGTGGACGTGAACCGCTGCAGCTATGAGATGCTGCTGCGGGTGCCGGGCATCGGGCCCAAAAGTGCCCAGCGCATCCGCACGGCCCGCCGCCAGGGGGCGCTGGGGCTGGCCGAACTGCGGCGCATCGGCGTGGTGCTCAAGCGCGCGCAGTATTTTATCACCTGCAAAGGCTTTGTCACCGGCGCCCACGCCACGCGGGAGCAGACAGTGCGCGCTTTGCTGGACCCCAAGGCCTTCAATTTCGGCAGCGAGCAGCTGAACCTGTTCAGCGCGCCGGCCGTGCAGCAGCTGGCCGCCGGCGGCACACCGCTGCCGTTGGCCGGCGCCATGATGCAAGAGGAGGCGGCGTCATGCCTGCTGAAAGCGATCTAGTTTATTTATATGACGGCACCTTCGACGGCTTTTTGTGCTGCGTGTACGAGAGCGTGTACAGGCGGCAGGTGCCCGCGGACATCCAGCCCGAGGCGGACGCCCAGCCCAGCCTGTACCAGCCCTGCGCCGTCGCCACGGATGCCGGCCATGCGGCGCGGGTGGTGGCCTCCATCCCGGCGAAGATCGGTCCGGAGGCGGAAGAATTGGTGCGGGATGTGTTCTGCACCTGCCTGGAACACAAGGAACTGGCGCTGCTCCGCTTCCTCCTGCTGGGCTACCGCTGCAAAAACGTGTGCCGCATGCTGGGCCATCCGTTGGTGGCACCGCTGCTGGCCGCCCAGCAGCATTTAAAGCATGAGGCCCATTTGCTGACGGGCTTCATCCGCTTCACAGACACAGGCGCGGGCCTGGCGGCGGAGATCGGCCCCAAAAATTTCGTGCTGCCCTACCTTGCGCCCCATTTCATCGGGCGCTTCGGCGGCGAGCAGTTCCTTATTTACGACCGCACCCACAAGGCCGCCCTGGTGTGGCGTGAAAAGCGGGCCGATATCCTGGCGCTGGACGATCTGGCCCTGCCCCCGCTGACGGCCGAAGAGCGCCAATACCGCGCACTGTGGCGGCGCTTCGTCAAAACCATCGCCGTGGAAGAGCGCGTAAACCCCCGCTGCCAGATGGGCCACATGCCCCAGCGCCACTCGCCTTACCTCCTGCCGTGGCAGCCCCCCGGCCCCGCAGAGGCGTCCGGGCCGGCGGCGCTGCCCTGGGAAAGGAGCATCCTATGAACGAATTTCCCCTTTACCTGCGCGCGGTGCGGCTGGACGAAGCCTGCGGCGGGGCCCTGGCAGACGAGGATTGCTTTGCCCTGCGCCTGCCGGCGGTGCAGGCCCTCAGGGAAGAACTGCAGTTCGCGGGCCCCGTCACTTTCCTGTGCGGCGAAAATGGCACGGGTAAATCCACCCTGCTGGAGGCGCTGGCCGTGGTGGCGGGCTTCAACCCCGAGGGCGGCAGCCGCAATTTCCATTTTTCCACGGCCGACACCCACACGGGGCTGCACCGCTTCCTGCGGCTGCGGCGGGGCCCCCGGCGGGAGAAGGACGGCTATTTCCTGCGGGCCGAGAGTTTTTACAATGTGGCCACGGAGATCCAGCGTCTGGACGCCATCCCCGCCGCAGGCCGCCCTGTCTTGGACAGTTACGGCGGCCGCAGCCTGCACGCCCAAAGCCATGGCGAGAGCTTTCTGGCCCTGGTGCTGAACCGCTTCGGCGGCCAGGGCCTGTATCTGCTGGACGAGCCGGAGGCCGCCCTCTCCGCCAGCCGGCAGCTGACGCTGCTGGCGGCCCTCCACGGCTTATGCCAGCAGGGCAGCCAGTTCATCATCGCCACCCACTCGCCCATTCTGCTGGCCTATCCCGGCGCGGATATTTTGGTGCTGAGCGATCAGGGCCTGGCCCGCACCCCTTACAAGGACACCATGCCCTACCAGGTGACGAAAGCCTTTCTGGACGACCCGGCCCGCATGCTGGATGCATTGCTGGCGCCGATGTGATATAATAGCCCTGAGTAAAAGTGGAAGGGGGCGCGCGGAGTGGACTGGAGCTTGATCGCTTTGCTGGCCGGGGTGACGGCCCTGCTGGCGGCCTATACCTTTTGGGACGCGCGCCGCCGCCGTGCCGCGCTGCGCCGGCGCATCGTCCACAGTTTTGGGCAGGCGCCGGAGGACGGCGCGCCCCGCAAGCTGACCGGCGCCTGGTGGCAGCGCCTAGCCGACAACGCCGGGCCAGCCGATGTGGACGAGCGCACTTGGCAGGACCTGGACATGGACGAGGTGTTCGCCCGGTTGAATATCTGCCAAAGCGCCGTGGGCGAGGGCTATTTGTACGCCGCGCTGCACCGTCCCCTGGCGCCGGCTGATGCGGCCCGGCGCCAAGCGTTGGCCCAGGCCCTTGCAGCGCATGAAGAGGCCCGGGTGGCCGCGCAGCTGGCCCTGGCCGGCACGGGCCGCAAGCGGGGCGGGGATTTTTCCCGCCTGTTGTTTTCGCCCCAATTCGCCGTGTTGAAGGCGCCGGCCCTTTACCTTATTTGCGGCCTGCTGCCCCTTTTCTGCCTAGCCGCGCTGGGCCGGCCCTGGGGCGTGCCCGCCTTGGTGGGCGCGGTGTGCCTGAACGTGCTGCTTTGCCAGCGGGCCAAGACAAAGACCGCAGCCTGGCTGGACACACTGGCCTATCTTTCAGACGTGCTGCGCGCGGGACGCGGCGTGCACAAGGCCCTGCAGCCGGCCGCGCCGCATCTGTGCGAAAAACTGGGCAAAGCGCTGGATTCTTTGTCCGGTGCGGCGGGGCCGTTATCCTGGCTGGTGCGCACCGGCCAGGCCGGCGCGGAGATCGCGGGTTCCGACTTTTTGATCGACGTGCTCAATATGGTGTTCCTGCTGCCGGTTCTGTATTATCAGCGCGCGGTGCGGGCCCTGGCCGCCCAGCCCGCGGCGCTGGAACAGCTGTTCTGCCTGTTGGGCGAAGTGGAGCTGGCCTCCTGTGCCGCTTCCTTTGCCGCCGGACAGGCCGGGCCCGTGTGTGCGCCGGACTTTCTGCCGAAAAACCGTCTGGAGGCCCAGGAGGTGCGGCATCCCCTGCTGCCCCAGGCCGTGCCCAACAGCGGCGCCTTCAGCCGCTGCGCGCTGTTCACGGGCAGCAACGCTTCGGGCAAATCCACCTTCCTTAAAGCCCTGGCCCTAAACGCCCTGCTGGCTCAGACGCTGGGCCTCTGCACAGCCCGGCGTTTCGCCTTGAAGGCCGGGCCCTTGCCCGTGCTGTCCAGCATGGCCATCGCCGATGACCTGTTGGCTGGGGAGAGTTATTTTGTAGCCGAGCTGCGCAGCCTGCGGCGCGTTTTGCAGCGTGCCGACGCGGGCGAGGAGTTCCTCTGCTTTGTGGACGAGATCCTGCGGGGGACCAATACCGACGAGCGCCTGGCCGCCAGCCAGGCGGTGCTGCGCCACTTGGCTGGCACCGGTGCCCTGTGTTTCGTGGCCACCCATGACGTGGAGCTGACCGGGGCCCTGGCCGACGTGTGCGATAATTATCACTTCCAGGAAGTGGTGCAAAACGGCGCCGTGGCTTTTGATTACCTGCTGCGCGGCGGCCCGGCCCGCGGGCGCAATGCCATCCGTCTGCTGGACGAGATGGGCTTCCCGCCCGCAGTGGTCGCCGAAGCCCGCCGCCTGGCCCCGCCCCCGCTTTCTTAAAAGAAAGCGGGGCAAAGGACTGTTCTTGCGCTGCGCGCCCCACGCTGTAATCGGGCCGCGCCGGCGGCAAGCTGTGGTTCAGGATTTTCCCAGCCTAGCGGCCGGATGGAAAGGAGACCGATATGGAAACTTCAGAAGACCTGGTGGCGCTGCTGTGCGGCAAAGACAACACCGCCGCTTACGGCGCCTTGCAGGAGCTGCTGCGGCGAAGCGCCCAGGGCAGCGGGGTGTACGCCTATATGGACCGCTTCATCGAGCTGATGGACAGCCCCAATTCCCTGGCCCGCATCCGCGGGCTGCTGCTGATCGCCGCCAACGCCCCATGGGATACGGAGTATAAGGTCGACGCCGTCATCGGCCAATACCTGCGGCATGTCATGGACCCGAAGCCCATCACCGCGCGCCAGTGTATCGGGGCACTGCCCGGCCTGGCAGCCGCCAAGCCCGACCTGCGGGAAGAGATCCTGCGCGCGCTGCATGGGGTGGACCCCGGCCGTTACGCCCTCAGTATGGGACCGCTGGTGTACAGGGACATCCGGGCGGCGCTGGATGCCATCGAACGGCTGCCCATCCCGGATCATGGCCCTGCAAAGGAGGAGCTGCAATGAAAATGCCCGCCGGCCCGCTGGACCCGGCCTTGTTCGCCCCCTGCGGGATGAACTGCCTGGTGTGCTACAAGCACTGCGCCCATAAAACACCCTGCGCCGGCTGCCTGGTGGGCGGCCAGGGCAAGCCCGCACACTGCCGCCGGTGTGCCATCAAGGACTGCGCCCGGGAAAAGGGCCTTGTCCATTGCCATGCCTGCGCCGAATATCCCTGCAGGCGCATCAACGCCCTGGAAAAAAGTTATCAAAAGCGATACCGTGCCAGCCTGACGGCCAACAGCCGTTTTGTACAGGAAGAGGGATTGGCCGCCTTTATGGCGCGGCAGCGGGAAAGATACACCTGCCCTGTGTGCGGCGGTGTCATTTCACTGCACGATGCCGCGTGCAGCGAATGCGGCGCGGCGCAGCCGTCCGCCTCTTTTTCTTTTCCATGATCTGTGTTATACTGAGAAAAACTTTCTATCACAAAGGAGAAGCGGACTATGATCGAGATCACCATGGAAAACGGCAAAGTCATGCGCATCGAGCTGGACCCCAGCGCGGCGCCGCTGACTTGCGAAAACTTTGAAAAGCTGGTGCGGGAGGGCTTTTATGACGGCCTGATCTTCCACCGCGTCATCCCCGGCTTCATGATCCAGGGCGGCGACCCCGAGGGCACCGGCATGGGCGGCCCGGGTTACGGCATCAAGGGCGAGTTCGCCCAGAACGGCATTGCCAATCCCCTGCACCACACCCGCGGCACCATCAGCATGGCCCGCAGCCAGAACCCCAACTCGGCCGGCAGCCAGTTCTTCATCATGCATGAGGACGCGCCCCACCTGGACGGCAGCTACGCCGCCTTCGGCCGCGTGGTGGAGGGCATCGAGGTGGTGGATGAGATCGCCGCCCTGCCCACCGACTGGCGCGATAAGCCCAAGGCCCCCGCGGTGATGAAAACCGTGCGCGTGGTGGAATAAACAACTGAATCGATTGCCCGCCGAACGATTTTCCTGTTCGGCGGGCTTTTTTCCTCTTTTCTTCCGCGTAAAAAATGTTGAATCCTTTTGCCTTCCTGCATCGTTTCATAAGCAGATAAATTTTTTGCAATAATGCATTGACATTTAATATTATATATTCTATAATATTGTCAACGGAAGAATCTTTTCCCCGCGGGGCGCGTCCCGCAGGTTGCAGAAAGGAAGGGGACCTATGGCTTTTAATACAGGCGCCGCACTGCTGGATGCCCTGGTGCTGAGCATCGTGAGCTACGAGAGCACCTATGGTTATAAAATCACGCAGGATGTGCGCAGTGTGATGGATGTGTCCGAATCGACCCTGTACCCCGTACTGCGGCGGTTACAGAAAAACGCACTGCTGGAAACTTACGACCGCGAGTTTGCCGGCCGCAACCGCCGCTACTACAGCATCACGGAAAAAGGCAATGAACAATTAGAGACCTACCGCCAGGAATGGAAGGTATACGAAGCGAAGATCGACAACTTGTTATTTGGGGGTGTCATCCATGAATAGAGAGGAATTCTTGGCCGCGCTCGGTGAGGAACTGAAGAACGTGGGCAAAGAGGAGCGCGATGAGGCACTGAAGTTTTATGATGAGTTTTTGGACGAGGCCGGCCCCGATGCGGAGGAGCGGGTGATTGCGGAACTGGGCACGCCGCACCGGGTGGCCAACATCATCCGGGCTAATCTGGGGCTGACGGGCATTGCCGGCGTAAAGGCCGGTGCCGCGTCCGAGCAGCCGGAGCCCCAGCCTGAACTGACGCTGGACGGCCCGGACAGCCGCCCCACGGACCGCGAAAAGGCCGAGGCCAGCCCCGCGCAGGCAAACGAAGCGCCGAAGGCCGAACCCGCGTCCAGGCAGGACCCTCCCCGCCTCCAGCCCGAACTGACGCTGGACGGCCCGGACTGGGCCGCCCAGCAGCGGGCGGAAGAGGCGGCCCGATCCCTGAACGAACAGGCAGCTGAGGTGCTGCACGGTGAGGCGGCGCAGCATGCAGGGCCGCAGCCCGCGCCCGGCCGGGACCAGGGCCCCGCCCAGAATACCGGCGGCCCCGCTTACACCCGGCCCCCGGCGGCCCCGGACGCCCAGCCTTATGATTACAGCCAAAATACCACGCGGCGCGGCTACAGCCGCAGCAATACCAATATCCTGTGGATCGTTATTCTGGTATTGACTTTTCCCATTTGGATCGGCCTGATCGGCGGCCTGTTCGGGCTGATGATGGGCCTCATCGGCGGGCTGTTCGGCCTGGCTGTGGGCGGCATCGGTTCCATCGTGGGCGGTGCCCTCAGCATCGTGCGGGCCATTCTGGGCCTGGTGGTACACCCGCTGAACTCGGTGGTGGATATCGGCCTGGGCCTGGTGGCCATCGCCGTGGGCGCCATGCTGATCACTTTGTGCGTGTGGTTGGTACGCACCTGCGTGCCAACCGCCTGGCGCTGGGTCACCCGCTTCGTGCGCGGCCTGCTGGGAAAGGTGGGACGCTAAATGAAAATGCCCAAACGTTCGCTGCTGTCCCTGCTGGCCCTGGCCGTCATCGGCGTAGGCATCGCCCTGGTGGGCAAGGCCCTGGGCGGCCAAAGCTCCGGTTCGCCCATCCATCTGGGCAACTGGTTCTCCGGCGGCACAGATTTCTCCCTGTCGGCCCCCGCCGCTCCGGAAGCCCCCGCCGCCCCGACGGCTCCGTCCCTGACTGCTGCCGGTGAGGGCGCCGCCGTGCCCGTGGAAAGTATCCGCAGCCTGGAGGTGGAATTGGGCGCGGCCTTGGTCACCATCCAGCCGGGCGACGGCTTTTCCGTCACCGCTGACGATATGAGCGCCATCGACGTCTACCAGGACGAAGACACCTTTCAGGTGACGGCCAACGACCGCTGGCGCGGCAACTGGAAAGAGTTCCACGTGGACATCACCGTGCCGCCCGACTATCTGCTGGATGAACTGGACCTGACCATTGGCGCCGGCAGGATGACTGCTGAAGGTCTGCGCTGCCTGGAGGCCGACCTCTGTGTGGGCGCGGGGCAGATGGTCCTGACGGATTTCAGCGCCGCTGCCAGCGCTGATCTGGAAGCTGCGGCCGGGCAGATCAAACTGGATGGCGAGGTGTACGGCCAGGTGGAAATCTCCGCCGAGGCCGGGCAGGTGGTATTGAACATCCCCGAGCCGAAGGATTACGGCTATGAGGTGGAATGCCGCCTGGGCAATGTAAAAATGGGGGCTTACTCCTTCTCCGGCATGAGCACCGTCGCCAGCGACAGAACCAGCGCGGCCAATCTGTTCGAGATCGAGTGTTCCGTGGGCAGCGTGGAAGTGAATTTCGTTTAATTTTTGTGCATACCGATCCCCGCGTTTGACGCGGGTCATGAGAGAGGAGTTATTTTTATGGAAGGCAAACGCTTATATCGCTCTCGCCGCAGCCGCATGATCTGCGGCGTGTGCGGCGGCATCGCTGAATTTTTCAATGTTGACCCCACCTTGATCCGTCTGGCGTTCATCCTGCTGGCACCGGCTCTGGGCAGCGGCATCATCGCCTATCTGATCGCCGCGGTCATCATCCCTGAAAATCCAGGCGAATAAACTGAAACAGCAACCGGGAGGAAGCGAAGGTTCGCTTCCTCCCGATTCTTTCAAGCAGAAGGGCTTTCCTCCTTCTCGTATCCTGCGGATGTCTTATGGCGTGGTGCCTCTTCCGCAACCCGTCAAAAAAGCCGCCGGCCCTTTGCGCCGACGGCTTTCCCTTTGTATTTATTCCGCTGCCAAGGCGTCTACGTACAGCGTACGCACCACCGTGTACCCGCTGGCGTCGCCGTCTGTAAAGTACCCCGCCAGGCTCTCGCCGGTGGCGACGGTGAATTTGTAAGAGGGCACGATGGCATCCTGATCCGTTTCACTGTGCACATACACCAGCTCATGGTGCAGCACCTGCTGGCCGGCGGCCAGGGTGGCGTCCAAAGCGGCGCGCGCATCCGCCAGTGGGCGCAGAGCTTGCGGCGCCTGAGCCTTGGCCAGCTGCGGCACCGAGGCTGTCAGCCCCACCGCATTGCCCGCACTGTCCAGCGTGAGGGCCAGCCGCTCGAAACAATAGTGGTACAGATCTTTCTCCAGCCCTTCGCTGGATGCCACATACAGGCGCAGGTTCCCGCTGAAGCGTTTGTCGGCGTCATAAGCGCCCAGCTGTTCCCAGGCAAACTTGCCTGCGCCGGACAGGGAGGCCAGCCGCTGGGCAAAATCCTGGCCCAGGTCGGCGTCCTTCACGTCGGCGCCGCGCTGCAGCAGCACACCGGTTCCGGCAACGGTGATGGTGCTGTCCGTACAGGACAGCGTCCACGCGCCGCTCACCCCGCTGAGCGTCCCGTCCTTCCCATCGTCGCACCAGGTCTCTATTTGCAGCCCCAGGGCATTGGCCAGGCGCGTGACGGCCTCCTTGGCCGCCTGGGTATCCATGGGGCCCGTCTTATAAACCGGCAGCTCGGTGGGCAATGCCTCTTGGGCCAGATCCCGCGTGGGATTACCGCTGGCCAAGGTATCGGCACGCGTCACGCGGCCGATGAACCCGCTGCTCATTTTCGCCATGCCGATCTCTTCCGTCACCTGGGGCACATCGTCGCCGGGCGCTGCATTGCGCGTTTTGTCCAGCGGCGGTTCAGCCGCCGCCTGCGGCTCCTGGGCCGGGTCCAGCGGCAGTTGGGCCGGCTGCACCGCCGTTGGCGGCACACTGTAAAACTGCACGCCCATGTCCGGCATGGGGGTGCCTGTCTCGGAGGGGGCGGGCGCCAGGGGCGTCTCCGGCTCCGCCTGGGATGCAGGCTGCGGGGGCTGCTGGGAAAAGGACGAAGGCGCCAGGGGCGCTTCGCTTTCCGAAACCGCCTGCGGCTCAGACGACGCCGGCACGGACGGCGCACTGTCCCCTTGGCTTGCCGCGGACGAGGCCCGGGGCGCAGCGGCCAGGGCGCCGTCCGCGCCCAGCCGGCCGGAGGCATAAACGCCCAAAGGCACGGCCAAAAGCACCAGCGCAGCCGCTGCGGGCAGCGCCCAGCGGCGCAGCACCACCGCAGTGCCCTTCTTGGGGGCCGGCACTGTTTCGCCTTGCCGCACCTTCTGCATTTTGTCCAGCAGGGCCGCCCGCGCATCGTCCGACAGCGTAACTTTGTTCATGGCGCTGCGGTAATCATCCCTATGCATGGGCCTGCCCTCCTTCCAGTAATTCTTTCAGCATTTTGCGCCCGCGGGCCATCTGGCTGAGCACCGTGCCCTGGGGACGCTTCAAAAGCTGGGCGATCTCGCCCGCCGCATAGCCTTCCACATAGTACAAATATAATACCTGCCGGTATTTCAGGGGCAGCTTGGCCATGGCTTCGGCCACGCCGCTCTCCGCCGGGGTAAAAGAGGTGTCGGGGAACGCCTCGTCCAGGCCCTGGGTCTTTTGCTGCCAGGCGCTGCGCAGGAAGCTTTTGCAGCGGTTCATGGTGACGCGCAGCAGCCAGGCCTTCTGGTGCTCGGCCGACTGGAAGGTGGGATTGGTGCGCACCAGCGACAGGAACACATCCTGCAAAACGTCCTCGGCGTCCGCGCGGTTTTTCACCATGGCGTATGCGGTGCGCAGCACCATATCGCCATACACTTCCAGGATCTCTTCCGCCGTCTGCAGCACGGCCGTTTCGGGCATCCCCTTCGCCCCCCCACTGTTTGGAATACGCGTCAAAAGCCGCGTTTATTGCGTCCGCAATACCAAAAATGCGAAACATCTTGGGTATTCTTGTGCATTCCGGCCAGCAGTGCCCCAAAGGGCGGGCCGGGCGCCTTGCAATAAGCGTCTAATGACCGCTTGTGATTATTATAACATATTTCTGCAGGCGGGCGGCGTCCGGACAAAATTTTTACAATCCGACGGTCTCCCCCTCTGCCGCGCGGCGGATATATTCTGACACGTCCTCCACCGGAATGCCCAGGGCCACCGCCAATTCACCGTTCAGCAGGTCCTCGGCGCGCTTGCGGTACTGCTGGTCCGTCTTGCCGGGCTTTTTGCCGTGGCGGGCCAGATCCTGCCCCTTTTCATAAATGATCTTGATCAGCTGTACCAGATCCTCGCAGGCGTGGGACTGAAGGAATTCCCGGTAATGTTCCGCCAAAGCGCGCGGGTCACAGGGTTCGCAGGGGTCGGCACAAATCTCCGGAATGCGCGCCACCAATTCCTGCGCCTCCTGCTTCGTCAGGATGGGGCGCATGAATACGTCTGTATCCACAGGGATGTGGATGGTGCCCGCATCGTAAAGAGGGGCCAGCTTGTAATACTGCCGCTGGCTGTCCTCGGCCCAATCCGGCGCACCGATGTCCTCCACCTGGCACACGCCGCTGCTGCCGTAGATGATCCAATCGCCTTTCTTGAACATTTCTTCTCCTCCTAACCTGCTGCGTGTGTATCATACAAATACAGCGCATCGCCCGCGGATGCCTGCCGCCAAGCGATACACTGTACTTTCATTATAGCACAAAAGTCCCCCTTATGTAAGGGAAACTTTCGCTGTGCCGAGCAAAAGCCGCTTTTCCCGCCGCGATAACAAAAAAAGCCACTTGGAACAAGTGGCTTTCAAATTTTGCCTGCCTCAGGCCAGACGGACATCCACCGCGCGCAGTTTGGCGGGGTTCTTGGGGTCAGCTTCGGTCTCGTAAGACACGCGCTGGCCTTCGGCCAACGTCTTGAAGCCGTCGCCCTGGATGGCGGAGAAGTGCACGAACACGTCCTCGCCGCCCTCGTCGTTGGAAATAAAGCCGAAGCCTTTCGTCTCATTGAACCATTTTACAGTACCAGTCATCACGGTACCTCCTCGAAATAAATGTTATTCTGTAGAGCAATAGAAAAAGCTGCCAACCGTACGCCGAACTGAACCTCGACGTACCGCTTGCAGCAATCAATCAAACACATTCAGAATACAAACTATAGTATACCCCTGATCTGCAGAAATGTCAAATGATTTTTATGGGAATCGTTCGACTTTTTTAGCGGCGGGACGGCCGTTTCCTCAAGGGATGGCGCCCACAGTTTTCGCCGTGCCCGCCGCCGGCAGGAAAAGCACTGGCTCCCGATAGGCCCGCCGGGCCTTGACCGACAGCATTACGCAATCTCTGCTGCTTTATCGGGCAATCGCGCTTACATATTCTCGCGGAGAGACGTGGTAGTAATCCCGAAATGCTTTGTAGAAATTGCTGCTGTTGCTGTATCCCAAAACTGAGGAAACTTTTTCTACTGGCAGCCCTGTCCCTTGCAGCAGGATGACTGCCCGTTCCATGCGCAATTCCAGCAAAATTTCTGAAAAAGATTTCCCAATTTCCCGGCGCAGTAAGGTTGAAATATAATTTGGATGGTAGGAAAAATGCTTTGCAATTTCTTTAAGCGTCACGGTATCAACATGTTCCCCCATATACTGAACGATCTTTTCTGAAGGACTTTCTTTTACAGATCCCTGATTTACATTCACATACTGACGTGCAATTTGAATGAGAAACGACAATGTAAGCGACTTCAGAACTACCTGTGTGTCCCCCTGCCGGTTGGCATACTCTATCACCATCATTTCAAGAAGCGCCCGTATGTTGCAGTCGTCCTCAATTTTGAAATGGATATATTCGTCGGAAAATTCATTGGTCGACGGATCAAGCAGAAAATGAAACAGCTTTGAATTTGCGGAAAGCATGGGTAAAAAGGCCCGGCAAAAGGTATCTTTTTGAATCAGTACGCCGATGATCGTTGTCTCCTTGTCGTCATGGACGCAAAGAGCGTGCCCCGCAAAAGGCTGGCCCGCATACAATTCTCCTTCCCGGATCGTGATGCGGTTATCATACTTGAAGCTGATGGAATCGTATTCGCCCTGATAAGTGTAATTGAAATAGAAATAATCGTGCCGGTGGAACAGCTCCTGCCGCCCACCGCTTTGGTGGACGACAACCATAATTTCCTCTTCCGGCGCACCGGGCCAATAAAACATTTTTTCCTCTTTGTTTTCACCCCGGCACTTTTGATATGTCCAGTCCAGTGCTGTATATTCCGTCCGCAATCTCTCGACCGCCGCGCATAAAGCATCCGTGCCCACCGTGATGCCTCCTTCTTTGAAAGCTCCTGCTTTTGTTTTTATCATATCATGTTATATGAGAAAACGCCACTATAAATATTAAGATTTGGTGCTGTTTCCCCGGTTGATTTCTTTTATACTGGAGACTATCACAAAAACAGGCGGGAGGTCCTTCCATGGATTCAACGGCGTTCAGCGGCGGGAACACGGTTTTTTACAAAAAATTGTTTTCCCTTGTGCTGCCAATCGCATTTCAGCAATTTATGTTAGCGGCGGTGAGCGCTTCAGATGCGCTCATGCTCGGGTTTGTCAATCAGGATTCCCTCTCGGCGGCATCGCTTGCCGGACAGGTCACTTTTGTGTTTAACCTGTTTATGGGCGGGTTGACCATGGGGACCAGCATTTTGGCCGCGCAGTATTACGGGAAAGGCGACACAACTTCCATTGAAAAAATATTTGCTTATGTCACAAAGATCTCCTTTCTGATTGCGACCGGCTTCTTTTTGGTTTCCCTTTTCATCCCCGGATCGTTAATGCGTTTCTTTACTACCGAACCACAACTTATATCGGGCGGCTGTATTTACCTGCGTATTGTTTCATCCTCTTATCTGTTTACCGGCGTCTCGCAGATTTACCTTTGCATTTTAAAGAATACCGGGCATGCCATGAAAAGCATGGTGATCGGGTCAAGCGCTGTTGTCGTCAATATTTTCTTAAACGCCGCGCTGATTTTCGGGCTGCTCTGTTTCCCCAAAATGGGAATCGCAGGTGCTGCATTTGCAACTGTTGTTTCAAAGCTGATTGTATTGTTTTGGTCATACGCGGAATCTTTGCGAAAAGGCAGGATCAGGCTGCGCATGAAATACTGTTTCGCGGCAGAGCGGCTTTTGGTCAGAGACTATTGGATATATACGGTTCCGATGATGGGGGATTATCTGGTGTGGGGATGCGGCTTTACCCTGTATTCTGTCATTATGGGGCATTTGGGCAGCGACGCTGTGGCCGCCAACTCAATTGCCAATATTGTAAAAAATTTGATCGTTAGTTTTTGTACTGGCCTTGCAAATGGCGGTGGCATGATTGTGGGCAACGAATTGGGCACGGGAAATTTGAACCAAGCAAAACGGTATGGCGGACTGCTTTGGAAAATGGCGATGATCGGCGGTGCGGCGTCCGGCCTGTTTCTTGCTGCGTTGTCACCTTTGATTTTAAAGATAACGGCTTTAAGCCCCCAGGCGACCGAATATTTAAAGTGGATGTTGATGCTTTGCGCCTGCTACATGGTCGCGAAAGCGATCAACATGACAACGATAGCCGGCATTTTCCCCGCCGGCGGCGATTCTAAATTCGGCTTGATCTGCGATACCGTCACCATGTGGGTATTTGCGGTTCCGGCCGGTTTCCTTGCGGCGTTCTACTGGGATTTGCCTGTTGTCGTTGTGTTTCTGATCATCAATTTAGACGAAGTCGTCAAGCTGCCTGCCGCCATCATCCATTACCGGAAATATGGCTGGTTAAAAAACATCACCAGATAAAAAATGGGAGGCTTAAAAAATGACCGAACTTGAAAAATTAGATGCCGGATTGGAATACTGTTTCTTTGATGAAAGCGTTGTCGCCCGCAAGGAAAACGCCCTGAAGGGCTGTGCGAAATTCAATGCCATCGATCCTTCCGCCTACGAGGCGCAGCTTGCAGCGATCCGGGAGCTGTTTGGTTCTACGGGGAAAAATGTATATCTCCAGCCTGATTTTAACTGTGATAACGGGAAAAACATCCACGTCGGCGAGGACTTCTTGACGAATTACAATGTCACGATTCTGGACATTGCCCCGGTACATATCGGCGACTATTGCATGATTGGGCCGAATACGCTGATCACGACCGTCGGCCACCCATTTTCCCCAAAAGACAGGCGGGAGAAAAAAGCATACAGCAAACCTGTCGCAATTGGGGATGATGTGTGGATCGGCGGTAACTGCAGCATTCTTCCCGGTGTTACGATTGGAACCAATGTGGTCGTGGCTGCGGGCGCGGTCGTTACGAAAGATGTGCCAGATAACTGCGTTGTGGCAGGAGTCCCGGCAAGAATCATCAAGCGATTAAAATAAAAAACCTATCGGGCCCATCCTTCGCTTGGACTACCGCTTTACAGGACGGCGAACCGAGCAGCCGATAATAAGGCCGCCTATTTTCAACCGAGAATAGGCGGCCTTGCTGTAACATCTTGCCGAACCAACATGAACTTTAACAGACCGAGGCGCTTTTTGTTCTTCCTACATTTCACTTCCGGGCTGCTTGCGGCCAGTGACGAAGGAGGATATCACAATCACCGCAGGAGGAGTGGAACTAGGGATGAAGCTTCAAAAGGCCTGTGGCGGCCCCGGGCCCTATGACCCTTTCAGCATTTTGAAGACCCCTTGTAAATAATGGCCGTTGGCCATATCCAGCAGGCCCTTGAACAGGCCGCCTTTTATGCCGCCGGAAATCTGCATACTGCGCAGGGGGCTGCCTGCCGACGAAGCCATCAGCATGCGGAACTGCGGGTCGGTATAATCCCTTTTGCCGCCAAACCCTTTGGCGACTGTCGCCTCTATGCCCTTGTACATGCATTTCATCACAAAGGAATGCTCTTTCATCTCCAGCACAGTATTGTCCATGGTAAAACAGCCCTTGCGCGGGGCGGTTTCGGTATAGCTGTGTCCCAGCAGGGCCTCCCACTGCTGCTGGGATGGGCCGCCGTGCGGCTGTTCGTACCAGCTGCCTTTCTGCCATGCGGGGATGGGCAGCGGCCTTCCATCTTTTTTCACGGTTATACCCAGCGGCAGCTCGGCACTGCTGGGGCCGACCAACAATGTGTATTCCCCGGGAGGGATCTTCCAGCCATCGTCCCACACGGCGAAACAGCGGTCGTTCAGTTTAAAAAGCACCGTTTTGCTTTCGCCCGGCTGCAAGAACACCTTGGCAAAGCCTTTTAACTCTTTGGACGGGCGGTACACACCGTCCTGCGGCGGCGCGATATAGAGCTGTGCCACCTCCGCCCCCGGAACACTTCCCCTATTGGTCACCGTCGCCTCGACAGTGTTCCCGTCCACTTTCAAATCCGAAAAGGAAAAGCTGGTGTAGGAAAGCCCAAAGCCAAAGGGCCAGCGCACGGGCACATTGGCCTTGTCGTAATAGCGGTAGCCCACGTAAAGCCCCTCGCGGTACTGTGCATTTTGATGGCCTTTGTAATAATTTGCAGTGGCACAATCGGCATAGCGCATAGGCCAGCTTTCCGCCAGTTTTCCGCTGGGGTTGGCACGTCCGTACAGAAGATCTGCGGCGGCCTCTCCGCCCGCCTGCCCGGGCAGGCCCATATACAAAACGGCCTTTACCTTTTCAGCCCAAGGGCATTCCACCACACAGCCGCATAGCAGTACCACCACTGTGTTCGGATTGGCCTGCGCCACCGTTTCGATCATCCTGATATGCCCCTTCGGCATTCGCAAATCGTCCCGGTCAAAACCCTCAGACTCATAACTGTCCGGCAAGCCCGCGAATACCACAGCCGCATCAGCCGCCTGTGCCGTTTGGGCCGCCTGTGCCAGCAGGTCCGGCGTGCTGTCGCCCCGGTCGTCGCAGCCCGCGGCATACAGGGCGTTTGGAAGGGCGTCGAGCACACAGGACAGGCGCGTGGGGTTGATATGGCTGGAACCGGAACCCTGATAGCGCGGATGCGCCGCCATAGCGCCGATCACCGCGATCTTTTGTTCCATCCGCAGAGGCAAAACACCTTCATTCTTCAAAAGCACGGCTCCGGCTTCCGCGGCGCGGGCCGCCAGCGCATGATGGGTCTGTTCGTCGAAGGAATGCGCCGCACGCAGAGCGCTCTGGCCGTGCAAAGCCTCCTGGCCGCGCAGGATCAATGTCAGCACATGCCGCACCGAGGCGTCCACAGCGCTTTCCGGCAATGTGCCGCTTCGCACCGCCGCCAGCACCTCTTTTTCCATATAGTCACTGCCGCCGGGCATATTCAAGTCGCACCCTGCCCGGAATCCTTCGATGCGGTCGCTCATGGCGCCCCAATCCGTGAGCACCGCGCCTTCAAACCCCCATTCTTCCCGCAAAATCTCCGTCAGCAGCAGCTGGTTGTCGCTGCAGTGCACCCCATTCAGTTGATTGTAGGCGCACATGACCGTTCCCGGCCTTGCCTCTTTTACCACGGTCTCAAAAGCAGGCAGGTACATTTCCCGCAGGGTCCGCGTATCCATCACGCTGTCCGAGGTAAAACGGCAGGATTCCTGATTGTTGCAGGCGAAGTGCTTGAGGCTGGCACTCACGCCATTTTTCTGGAGGCCGGCAATGTGGGCCGCCGCCAGTTTTCCCGCTAAACAGGGATCCTCACTGAAATATTCGAAATTCCGGCCACACAGCGGATCGCGCTTGATATTCACCCCGGGGCCCAGCACAAGGCCCACCCCCATTGCCGCGGCCTCTTCCCCAAGGGCTGCACCCACTTCGGCCAACAGTTCTGTATCCCAGCTGCCCGCCAGGGTCACGGCCGTTGGGAAGCAGGTGGCTGGCCTGGACTCATTCACGCCCAGCATATCGGCGCCGTGCGCGGCATCCTGCTTGCGCAGCCCATGGGGGCCGTCGCACATGAACAAGCTGGGGATACCGTACCGCGCCATCTCTTTTGTCTGCCAGAAGTTCGCGCCGGAGCACAGCGCGATTTTATCTTCCAGTGTCATCTGCCGTATTATTTTCTCCACATCCATGGTCAGTCTCCTTCATCCTCAGACAAGATATTCCCTGGTGCCCGGCCCCTGTAGCTGTACGTCCGCACCAGGCAGGTACACTGCCGCGGTGCAATTGGACGGCACCGTGACGACGTAGGCCGTTTTCCCTCCGGCCGTCCGCTTCCAGCCGCAGGCTGCCGTGCCGTAAATACTGCGATATGACACCTGCGCCCGGGTGAAATGCCCGCCGGGGCGCGGAGAGATGACAAACCGGTTCTCACCGTCCACACGGATGCCCCCCATCGTTTTAAACAGCCATTCACATACCGCGCCCTTGGAATAATGGTCCAGAGAGGCGATGCCTTTCGCGGCCTGCGTTCCCTCCCAGGCCTCCCACACGGTGGTGGCGCCGTTTTTTGGCATGAACAGCCAGCCGGGCATCTCTTCATTCTCCAGCAGGCGGTAAGCGTATTCGATGTCGATCTCAGCCAGCACATCCAAAATGAGGGGCGTGGAGAGGAGCCCCGTGCCCAGCCGCCAGCCATAATGTTCCAGCGCCTCCACCAGCCGCCGTTTTGCATAGGCCGTCTGTCTTTCATCCAGCAGGCCAAAGGCCAAAGGGCGCACCAGACGCGCTTGCCGGTCAGTATCCAGCGAATGAGCCTTTGTTCCAGCCAGGGCCTGATACGCTTTTTTGGTGTTTTCTGCCCAGCGGCGGTAGTCGGCCGCGTCTTCTTTCTTTCCCAACGCGTCGGCGATTTCCGCCATACGGCTCATCACATGACTGGTGTAAGCCGTGGCTACTTCCGGGTGCGGCACAGCGCAGTCTTTCCAGGTGGTGGTATGGACGTCGGCCGGTTCGGCCCACTCGCCATAAGCCTGGCCGTAATTGGACAAGTACCGTTTTGCTTCTCCTCTGAGGCCTGTCGCTTTGGCCGTGGGATACCATTTCCCGCAGCGTCTTTGCATAAAGCGGGCGTAGCGGGCCATCCCATCATAATGCTCGCGCAGGATCTCTTCATCCCCATACTGCTTCCACAGCACATAGGGCATCAGTACGCCGGCATCCGCCCAGCCCACGGACCCATCCATCGCACTCATGTAAAAATCCACGCCGCCCTCGGGCACGATTTGGGGCAGGCACCCGTTTTCCTTCTGCCAGTCGTATACAGCCCTCAGGTATTTGCGTGCAAAAGGCATATAGTCCAGCAGATAACAGGCCGTGCCGCAAAAAATCTGCGCGTCGCCCGTCCAGCCGTGACGCTCGCGGGTGGGACAGTCTGTAGGCAGGTCGGCAGAGTTGTTTTTTGCGCTCCACAGCGTGTTTTTTACAAACTGATCCAGCAGCGCATTGGAACTTTCAAACTGGGCGGCCTGCTCCATGTCGGAGTACACCGCGATCGCCTCGAAGTCCTTTGGTTCCAGCGCTATGTCCGTCTCCACCAATACATATTGGAAGCCGAAAATGGCAAAGGTCGTTTTGTAATCGTTGACGCCGTCCCGGCAAAGATAGCGCACTTGCTGCAACGGCGTGGTGACTTTTCTGTTGGAGCACTGGATATTTTTCTGTGTGAATTCGCCGGCGTCGTCCAGCAATTCGCCAAAGCGGAGAAAAAGCGTCTGCCCGGCCTTGGCCGTTACGGAAAAGCGCACATACCCCGCGATATTCTGGCCGAAATCCAGCACTTTTTTACCTGACGGCGTATGAAGCAGACGTGGGGAAAAGCGCTCGTGCTCGGTGACAGGTACATTGTCGGAGGCCGTGGGCGTCACGGAGCAGCGGGCTTTCCGCGCGCGGCCGCCATAGCCCGGCACCCGCCAGGCCTCGACTGCTTCGCCGTCCTTGTTGTCCGCAAAGCGGACCGGCCCATCGTTCGACCATTCCCAGCTTTCATCGCTGATTATCGTCTGCTCGGTGCCGTCCTCCTGGGAGAGCTCCAGTTGGGCCAGCAGCTTTGTCTGGGTGCCATATTGATTTTTCAGCCCCCACGCGCCTGTGCTTCCCCGGAACCAGCCGTCGGCCAATTGGACGCACAGACTGTTCTGTCCGTTTTTCAGCAGAGCCGTCACGTCATAAGTCTGATATTGAATGCGCCGTTTGTAATCGGTGATGCCCGGCGCCAGGATGAAATCGCCCACCCGCACGCCGTTCAGCTGCGCTTCGTACAGGCCGCAGGCCGTGATGTACAACCGCGCCTTTTTGATGCCGTTCACCGTGAATCGCCTGCGGAAACAGTCCACCGGATAGCGCTTGTTTTTCTTCGGTGTATAGTCGCCGGCGATCCACTGGGCCTGCCAGTCCTCCGGCTGCAGCAGGCCCAGTTCAAAGCGGGCCTTGTCACTCCACGGGCCCGGGTGTCCGCTTTCATCCCACAGCCGCACTTGCCAAACGACCCGCGCCCGGCTGCCAAGGCGGGGGCCGGCCCAGGCAACCCGCATGGACGCGCCCTCCGTTTTGCCGCTGTCCCACAGGACGGCGCCCTCTCCACTCCGCGCTATCACCTGCCAGGCCGTTTGCATCTGCCCATCCTCGCAGTTCCAGAACAGGCGCGGGACAGTGATGCCGATTCCGAGGGGATCGTGTAAATATTCAGTCTTCAGCCGAACCGCTTTCATCCCTACACCGCCTTACTCTATGTGCGTATTCCTGCGCGCCTTGATCTCCGCTTGTTCCTGATGGATGACTTTCTCCACATTCAAAAATACCAGCAGCGCGATCATGATGATGCCCGTGATGATCTCCACCCCCAAAAAACAGCCGGTGATGGCACTTTGCGTCGCCGCATTCTGGACGGACGCCACTGTCTGCCCGCCCACCAGCTCCGGCGCCACATAGCCGGAAGCAGAGAGCCGCAGATTGAACACGCCGCTGGACAGCCCCGTGCACACGGTGATGATGATGGTGTTTGCAGATGCCGACAGACCGTCCACGCGGTAGCCGCATTTCCATTCCATATGGTCCAGCACGTCCGCCAGCAGGGCTGCGAACACATAGGCGCAGGGCAGGCCGCCGATATTTTTAATGAACTGCCCCACCAGCACCACAACCATGTTGTGCGGGTCGATAAGACATACGGCGCCGCCGAGGATGTACAGAACGAACCCGGCCATGGTCACGTTGCGCTTGCCGAATTTCTTGGCCAGCGGCCAGACGGCGAATATGCCGATGCCCATGGGGATGCCGCCGATGACCGATACCAGCGTCTGGGTGATGCCGTCATTGTAAGTGCCCAGCACATAGTTGCAGTAGTACACCAGGGAAATGTTTTTGATATTGCTGCCGAAGGTGTAGAACAGGTAATACAGGATGATCACCACCCAGTACTTGTCGGTAAGCACTGCCCTCAGCTGCTGGCGCATGGGGATCTTGCGGGCGGCCAGGCCGGCGCTTTCCTCGGTGATGCGCTCGCGGGTAAAATAGTATTCCACCAGCGTCAGCGGCAGCGCCAAGATCGAGACGACCGTCATCACCAAAATCCATTTTTCCTGATCCACGCCCAAGGCAGGCAATACCACCATGGGAAAAATCAGTGCCACGATAATGCCGGAGATCATCACCGTGGCCACGTTGGTGAAGACCGACAGCACGCCGCGCTGTTCGGTATTGCGGGTAGACAGCGGCACCATCAGGTTGTGGCTCATATTGTACATCGTGTAGGCGAACGAATAAAACAGGTTGTAGGAAAGCATCACCCACACCACCTGCACACCCTGGCTGGCCGCAGGCACGGTGAACAGCAGAATACCCGTCACCGTGACCAAGGGCGCGCTGACCAGCAGCCAGGGGCGCGCCTTGCCCTGCGCCGTGGGGGTGCGCTCGATAATCTGCCCCATCACCACATTCGTCAAGGCGTCGATGAGCTTGCTCACAATGGGGAACACCGCCAGAAAAGCCCCGCCCCAAACGCCGGTGAGCTTCAATACGTCGGTGTAATATACGTTTAAGTAAGACGCCAGCACCGCATTCAACAAAAGCGCGCCTGCCGGGCCAACCAGATAGCCCAACCACTTTTCGCTTTTTTGCACATCTTCCCGTGCGATACGGGTGCGGAAGGGCTTCTTGTCAACAATCTCCATGATCCCGTCCTCTCCTTCTGTTGTCTTTGTCTGCCTGTGCAATGTCCTTCTATTAACAAGGATAACGTAAAATGGCGGACCAGTATATCAAAAACAAGAAAGTTATGTTAAAAATCAGATAAAAATGAGCGTGGGCTATTGGGGGCCATGTGGACCGCCCCGATCCACGGCAAAAAATCAGGTTTTTTATTGCGAAGCAATAAAAAAGAACGGCCGCAGCAGCTACCTTAAGGTAGCTGCTGCGGCCGTTCTCCTCTTATTCTTTGACATAGGTTTGCGCCTGATCACGGTATTGCTGTGGTGTGCGCCCGGTAAAACGCCGGAACACCTGGCAGAAATAGCTCTGCGAATTGTACTGTAAGAATTCGCTGATTTCTGCCAGCGAGTACGCACTGTGCAGCAGCAGATATTCCGCCTCCCGCACGCGCTCCCTCTGGATATAATCGGAAACAGAGAAGCCAGTCTCCTTTTTGAATTTTGCGGAAACACTGCGCGCACAAAGTTTTGTGAGCCCAGACAGATCTTCCAAGGTGATTTTTTCATGAAGATGCTCGTCGATATAGTCCCGGCATTTGCGCACGGGCAGGGAATAGCGCTCCCGTTTCTTCGCCGCCCCGGTTTTGGCACAAAAATCCAACGCCATCTCATACATCAGGGCGTTCACATCGGTCACCTGCCGCATCCTGTCCATACGCTGGCAGTAACCGTCGCTCATGGAATAAGCCGTTTCCTGCGGCAACCCTCCACGGATGGCGGCCCGCGTCCACAGCGTGGCACAGGTGACAAAAGTATATTTTTCCTGGGTGAGCATGTTCGCGGCCATCCGTCCGCCCTCCCCCTGCATCGGGGTCAGCAACCGTGTTTTCAGAAGTATTGTATCGCCCTGCTCGATCGCCTGCACCAAACTATTTTCGTAATCGGCCGGCGTATGGTATCTCTCGTTTTCCCGTGACTGGAACAGCGCCTGCGCCACGGCTGGCTGTACCTCATTCTGCCGGATGGTGGAATTGCTCAGCAGGATCTGTTCCGGCGGGATGTCGCGCCCGGTACAAAGCGCGATCGCCAGCGCCAGGGCATCGGAAAACCGACGCAGAGAAAAGGTTGGCACATGCATGAGCAGGTCGCAGAACTCCAGCAACCGTTCTGGAAGAATGACCCAGCGGCAGAATTCATATACCTGCTCCCTGCTGGGACGGAACGGCCCACAAGGGCCCAACATCAAAAAAGTATCCGCATCAAGCTGGGCAATGCCGAGAAAATACCCGGGTTCAAACATGAGGATCAGCGGGTTTTCCCTATCGCGCTTTTGCAGTGAAAAATCCATCAGGCAATATTTAAAATATTCGGGCGGCAGCAAGTCGCCCTTGAACTGTGGCTGTGTGAACAGCAGAGAGCCGTCGGCGCGGCAGACGCAGAGGGGAATGCCCACCACTTCATAGAAAAGATTGCAAAACCTTTCCCTTTCACGCACAATAGGCACCCTCTCTCTGCTCACCGCGGAGTTCCGTCTACAATATAACACAGCTGGATTCAAAAGGCCAGAGCGGTTCTGGCTTAGGCACAGATCCCTTGATTACAGAGCCTGAGCGAAAGGGAGACGGCCGATATCATCTCATTTTTCACACGAGGAATTCCTCGTTCAGCGTCACGCCGAAGGCCTTGGCGATGGCGCGCAGGTCGTTGTCGGTGATGGTCTGCCGGATCTTCCCCTGCCCGGCGCTGAGCGCCAGCAGATAGATCTGCGCCGCCTTTTCAATGGTGTGCATCAGGCCGAAGGTGGTGTCGAAATCCGGGCCCGAGCAAAACAGGCCGTGGTGCGCCCAGACGGCCGCGTCATAGGTTTTCATCAGCTCCGAGGTGGCCATGGCGATGTCCGCCCCGCCGGGCACCATCCAGGGCACCACGCCCACGCCGCCGGGGAACACCACCGGGCACTCGGTGGCCGACTGCCACAAGGCGCGGGTGAAATCCCGCGCCGTCAGGGGCAACAGATAAGTCATGGCGATCAGGTTCGGCGTATGGGCGTGGTAAATCACGCGGCAGGCGCCGTTTGTGGCGGTTTTGCGCACCGAATGATTCATAAAATGGCTGGGGAATTCACTGGTGGGCTTTGCGCCGTCCGCCAGGCCCCAGACGATGCGCCAGGCGCCGCCCGCCTCATCGATCTCCACGATGCCCAGGGAGCGGGCGGGGTTCAGGATGCCGTTGCGGAAGTATTTGCCGCTGCCCGTGGTGATGAAATATTCGCCTGCGAGATTTTCCGCCCGCACGCCCATGCCCACCCAGGGCCCCGGCTTGCCAAAGAAGGGCCGGCACTGCTCCACCTCTTCCGGGTGCATGCGGTAGGTCAGGTTGCCGCCGTTGCGCTCGTGCCAGCCCTGCCGCCAGCCGTCGTCGGCCATGCGGATATAGGCTTTGATGATGTCGATGTCCAGAATATCCATACCTTATCCTCTCCTGCTCAGCACGTCTTTTTCGTAAGCTTCCACGGCGCCGAACCAGTTCTCATCCGCAGGCACGCCCTGACGGCGGCAGTACTCCTCCCAGATGTCGCCGAAGGGAAGGGTCTTCGCCGCCTCCATGCGCACCATTTTTTCGGTGAAACGCGCCGTGTCCTGTAAGGCCTTCAGCGTTTCGTGGGGCTGCAGCAGGGCCCACAGCAGCGCTTTCTGCGCGTTGCGGGTGCCCACCACCCAGGCCGCCACACGATTGATGGAGGCATCGAAGAAATCAAGGCCGATGAGCATCTTGTCCAGCGCGCCGCAGCGCACGACCTCGGTCATGATCTCTTTCAGCTCGTCGTCGAACAGCACCACGTGGTCCGAGTCCCATCGCACGGAGCGGGTGACGTGCAGAGGCACTTGATCGAAGAAGCAAAGCATGGCGGGGATCTTGTCGCTGATGAACTCGGTGGGGTGATAGTGCCCCGCGTCCATCAGGTTGTACACGCCGGGATGGGAAGCCGCGTAAGCGGTATAAAACTCGTTGGAGCCCACGGTGTAGCTCTCAAGCCCGATGCCGAACACCTTGCTCTCCACACAGTCGATGACGTTGGGCAGGGGCGCGGCGAAGATCTCGTCCAGCGCGTCCTTCAGCCGCATGCGGTGGCCCAGGCGATCCGCCGGCACGTCCCTGAGGCCGTCGGGGATCCACACGTTGTTCAGCGCCCGGTCGCCCAGCTCTTCGCCGATGCGCTGCGCGATGCGGCGGCAGGCCTTGCAGTGGTCGATCCAGAAGCGCCGCACGTCCCCGTCGGGACTGGCCAGGGTAAAGCCATTCTGCACCATGGGGTGGGAATAGCAGGTGGGGTTAAAGTCGATGCCGAAACCGTGTTCCTTGGCAAAGGCCACCCACGGGGCAAAGTGCCGGTATTCGATCTTATCCCGGTCCGCCCATTCGCCGTCCGCAAAAACGGCATAGGCAGCGTGCAGGTTGATGCGCTTTTTACCCGGGATGAGGGATGCCGCCTGCAAAAAATCGGCCTTCAGCTCTTCAAAATTGCGGGCGCGGCCAGGGTAGTTGCCCGTGGTCTGGATGCCGTCGCCGGCCTTGCCGTCTTTTTGATCAAAGCCGCGCACGTCGTCACCCTGCCAGCAGTGGATGGAAATGGCCTTGCCCGCGGCCTTTGCCAGCGCTTCCTCCGCGTCCACGCCGAACGCGGCATAGCGCGCTTTTGCCTCTTCGTATCTGTTCATGGTCTGATCTCCTTTATGGGAAAAGATTGTTGGATGGCCTTTCTCGCCTCAGCCAGGTCCCGGTATTCCCCGGCACTGATAAACTGCACCATCAGATTGCCCAGCGCGGTGCCCTCCGTGGGCCCGGCGAACACCGTCAAGCCGGTAGCCCGCGCCGTCAGCTCGTTCAGGTAGCCGTCTTTGCTGCCGCCGCCCACGATGTTGAGGCTGGTGTAGGTTTTGCCTGTCAGCAGGGACAACTCTTCGATGGCCCGGCGGTAGCTGTGCGCAAGGCTGTGGTAGACGCACGCCATCACCTCCCCCACCGTGGCGGGTACCGGCTGGCCGCTTTCGGCACAAGCGGTCTTTACCGCCTCCGTCATACTGGCGGGGGAGAGAAAGCGGCCGTCGTCCACATCCACCACGCTGGCAAACGCGGCAGCGCCCCGAGCCTCGGCTTCAAGGTCCGCGTAACTCCAGGCTCGTCCGGCGGCGCTGCGCGTCCCGCGCCCCACCACGTAGGTTTCGCCGTTCAGTTCCCGCCGGATGGACTGGATCATCCACAGCCCCATAATGTTTTTTAGGTAGCGGAAGCGGTATTGGTAGCCGCCTTCGTTGGTGAAATTCTGCGTCCTGCTTGCCGGTGTGGTGATGGGGGCGGCGTTCTCCACGCCTAACAGGCTCCAGGTGCCGCTGGAAAGGTACACCGCCCGCTCGTCCCGCGCGGGCACGGCGAGAAAGGCCGAGCCCGTGTCGTGGGTGGCGGGCAGCAGCACCTCGCAGTCGAAGCCCACGGCTTCCCGCACTGCCCGCGTAAAATGTCCCACCCGTGTGCCCGGCAGGGCCAGTTCGCCAAACAGGCTGCGGGGCAGGCCCAAGGCAGAGATGAGCTCGTCGTCCCAGGTGCGGCTTTCGGCGCCCACCAGGGCGGTGGACGTGGCATTGGTGTACTCGTTCACCATACGGCCGGTGAGAAGGTAATGGAAATAGTCGGGGATCATCAGCAGGCGCGCGGCCTGTTCCAGCTGTTCAGGGTGTTCCCATTTCAGCGCGGCCAGCTGATACGCAGTGTTGAAGGGCTGGTACTGGATGCCCGTGCGCCCGTAGTGCTTTGCAAAGGGGAGCATGGGCTCCAGCGCGTCCCGCATGCCCTCCGTGCGTTTGTCGCGATACGCCACGGCGTCGCCCACGGGCCGCCCGGCCCCATCCACCAGCACGAAATCCACCGCCCAGGTGTCGATGCCCAAGGTGGCGGGAATTTTCCCCGCGGCCTTACAAGCCTTCAGCCCCGCCAGAATGCTGCGCCAGAGGTGGCCGGTGTCCCAGCAGTCGTGGCCGTTTTGGCGCACCTGCCGGTTGTCGAAGCGGTACACCTCCTCCAGCATCATGCGTCCGTTTTCCACATGGCCCAGGATGTGGCGCCCGGACGAGGCCCCGATGTCGATGGCAAGATGATACGCCATGCGCGCACCCCCTTTCTACCTTCATTATAAAGGGCCGGGCAAAAATAAATAAGCGCGTGATTTACACTATAATCACGCGCTTATTTAACCACAACGCCTGGTTTTTCACATGTTGCACAAGCGAGAGCGGTATTCCTTCGGCGTTATGCCGAACTGCTTTTTATAGATGGAATAAAAATAGCTGGTGGTCTGGTAGCCCACCGCCTCCGCGATGGCCTGGACGGGCAGCTTCGTGTCGCGCAAAAGGCGCTGGGCCTTGTCCAGCCGCTTTTGCTGCAGCAGCTCCTTAAAGGTGCTGCCGGTGGCCTGTTTCACCTGGGCGCTGAGGTACGCCAGAGAGACGCGGTGCCGCCGCGCCACGTCCGAAAGGCTGGCCGCCCGGCAGTTCTCTTCGATCTCCCGCAGGGCCGCCAGCACCAGGGGGCTGTCGCATTCTGACGCGCCCTGGGCAGTCAGGCATTCCGGATGGTTCAAAAGCTGCAACAGCAGCAGCGCCATGCTCACCTGGTTGATGCGCCGGGAATTGGGCTCTTTGTGAAGCAGGCTCCACACCATGCTCTCCACGATATCCTGCACCGGCAGCAGGCCCGCCGTTTGGCAGTGGAGGCAGCACACCTCGTCCCCGCCACTTTGCAGCGTGCCCAGCAAAAAACGGCCCAGCACGTTTTCCGTGCCGATCATCTCAAAGGCGACATCAAAAAATTGCGGCAGCACGATCAGGTTGACGGCGATATCCCCCGCCTGTGCCCGGCGGATGGCATGGCTGGCATGCTGGTTCAAAAAAAGCAGTTCGCCGGCCTTCAGGGTGATGGGCGCGCCGCCGTTCACCACGTGCACCGTTTCACCCGCGCACATGTACATGATCTCCACATAATTATGGCTGTGCCGCGGGAACGGCGCAAAGCGTGTGTGGGGCCGCAAGGTGATGAGGCGGCCTTTTTCCAGCAGCTTGGCCGCGTCCACCTCGAAGCTGCGGCTGCTGGCGTACAGGGCCTTGTCTACACCCTCCCCGTCCAGCAGCAGCCGCTCCTCCTGCGTGGTCTTTGCCAGAGCCTTCAACAGCGTCTCGTCCATGCCGCCCACCTCTTTTTACCCATCATACTACAAAGTCCCTGCGCTTTGCAATTGCGTAAAAAAGGGTCACGCCTGCATGGTGCCGGTAAAGATATGGCTTCCCGCCCGCACCTGCCGCGCCGGTCCGCCCGGCAGGCACACCTCGGCGTCCACCGGTGTTTCCACCGTCAGGGTCACCGTTTGGCCCTCTACTTGCCATGCCACCCGGATAAGCCCCCGGCGCGAACGGTAGCTGCCCGCCGCCGCGCCCAGCCTGGCGTCCGGCACCGGGGCGATGCGCACCTTGGCAAAGCCCGGCTCCAGCGGGCGGATGCCCAGGATGTACTGGTAATAGAATTTTCCCACGCTGCCGAACGCGTAATGATTGAAAGACACCATATTGTCGCCGTTCATCTTGCTCTCGTTCACCGTGCCGTCGGGGCGCAGGGCGTCCCACCGCTCCCAGATGGTGGTGGCGCCGCGCTGCACCTGGTACATCCAGCCGGGGCATTCTTCCTGCAGCAACAGGTCGTAGGCCAGCTTTGCCTGGCCGTGATCCGCCAGCAGCGGCAGAAGGTGCTCGGTGGCGAAAAAGCCCGTCTGCATGCCTTCCGCCTTGATCTTTGCCATCAGCTTGGCAAAAACCTTGTCCCACAGCTCCCCTTTGGGGATCACGAATTGCAGCGCCATCACATAAGCGCCCTGGTAATCGTCCTTCATGGCGCCGTCCGGTTTGACAAACGCTTTGCAGTAGGCGGCGCGCGTTTTTTCCAGCTGGGCGCCGTAGCGCGCGGCGTCCGCAGGCTTGCCCAGATAGTCCGCCGCCCAGGCCAGGATGCGCAGGTCGTTGACGATAAAGGCGTTGCTCACCGGGCCGTTGTGCATGGCCATGTACTTCACGTCCTTGCCCAACGTGAGCCAGTCGCCCAAACTGGGGCTGATCCACAGGTCCTTTTTGCCCAGCACGCCCCCCATTTTGCCGATCTCACATTCCACCAGGGACTTCATGCTGTCATACTGGCGGCGCAGGTGCTCGTCGCTGCCGTACTGCCAATAAAGCATCTCCGGCACGATGGTATCGCAGCTGCTCCACTCCAGCATGGTCAAAAAGCCGATACCCGCCGGCCCCTGGGCCGGGATGGACGGGCCCACATAGCCCTCGCTGTTGTCCTGCTGGCTGTAGCGGATGTCCTTGAGGAACTTGGCCCAAAAGGCTTCGGTGTCAAAATTGTACGCGCCGGTGCGGGCAAACACATGGCCGTCGCCGGTGTAGCCCATGCGCTCGTCGCGCTGAGGGCAGTCGGTGGGCACCTCGACGTAATTGGATTTCTGCCCCCACACCTGATTTTCATACAGCCGCTGCACCAGCGGATGCCCGCAGGAAAATTCGCCCGTGCGCTCCATGTCGCTGTACACGGCGTAGGCCGTCACCAGGCCCTCCCGGTACGGCACGCCCGAGAGCTCGACGTAGCGGAAGCCCATATAGGTAAAGCGGGGGCGGTATTTTTCCGTCTCCGAGCCCTTGCGGTACACCAGCTCGGCCTTTGCCTTGCGCAGGTTGGCGGTGTACAGGCTGCCGTCCGGGTTCAAAATTTCGCCGTGGCGCAGTTTGAGGGCCGCACCCTCCATTTTTGTGGGGTCGATCTCGATGATGCCCGCGAAGTTCTGGCCAAAGTCCAAAATGGTCACGCCGCCCGCAGGCAGGACGGCCCGCACAGGCAGTTCCTCCTGAACTTTGACGGCAATGCCGCTTTCCTCCAACACCTCGGGCAGCTTGCCCGTGTAGGGGACGGGCTGCACAGGCTCGTCGGGACCGCCATCGGCACAGTAGATCTCGCCGTCGTAAAGGCCCGCGTAGGCGTAAGGGCTTTTCACCGCTTTCACGGCCGCGTCATCCGAGCAATAGCGCGCCACGGCGCCGTCCGTCCGCGTCACCTCCAGCACCCAGGCGACGGCCGGGGCCTCGCCGTAGATCTGCGTTTTGTTATCGCAGGTAAAGCGCCCGCAGTACCAGCCCTGGCCCAGATACACCCGCAGCACGGCCCCGCCTGCGGCCAGCAGGGGCGTCACGTCGTACACCTGTACGTGCAGGTCGCGGGGATAATAGGTATACCCCGGGGCGAACAATACGTCGCCCACCTTGCGGCCGCCCAGCTGCGCCTCGTAAACGCCCAGCGCGGTGATGGTCAGCGTCGCCTTTTGCACGTCCTGCGCGGCGACGGGCTGTTCAAATACTTCCACCGTTCCCTCTTTGTAGGGGCGGGGCACTGTGATGAAATGCGGTCTCAGATCCACCATGGTGATCCCTCCTTAAAAATGTCGGTTCATAAACGCCGCGCTCACCTCAAAGCTTTTCACCGGCGAGTGGTCCACCCAGTTGCGGTGGCTCTCCAGGATCACGGCGTCCACGTCCGCGGAAAGGGCCTGCTGCGCCAGAGCGTCCAGGTCCATGTTGCCCGTGCCCAGCTCCATGCTGTCGGCTTTCAAAATGGGCGTCATGGCCGGGCCGGCGACGCGCGCGCCGCGGTCGTTGATGTGCCACAGCTTCATGCGCGGGCCCAAGCGCCGCATCCAGCCCAGGGCATCGGCGCCGCCCTCGGCGAACCAGTAGCTGTCGAATTCAAAATTGACGCACGCGGAGTCCGTCTGTTCCAGCAGCACCTCGTAGGCGCGCTGGGTATCGTTCACCCGGCGCAGCTCGCAGTTGTGGTTGTGATATAAAAGGCGCACGCCCTCTTTGGCCAGCGCCGCCCCCACCCGGTTCAGCCGCAGGGCCAGATCGCGCACCGCGGCCTCGTCGCCGTAGTCGAAACGGTACATGCCGGTGATGACGGCGTACTGCGTCCCATAGCTTTTCGCCTCGGCGGCCAGGGCGGCGGCGTCCCACTCCAGGGTGCCCAGGTCGGTGTGCAGGCTCACCACGGCAAGGCCCGCCTCCTGCACCAGCGCGTGCCAGTCCAGGCCGCCGCCCTTGCCCACAGGCATGCCCGCCGCCTTGGTGAGCATTTTGATCATCAGCCCCATGGGATGGGTCATGAAGCTGCACAGTTCGATGCCGTCGTATCCGGCGGCCTTCATTTTTGCCAGCGTGTCCCGCGCCTGCCGTTCATTGCCGAGCACGGAGCCCAGCATAAATTGCTGTACTGCCTTGATGGGCATGTTGATTGCCTCCCTTATTTTACCGTGAAACACGCGCCGGCCGTCACGCCGTTTTCGTTGTAGCTGTCCACGGCGATGGAATAGGGCTGCCCGGCGTTGACGGTGCTCAGATCGAGCTGTGCCGCGCCCACCACCTGCCAGCTGCTGTACAATTTGTCCGGGGCGGTGCCGTAGCGCACGTTGTAGCCGTCGGCACCGGGCGCCGCGTCCCATTGCAGCAGGATGTTGCGGCCGTCCGCGCTCCTGTGCGCCTGCACGGCTTCCACTGCCGCGGGCGCACTGCCGCCGCCCCGGCCGAACACGCGCAGCCCGCTGACGGCGGGCACGCCGCCGAAGGGGATGGCAAACGCCCGCAGGCGCACAAAGCGCAGCGCTATCGGCTGGGCGGCCGTCCACAGCGCGTGGGCGCGGTCGCTGTTTTCCGCGCGGGTGTCCAGCAGCGTCCGCCAGGTTTCCCCGTCCGCCGAGCCCTCCAGGAGAAAGCCCGTTTTCTGCGGCTGCACATAGATGTACCGCGCGCCGGTCTGGTTTTTCACCATATCCTCTTCAGGCACATGCTGGTCCGGCAGCTGATGGTCGGCCAGGTTCACCTGCACGGCCTCCACCTGCCGCACGCCGCCCAGGTCCAGCCGGTACCAAGGGGCGGAGTCGCCGGGGCAGGCTGCCCACCAGGTGCGGATGTTTTCGTCTGTGCCCTTCTCCGGCCCAAAGCCCGCCTGCGCGCTGGAGGCCTCGGCCTTTTTGCCGTAAGACAGCAGCGCCGTCCCCGGCGCGGCGGCATCCATCTCCCGGCGCGGCCCTTGAGGTAGCGCAAAGGGATAATCGGAAAAATTCTGGTTGCAGTATAATACGCCGTCGGCGTCAAAAGCGCAGGGAAACAGGCCGATGCGCCGCTCATAGCTCTCGTTTTCGCTGATGCGCATGGTGGATACGTGCCACCAATTGCCGAATTTATCCTGGAACGTGCTACCGTGCCCGGCCGCGGTGATGAACCCGCCGGGTTTGGAGGAAAAGGGGTTGTGCGCCTGATAGGCGAACGGGCCCAAAGGCGCGTCGCCCACATACACGCCGTCGGCGTACACATTGCACTCGGTGCCCGGCGCGGCGTATTGCAGATAATACCGGCCCTTGTATTTGGTCATGAACGCGCCCTCGATGAAGGGCTTGGTGCCCACATATTGCCGCACCAGGCGCTCGTATTCTGTTTTTGGCTCGCCCAGCTTGTTGTTCTCGCCCTTGCGCTCCCAGCCGTGGTGCGCTTCATTCTCGCCGAACAAAGCCTGCTTTTCCCCAAGGGGCAGCATTGTGGCGGGGTCGATCTCGATGCCCCAGAGGGGTTCTGAATTGGTGCAGCCCCAGTAGAGGTACACCCGGCCGTCGTCGTCCTCAAAGAGGTCCGGGTCCCAGAAATCGAAGGGCGCGGACAGGGGCTGAAAAGCCTCGTGCAGCGGGTCGGCACTGGCGTAAAAGGTGCAGGGCTCGCCCCGGCGGGACGCGCTGAACACTACGCGCCCGCCGATCTCCCGCACATCGGGGGCGTAGTCGTAGATCGGCAGTTCCGGCGTCTCTTTAAAATCCCACTGCGCCAGATCGTCCGAATACCAGAACCCGCCCGACATGGAGGCGAACAGGTAATAGGTGCCGTGGAACAGCAGCATCGTGGGATCCGCCGCCTCCCGCGACAGGCTGTGGCCGCCCATCAGGCTGGTGCGGTATTGATAGCGGTATTCCAGATCCAAGGGATTGCAAACGAACTTTTCCATATTCCATCCTCCTCAAACGATTTTTTTGATCTTTTGTAGCACCCGGTTGAGTTGTTTGATGCTTTCCTCCTCGATGTTTCCTGCCTGTTTGAGCAGGCTGACCAGCGTGATCCGGTCCATCATGCGCTGCAAAGCCGGATTGTCCTTCACGCTCTCGGCCACATCGCCGCGGCTGGCGCTGGCCCGGGCCATCAACTGCTCCACCACGGCCCCCGCCTCGGGGTTGGCGCGCAGTTCGCCCAGGGTGTCGGAGACCGAATAACAGGCGGGATCGAACGCGTCCTGGTCGAACCAGTTGACCACATCCTGCTTTTTGACAAAGATATAGTCGGGGTTTTCCTGCGCCGCCCGGCGCACCAGCATCACGCTGCTGTAGGCCCCCGCCTTGGCCTCGATGGTGTGCTCGCCGCTGATGGGTACCTGGAAGCGGAACACGGTTTTGCCCGTCTGGCGTTCCAGCAGTTTGCCGTCCACATACAGCGCCACCTCGGGCTGGTTCGAGTACGCCTTGATTTCCGTCACATTCTCCGCGCGATCCACATAGCGGCTACCACACAGGTGCACGAAAGGCTCCGCTTTGTTCCACGCCGCTTTGTACAGATAAAACGCGTCCTTTTTCAGCTGCCGGTCCATGGTCACCAGGCCCTTCTGGTTCACGCCGTGCTTGCCGCCCTCGTCGCGGCCGTCGGCCGCAAAGTCGAACAGGTTCCACACATGGGTGGCCCACAGCCATGGCCGCGCCTCGATCATGGCCAGCAGATGTTCGTGATACAGCGCCTGGTAGCTCTCGGTATAGTCGCCCTTTTCCGGCGCGGCGGACTGGTACTGCGGGTTGGCGTCCGCCCCGTACTCGGAAAAGCCGATGCAGCGGTCGGGATAGGTTGCGTGATATTCGTCGAAGAACGCGTCGTTTTGTTCCAGTTCCCCCAAATACCAGCCGAAGTACAGGTTGTAGCTGTTCACGTCCGGGATCTCCAAAATGGGGCTGTCGGTCTCCAGCATGAACACGTTCGCCATGGTGGTGAAACGCGTTTGGTCCAGCTCGTGGCACAGCGCGTTCAGCAGGCGGTGGTTCTCCAGCAGGTCTTCGTCCACGGCGCTGGCCGCCGTGATCTCGTTGGACAGGCCCCAGCAGGCGATGGAGGGGTGGTTGTAGTTCTGTACGATCAGTTCCCGCATCTGGCTGAGGGTGTTGGCCCGGCCGTTTTTCATGTGCATGGTGATGTACGGGATCTCGGCCCACACGACGATGCCGTTCTCGTCGCACAGATCGTAAAATTCCTGCGCGTGCTGGTAGTGGGCCAGGCGCACGGTGTTGGCGCCGATCTCCCGGATGAGGTCCATGTCCTGCCTGTGCATCTCGGGCGTCAGCGCGCTGCCCGCGTCCTGGCGGTCCTGATGGCGGGACACGCCGCGCAGCGGATAGCTGCGGCCGTTGAGCAGAAAGCCCTTCTGCGGGTCCACCGCAAAGGTGCGGCAGCCGAAGCGCGCCTCCACCCGGTCGCCGGACAATTCGGCAGCCGCCGTGTACAGGTACGGGTCGTCCACGCCGTCCCACAGGCGGATATCGCTGAGGTGAAATACCGTCTTTGCGTGTCCACCGAGCACCTGCGCTTCCTGCGCCCTGCCGTCCGTCCAAAATTTGACGCGGCCGGCGGGGCCGGAAACCCAGGCTTCCACCGTCACCTCGGCGGTGCGGCTTTCCAGGTCCACGATGGGCGTCACCTTGATGCCCGGCGCGCCGTCATGGTCAAGAGAAAAATGGGCGGCGGGCACGGTGATCAAATGTACCGCGCGGTACAGGCCGCCGTAGAAAGTGAAATCCGCCTTTTGGGGATAGACGGCGTCGTTGTCGCTGTTGTCCACCGAGACGGCCAGCGTGTTCTTTTGCGCCAGATGATCCGTGATGTCCACCCGGAAGGCGGAGTAGCCGCCTTCATGGCGGGCCAGCCTTTCGCCGTTGAGGAAAACTTCCGCCGTCATGGCGGCACCGTTAAACTCCAAATAGGCCCGGCCTCCGTCCTCTAGGGCGGGCCTTGCCAGGCTGTGCACATACCAACAGGTGCCGCGGTGATAGTCGTTGCCGCCATCCTGGCCGTCCTTGGCGTTCCAGGTGTGGGGCAGCGTCACAGGGACGCCTTTGGCCTGCGCCGCTTCCTGCGCATTGGCGGCGTTTTTTACAAAGATCCAGCCGTTTTCCAGGCTTTTGATGTTTCTCATAGCAAATCTCCGATCAAAAAATATAGGATAATGGGGAATTTTTCCTTTGTTTTTCGCAATTTCTTGAATTTCCATCTCGCAAATCCATAATTTTTATATTATGATTAAGACGATCCCCATCAAGAAAGGCGGCTGTGCCCATGGAAATCACAGAAAAACTGGCACTGTTTCAAGAGCTGATCAGCTGCGGCAGCAATCTTTACACTTGGTGTTATGACGCCGAAGGGCAGCTGCTGGCCTCCAATTGCCCGGACGAAATCTTGCTGTCCACCGCGTTTTCCAACTTCGGCTGTAAGGACAAAATGCTCAGCCTTGGCCGGGAGGGTGGCCCGCCTGCCGTGTTGGGCACGGCCATGGGGCTGATCTGGGGCGTGGACTTCCAGTGGGAAAACGGCGCGCTGCACCGCGCTTATGCCATCGGGCCGGCATTTTTTTACGACGTGTCCATGATGGTAGTGGAGAGGTGGTTCAATTACTACGACAAGCTGGAGATCAGTTTGGCGTGGAAGCACCAGTTCCTCAATACGCTGCCGAAGATCCCCGTGGCACAGAACATCATTTTTTCCCGCTATCTGCTGATGCTTCACTACTGCCTTACCGGGGAAAAGCTGGACGTCAGCAGCCTGGGCTTTCACCAGGGGGCGGCCGGGGCGCCGCGGGTGTCTGCCGAACACCGGGACCGTCACAAGGTTTGGATGGCCGAGCAGGCCATGCTGCAGATGGTGCGCACGGGGGACCTCAATTACAAAAGCGCGCTGAGCGCCTCCATGCTCATCAGTTCCGGCGTGCCCGTACAGGGACGGGACCCGCTGCGCCAGGCGAAAACGTCCGTCACCGTGTTTACCTCCATCGTCTGCCGCGCCGCCATCGAGGGCGGCCTCTCGCCGGAGGAGGCCTATTCGCTGGGCGATTTTTATATTCAAAGCGCCGAGCGCGCCCGCGAATACTCCGACGTAGCATCGATTCCCGCGCTGATGTATGACGATTTCGTGCGACGGGTGCACAAGTGCCGCACCAACCCCCAGCTGTCGGCACAGGTACAGAAGTGCTGCGACTACATCGAGATGCACTTGGAGCAAAAGATCCTGGCCAAAGACCTGGCCGCCCTGGTGGGCTACACCGAATACTATCTCACCCACAAGTTCAAAGAGGAGACCGGCCTCTCTGTCAGCGATTATGTAAAGTTCGCCAAGGTGGAGCGGGCCAAGGTGCTGCTGCACAGCACGGCGCTGAGCGTGCAGGAGATCAGCGACCAGCTTTGCTTCGGCACGCGCAATTACTTCAGCCGCGTTTTCAGCGAGGTCGCCGGCTGCACGCCCATGCAGTACCGGGAGCGCCCGCCCCTGAAATAGCGGGACCAGCAAGCGCTTGCGGCAAATTGCCGCCACCGCATTTTCCTGGCCAACCCCGCAGCCTATTATGATTTGCTGGCCAATCACTTCAAGTCTTGCCGCGGCCTTTTTCTCCGCGATGCGCTTTTGCACGTTCACCATTTCGGCCTTGTCCAGCTTGCACAGCCGCATGGCCACCAGCGTGCAGATCCAGCCCAGGATCGGCAGGCCGAAATACAGCGCCATGGTCAGCCAGAAAATCGCCGGGGTGGTGGCATCGCCGGGCTGGGGCATGGTGGAGGTGTAGCCCACCAGGGCCACGGCGCCGGTGGCGATGATGGCGCTGAAAGAGGATACCAGCTTGTCGATCAGGCTGTAAGTGCCGGTGACAACAGCGGGGATGTACTTGCCGCTGCGGTCCAGTTCATAATCGATGATGTCCGCCATAAAGGAGTTGTTGCAGGTGGTCACGCACATTTTCGCACCGTTCAGCGCAAAGGTCAGCACCACGTAAAGGATCATGATGGGGCCCATCACGGCGATCTGTTTGGGGTCGATCACGGCGAAGAACACCACCATCACCGCAGCGATCGCCATACCCACTCTGGTCCAGATAACGATGCCTTTCTGTGCGCCGTGCTTGCCGGCGTACTTCGCCCCCACCACCGCGAACAAAATCGAGGGGAACATGCCGATGGCGCTCAGGATCGTGGAGAGGCCCATGTTGCCGATGAGGATGCCGTTGAGCATCGTGACGATGATGGACTGAGACGCCACCTGCTGGGCGATCTTATCGGAGGCCGCCGCCGCGATATAGCATTGCAGGGGCCGGTTGTGCCGCATCACATCCACCATGTCCCTGATCTTCAGCGGTTCCTTCTTTTTGCCCAGGCCGGCAAAGCTTTCCGGCTTGTCGAAGGCGGACACGCCGATGCACACCAAAATGATGCCCACCGCGCCCATGCCGACGCACACTTTGCTGGCCAGGGACAGGAACGCCTGGTTGTAAGTACCGCCGCACAGGGGCAGCAGCACGGCGTTCAGCACGATGCTCAACACCATGGGGATCACATAGTTGAACGCCGTGGTCCACACGCCGATGGTGGGCCGCTGCTTGGGATCGTTGCTCATAATGGCCGGGATGGTCTGGGCCGTCATGTTGGTGATGGTATAGCCGATGACGTATACCACGTACAGCAGCGTGAACACCACGATGCCGAAGCCCTTGCTGGACATGAAATCGTACATCGCCAGCAGGGCCAATGCCTCGATCACAAAACCGGATACCAGCAAAATGCGCAGCTTGCCGAAGCGGGTATTCACCTTGTCGTAAACAAACGCCAGCAGCGGGTCGGTGACCGCATCCAGGATGCGGGTGCTGGTGAGAATGAGGCCGACGATGGCCGTGCTGATGCCGTAGCCGATGCTGGCGCTGTAGCTGGCCATGCCGATGAGGGTGTATACGCTCATGCCTACAAAGGCGTTGCAGGCGTACAGGATGATCTGCCAGGTCTTTGCCCGCCGGTACTGCACCCCGTCTAGCTCGCTGGCCGTGGGTTTTTTGTTCGCCATTTTTATTTCCTCCCGTCAATTTTGCACCGCGGCCCCTTTTGCGGGGCCTTGTTTCGTTTTGATTATAGCGTCTGATGGGGAAGGATGAAAATTCAAAAATTCATGTTATGGGATAAAAAATCATGTCGGTTTTGCCGTTCAACGAATTTTCATCCTCTAACACGAGTTTTGATCCTTCATGGTAAAAACAGATGTGCTATGATACAGCCATCAAACAGCCGTCCCACCTGCGCGGCGGCAGAAAAAAGGAGCGAGACAGCATGCAGAAATTTGCATCGGATTTCCTGGTAGGCGCTTCCACCGCCGCCCACCAGGTAGAGGGCAACAACGCCAACAGCGATTGCTGGGCGCTGGAAAACATCCCCCACACCACCTATGCCGAGCCCTCGGGCCACGCCGTGGACCACTACCACCGCTATGAGGAGGACATCCGGCTGATGGCGGACGCGGGCCTCAACGCCTACCGCTTTTCCATCGAATGGGCACGCGTCGAGCCACGGGAAGGCCAGTTTGAAGAACGTGAGATCGAGCATTACCGCAGCGTCATCCGCTGCTGTAAAGCCCACGGCCTGGAGCCCATGGTGACGCTGCACCACTTTTCCAGCCCGGCCTGGCTGATCGCCAAAGGCGGCTGGGAGGCGGAAAGCGTCGTGGACGATTTCGTGCGCTATTGCCGCTACGTGATCGAGCGTCTGGGCGGTGAGCTGCGCCTTGTCTGCACCATCAACGAGGCCAATATCCGGCTGCAGATCGCGGATATTATGAAGCGCTATATGATGCAGGCCCAGGCCGCGCAAAAGGCGGCCCAAAATGCAGAGGGCGCCGTGCAGATGGGCATGAATATGAAGGCCCTGCTGGAACAGCAGCAGCTCAGCGCCCTGGAAGGCGCCCGGGCTTTCGGCCTGGCTGACCCGTCGGCGGTGCACGTGTTCCAGTCGCCCTGCACGGCGGCCGGGGACGAGATCATCTGCCGGGCCCACATCGCCGCGCGGGACGCCATTAAAAAGCTGTGCCCCCATCTTCAGGTGGGGCTGACGCTGTCGCTGCACGATTTTCAGGCCCAAGAGGGCGGGGAGGAAACCGCTGAAAAAGAATGGGAGAAGGAGTTTTCCCACTATCTGCCCGCCATCCAACACGACGATTTTCTGGGCGTGCAGAATTATACCCGCAGCCTGATCGGCCCGGCAGGCCTGCTGCCCATCCCCCAGGGCGCCGAATTGACGCAGGCCGGGTATGAATATTATCCCGAAGGCCTGGAGCATGTGGTGCGCAAGGTGGCCGCGGATTATAAGGGCCCCATTTACATCACGGAAAACGGCATTGCCACCGACGACGACACCCGCCGCGCGGCGTTCATACGCACCGCGCTGGAGGGCGTGCAGCGCTGCATCGCGGACGGCCTGCCCGTCAAGGGCTATTTTCACTGGAGCCTGCTGGACAACTTTGAGTGGCAGAAGGGCTACGCCATGCGCTTCGGCCTCGTCGCGGTCAACCGTTCCACCCAGGCCCGCACCCCCAAGCCCAGCCTCGCTTATCTGGGTGGCTGGCGAGGATAATGGAAGATCGCCGGCAGATGGTCAAAATCAGGTTTTTGACCGTCCGGCAAAATATCCCGCAGCAAGGCAAAGGCCCGTCTTATAACAAGACGGGCCTTGCCTTTTACCAAATCGCTGGTTCCCTGGTGGGAGTCCGCTTTGAGCGTGCGCACGGGAGTGCGCCCCGGCGAACTGCTGGGCCTGCGCTGGTCTGACGTACAAGGCGGCGAGATCCACATCGGACGTGCGATCAACGCCTTCGGTGAGGTCACGCAAGGCAAGAACTCCAATGCTGTTCGCACCATCGTGTTGGCGCAGCTGGGGCGCATGGAGCTGGAAGCCCAGCGTGATATTTCACCGTCTGACGGCCCGGTGTTCGATATCCCAAGAGAACAGCAGCTATACAAACGCTGGAAGGTTTTGCGGCCCACAATGGCATATCGCCGGTCTCTTTGTACGAATTGCGCCACACGTTTGTGAGCGTGGTGCAGGTGTTGCCGGAGGGCATCGTAAAGAAACTAGTGGGCCATTCCCAAAGTATGGACACCTGGGGCACTTACGCCCACGCCGTCGAAGGCCAGGACGACGCCACAGCCACACTACTAGAACAGGCGTTCAACAAAATACTCTATGAAAACAAAAAAGTGTGTACCTAAGTGTGTACTTTACAAAACAAAAAGGCCCGTAGATGCTTTATCTACGGGCCTTCTGTTTGGTGGAGGCTAAGGGACTCGAACCCATGACCTCTCGGATGTGAACCGAACGCGCTAACCAGCTGAGCTAAGCCTCCACAGCGAAAGTTATTATATCATACCTTTTGGGGTTTGTCTACCCTTTTGCCGCAAAAAAGCGCGCAAAAAAATCTTATAAAACCTCTTGACTTTTTGTGGGGACGGTGTATTATTGTATTAGTTCCTTAATACAGTGACACAAAGGACGTGAATGCTGATGAAATGGGAGATCCGACCCGACCGGCCGGTGTACGTACAGCTTGTAGAGCGGCTGGAAGCAGCCATACTCACCGGGGAATATCCGCCCGGCCAACGGGTGCCCGCCGTGCGGGAACTGGCGGCCCAAGCTGCGGTGAACCCCAATACCATGCAGCGGGCCCTCACCGAGCTGGAGGCGCGGGGCCTGCTGGAGACGCACCGCACCGCGGGGCGCACCGTCACCAGCGACGGTGCGAAACTGGCCGCGCTGCGCGCCGGGCTGGCCCGGGAACAGACGCGGGCATTTTTAACGCAGATGCGTGCTTTGGGCCTGTCGGCCCAAGAGGCTGCGGCCCTGCTGGACGCCGAAGCCGCAGCAGAAAAGGAGGAATCGTAATGGATCGTTTATCCTGCCAAGCGCTGACCAAGCGCTATGGCTCTCACCGTGCGCTGAACGCCGTCACCTTTTCGGTGGCGCCGGGGCGCATCACGGGCCTGCTGGGGCCCAACGGCGCGGGCAAAACCACGCTGATCAAGCTGGCCGCGGGCCTGCTGACGCCCGACGGCGGCACCATCTCCGTGTGCGGGCAGGCGCCGGGGCCCCGCTCCAAACTGGAAGCGGCTTACCTGCCCGACCGGGTGTTCCTGCCCCGCCAAAGCCGCGTGGACGATGTGCTGTATCTGTTCGCGGATTTCTTCCCCGATTTCAGCGCCGCCAAGGCCAAAGCCATGCTGGCCGATCTTTCCATCGAGCCCCGGATGAAGCTCTCCGCCATGAGCAAGGGCACGCTGGACAAAGTGCAGCTGGCGCTGGTCATGAGCCGCGCCGCCAAGCTGTACCTGTTGGATGAGCCCATCGGCGGCGTGGACCCGGCGGCGCGGGAGTATATTTTATCCACCATCATTCAAAATTACAGCGAAGAGGCTTCTATTTTGCTGTCCACCCACCTGATCGGCGACGTGGAAAACATCCTGGACGACGTGGTGATGCTGCGCGGCGGCGAAGTGGTGCTGTCCGGCGCGGCGGACGACATCCGCCAGAAAGAAGGCCAAAGCTTGGACGCTGTTTTCCGGGAGGTATTCAAATGTTCGGCAAATTGATGAAACACGAATTGCGGCAGACCGGCCGCACCATGCTGCCCATGCTGGGCGGGTATCTGGTGCTCGCTTTAGCCGCGGCTGGGGTAAACGGCCTGAATGTCCATTTCAGCGCGTCCGGCGCCGGCCCGGCCCTGCAAATTTTGTCCGCGTTGACTTTGTTCCTGCTGATCCTGGCCGTGCTGGCGCTGATGGTGGTGGTGATGGTGCTGTGCGTGCAGCGCTTCTACCGCATGTTGGGCGACGAAGGCTACCTGGCCTTCAGCCTGCCCGTGACGCCGGCCCAGCATATCGGCGCCAAGCTGCTGTGCGCCGTGCTGTGGACATTGGCGGCCCTCGTGGCCGTGGCGTTTAGTATGTTCCTGCAGGCCGTGCCCTTCTTTTTCGCCGCCCCCGTCGCGGTGTGGGAATCCGCGTCCCCTTTGCCCTGGCCGTTCATCCTGGCGCTGGTGCTGATGGCGCTGGCGGGCCTTTCCTATGTATACCTCAGCGTATACCTCTCCTGTGCGGTGGGCGGCCGCTGGCCGAACAGCCGCCTGGCTGCCAGCGTAGGCGTGTGGGTGGCGCTGAACGTGGCGCTGCAGGTCCTGGTGATGGTCGCAGTCATCGCCGCCGCCCTGTCCCCCGGCCTGCGCGTTTCCTTCTTGGATCTGATGAGCACGGCGCCGCAGGTGGACGAAGCCCTGCAGATCGCCACGCTGGCCCTGGGCTGCTGGACGGTGCTGCTGGGGGCGCTGGGCGCGGCGTATTTCTTCCTCACCCGCTGGCTGCTGGCCAAAAAGCTGAACCTGGCCTGAAACAATCCTCCCAGCGTTTATTTTTACAAAGCTTGGGCTTGTGGGCGGCTGCCCCACGGCGTATAATAAAACCATACAGGAGCGAATTTTTAAAGGAGAATGATCTATGGAACGCATCCATTATGTGTGCCCCAAATGCGGCTGCGAGAGCTATGAATCCGACCAGTTCCAGGCTACGGGCGGCAATTTCGCCAAGCTGTTCGACGTGCAGAACAAGAAGTTCATCACCGTCAGCTGTATGCAGTGCGGCTATACCGAGCTGTACAAGGCCGAGACGGACGACGGCATGAACGTGCTGGATTTCCTCATTGGGAACTGATCCCTCCCCACAAAAAAGCGCCGCTGTGAAAATTCACAGCGGCGTTTTCTGTATTGCCGGGTCAGGCGGCGTCATAGGCCCACAGGGCTTTGATCTGTGGCTCCAGGCGCTGGTAGTCCCAAGCCTGCGCGCTGCGGGCGGGGCTGTTGGGGTCCAGCACGCGCAGCCGGCCGTCCTGCACGCCCGCCAGCACGATGAAGTGCCCCACCGTGGTGAAATCCCCTGGGCGCACGCTGCAGATGATGGGGCGGCCCGCCTCCAGGGCGCCGTACACCGCACTTTCCGTGAGGGGGATCTCCTCGGCCCGCAGGCCGAAGGCCTCGCAGCCCGCGTACATCATCTCCCAGCTGGTGCCGCCGGCGCCCGCATAGCCCCTTGCATCCGCCCAGGCGGCGATGCGGGCCGGCGTCAGGGTGCCGTCCCCCGTCAAACCGCAGGCCACCATGGAAAGGGCCGTGGGCCCGCAGCCGGTGACGGCCAGAATACCGCCGCCGTAGGACGCCGCGCCCCAGCGCTGGTCCCATTGCAGCAGCTGCGGCAGGGTGCCTTGCTGCACTTCGCCCACCGTCTGGGGCGGGGCGTCGTCCTTGATGTCCGGGTAGGCCAGCACGAAATCCAGTGCCTCGGCGTTGCGGGCCAGCAGGGCGGCCACCTCCGCCGGCCAGCGGCCGGGCTGGTCCAGCATCGCCTGCACCTGGGGCTGGGTCTGTACCAGGGCCTCCAGGGCAGCGCGGGTATCCGAATCCCAAGCGCCCGCCTGCCCGTCTGCGGGCCGGGCCAAGGTACCGGCGGCGGACATCGGCGCCCGGGGCGCGGCGCCCGCCGCCAACAGCCACAGCGCCCCGCAGGCCAGGCACAACAGGCCGGCCAGACGGCGCGCCAATTTCCGCCGGCGGCGCTGCCGCCGCCGTGCCGCCATGCGGGCGCGTTGGACGCGTGGATCATACGAGACAGAGGAAGCGGGCATTTTCATCATCCTTTCGCTTTTTATCTTAGCAGATGAATCTGAAAACACCCTGAAACAAGTCTTAAAATTTTCTTAAATCCATAGAAAGCGCCCTGCCAAACAGCAGGGCGCCAAAATTCTATTTGATAAACACATAAGTATCTTCGCCGGACAATTCCGGCCGGAAGGCGTACCCCTGGCCGGTAAACTCCCGCAGATCCTCCGGCCTTTGGGCGCCCACGGCGGCCATCCAGCGCACCATCTCGCCCCGGGCCATCTTCACATACACGCCCTTTTCCACCGTTTTGCCGCCCAGGCGCTGGCCGAACACGCACTTCACCCGGCGCACGCCCGCCGGCAGGTGGGGAATCACCGCCCGGCTGTACTCGGCGCTGGCCAGGTCCACCACCGCCTCGGCGCCGTCCCCGGCAACTTGGCGCGCCAGGTCGCCGCCCCAAAAAGCGTATAGGTCCTTATAGCCGTCCACTGAAAGTTTCGCCTGCATCTCCAGCCGATAGGGCCCCACGCCGTCAAAGGGGCGCAGCACGCCGTACAGGCCCGAGAGAATGCGCACATGGCGCTGCACGTAGGCCAATTCCTCTTCCGTGAACACGCCGGGGGCCATATATTTGTACTGGATGCCATGATAGGCAAAAAGCGCCGGCGTCAGCACCGCCAGACGGCGGGGCTGCAGGCGGGCAAGGTCCGTAAAAGCGGCGCTGGCCAAGGCCTCGTTGCAGGCCAGCAGCTTTTTCAGCGCGGGACGCTCCAGCGCCCGCAGCGCGGCCAGCAGGCGTTCGGTTTTGTCCAGCAGGGCGGGCAGGGCCGTGGGCGGCAGCACGTCGTCGGCCGTCATTTGCTTTGCCGGCGAAAGGATCACCCGCATCATTTGAATTTGGGCTTTGGGGTGTAAAATTCGAAGATCACCGCGTCGTTCTCCTCTTCCTTGGCGGCAACGTCATCCTCCGGGCGCACGGTCCAGCACACGCGGATGGCGCCCATTGCCTCGGCCAGACGGGCCAAGGGCGGCTTTTTGCCCGGGCCGTAGGCGATGAACTGGGGCCGGGCGGCCACGTTCGTCAGCAGGTTGCCCAGGGCCATTTTCAGCACCCAGGGCTCGTGCTCAAAATTCTGCGGCCGGTCGGTCAGCTGGCCGCGTAGGATATCCGGCGCTTTCTTTTTGAACCAGCGCACAATGCGCGGGTCAAAGCTCTCGATGCAGTACACGCCGCCGTACTGCTTTTCATATTGGCGCATCAGGGGCAGCGCGCGCTCACACAGTTCGGCGCGGCGCGGGCCCGTCTTCAGTTCGATGATGATGGGCGTTTTGCCCTGCACCACGTCGAACACCTCCGTCAGCAGGGGCAGCGTCTCGCCCGTGCCGCACAGGCGCATGTCGCGCAGCTGGGCGAAAGAGAAGGCGTCCACCCGGCCGTGCACGCCGCACACGCGGTCCAGCGTGTCGTCGTGGAACACCACCACTTCCCCGTCCCGGGACAGCTGGATGTCCAGCTCGATGCCGTAGCCGCGCTGCACCGCCGCGCGAAAGGCCGGCAGGCTGTTTTCGGGCACGGCCTTATCCCGGCTGTGCAGGCCCCGGTGGGCGTGGTTCACGCCGTACACCAGGGCCTTCTGGGCCTCGGTATAGCGCCCGGGCCGCAGAAAAAACCACAAGAGGATGATCAAAACGCCGATCCCCATCAAAACAATCGCCATTGCCTTCGCCTCGTTTTCTGTTTTTATAGATCGCCGCGCGATCCATAAAAAACTGATTCTTATGGCCGTGGCCAGAGAACTGGCCACGTGGCCGAAAAAATAGCCTTACAGCTATTTTTTATTGCTCCGCAATAAAAAAACTGATCCTCATGGCCGTGGCCAGAGAACTGGCCACGTGGCCGAAAAAATAGCCTTACAGCTATT